>JBOHKB010000142.1:0-10375 GCA_050728815.1 Propylenella sp.
CTCGTGCCCCGTGAACGGCTCGGCGGCGGCCTTGCCGTCGAGCGTCCACAGCCGCACCGTGCCGTCTTCGCCGCCCGAGACGATGCGCGTCCCATCCGGCGAAAACGCCACGCTCCAGACCCGGCCCTCGTGCCCCGTGAACGGCTCGGCGGCGGCCTTGCCGTCGAGCGTCCACAGCCGCACCGTGCCGTCTAAGCCGCCCGACGCAATCCTCAACTCCTCCCGATCATCCTTTGCCGAGAACGCCGCATCGCGGGCGCCAGCGGCGATCTCGGTGATCTTGACCGGGCGGTCCACGCTGGTGATGTCGAAGATATCGATCCGGCCGTTTTGGTTGACGACCAACAACAGCGTTTCGTCGTTCGGCGCGTACGCGACCTTGAGTGGAGCGAGGTCGGTCAGGCTAAGCTGCGGCACGAAGCGAACGTCCTCCGCCGCCGTGCCCGGCATCGTGGTTGCGAGCGCGCCAAGGGCGACAACAAGCGCTATGAGAACAGTCCGCAGACCGAAGCCGGATCGAAAAACGCAAAGCGCCGTCACAGTGCGGCCCCCCAAAACGGCATCACCGCAATCGTGACGCAATCATTACTCTCGTCAACGTTGAATACAACTTCTCCTTTAGACGAAGGAGCTGCGCGTCGACATAGTCCGAAGCGTCAATGCGCCATGGTCGCCCGCACCCACCAATCGCGCCTGGCTGCGGTGATTTGTGCGGCGGCGGCCTCGGCGTCAGCCGTCTCACGAAAAAGCCCAAAGCAGGCGGAGCCGGAGCCGGACATTCGGGCGAGGAGGCAGCCCGGCGTTGTGCGGAGCGCGGCGAGCACGTCGCCGATCTCCGGCGCAAGCCGGAGCGCCGACGCTTCGAGGTCGTTGCAGCAGCCGGCGAGCCAAGCCGCGAGAGCGGCAACCGTCTTTGCGGCGGGCGGCTCCCGGAGCGGCATGCCCTCCCCTACCGCCTCCCGATGGTTGCCCTGCAACCATCGACCTCCCCGCAAGGGGGAGCTTTCAGCGCCTTGCCCGGACCGCAAATCGTCGAGCGCCGAGAACACCGCGGCGGTCGAAACCGCCCGCCCCGGCCAGACCAGAACCAGCGGCAGCGGCGGCCAGCTTTCGATCCGAAGAATCTCCTCGCCGACGCCGCGGGCGCGGAGCGCGTGGCCGGCAAGGCACATCGGCACGTCCGCGCCCAGCCTAAGCCCGATCGCCGACAGCTCGTCCGCCGGAACGCCGGCCGCGTAAAAATCGTCCAGTGCCGAAAGCACCGCAGCCGCGTCGGCGGAGCCGCCGCCGAGCCCCGCGCCCGCCGGTATGTTCTTCTCCACGCGGATGCGCAGAGCGGGCGCGCGCCCGACATGCGTGCAGAAAGCCTCCGCCGCGCGATAGGCGAGATCGCTCCGGTCAGCGGGGGCATGCGACGCGAACGGGCCGGACACGGCGACCGACAGCTCCTCCGCCGGCTCGACCGCGATCACGTCGGCGCAATCGGCGAAAACCGCGATGCTGTCGAGGAGGTGATAGCCGTCGGCGCGGCGACCGACCACGTGCAAGGCAAGGTTGACCTTGGCGGGCGCGCGGCGCTCGACGCTTTTCAGCAAGGTCCGATCAGATCTCGCCGGGGATGACGAGCTCCATGCCCGGCTGGATCATGTCGGGGTTGGTCAGCTTGTCCTTGTTGGCGTCGAAGATGCGGCCGAACGCCTCGCCGGACTTGAGCAGCGCCGCGGAGATGGTCCAGAGCGAGTCGCCGGGCTTCACGGTATAGAGCGTGACCGGCTTCGCCGCCGCCTCCTCCGCCGCTTCCGGCTCCACCGGCTCCGCTTCCGCCTCGATCAGCTTTCCCTCGGCGATCTTCTTCAGCACGATGTCGAGCGCCTCCGCCTCGGCGCCGAAATCGCGCGCGTGCCGCCACTGGAACTGCGCCTCGAGCGCGCGTCCGGTCTTCCAATAGGCGTCGCCGAGGTGATCGTTGATGACCGGATCCTCGGCGCGGAGCGAGACGGCGCGCTCCAGCTCCTTCACCGCGTCCTCGTAGTCGCCGAGCCGATAGTGCGCCCAGCCGAGCGAATCGACGATGTAGCCGTCGTTCGGCCGCAGCTCGACCGCCTTGCGGATCATCTCCATCGCCTCTTCGAGGTTCCGCCCCATGTCGACCAGCGAATAGCCGAGATAGTTCAGCACGAGCGGCTGGTCGGGGCTGAGCTCGAGCCCTCGCCTGAAATCGGCCTCGGCCTTCTCCCAAGCCTTGGTGCGCTCGTAGGCGACGCCACGATAGTAGAAGAGGCTCCAGTCGGCCGCCCCGGGCTCCGGCACGCGCGCGATCGCCTCGGTATAGACATCAGCGGCCTCGGCGAAGCGCTCGTGCCCGCGCAGCATATTGCCGTAGGAGACGTAGCGCTGGATGTCGTCCGGGTCGCCGGCGATTGCCGCCTTGAAGGCGCGCTCCGCATCCTCGGTCTTCTCCATGCGGTCGAGCGCGAGCGCGGCGCTGAGCTTGCCGAGCGAACGGAAGGGAGCGTCCGGCGCGATCGATTCGTACGCGGCGATGGCCGCCTCGCCCTGATTGTTGGCGTCGAACAGGCTGCCGAGCGCGAGCGCGGCGCGGCCGCCGGCAATGTTCGGATCGAGGTGCAGAGCCAGCCGCAGATAAAGGTAGGCGACCTCGGTTCCGCCTTCCTGCCCAACCGCCGCGCCGACGCCGGCAAGCGCCTCGGCGGCGCCTTCGACTGCAGTCCGCACGGCCTCCTCCGCTCCCTTGCCGCCTCGGACCGAGGCGAGCGCTGCGCGCGCGAGCACGTCGTCGGGGAAGCGCTGCATATAGTCTTCGAGCGTCTTCACGGCCTCATCGGTCCGCCCGGCGGCGTCGAGCGCGCGGGCGTAGGCTTCGGTTATGCGGACGGCGTTCCCGTCCTGCTTTACGGCCGCCTCCAGCGCCTTCAGCGCCTCATCGGTCCGCCCTGCGGCAAGCGCGATATAGCCGGTGTGCAGCAGCTTGTAGGGCTCGTACCAGGCTTCGCCGGCAAGCCCGGAGAGATCGCCCAGCGCCTTCTCCGCCTCGCCGGCGCCGAAGGCTGCCCAGGCGGTCAGGAGCGCCCCGGTCAGGTCGGCGAGCACGCCCCCGCCCTTCTGGCCCACGCTCTCGACCGCCTCGGCGTTCTTTCCCGCGCGAATCTGCTCGACCCCGGTGACCAGCCGCGCGACGTGGCTGTCGGGCGACGCCTGCTTCAGCCGCTCGGCGAAGGCGATGGCCTCGTCCAGGTCTCCGGCGGCTGCGCTCAGGACCACCGACCGCTCCAGGAGATAGAGGTTCTCCGGATCGATCTTCAACGCCTGGCGATAGAAGCGCGCGGCGCTTTCGACGTCCTTCTCGACGTCCGCCGTCCGCGCCGCGAGATAGGCGCCTGCGAGCGTTCCCGGCTCGGCGTTCTCCGGGGTCGGCGCGGCTATGAGCGGCGCGCCAAGAAGCGCCGGCAAAGCAACCGCCGCCAGCGCGGCCGCCCGCAGGAAGCGTCGTGTAAGTCGCGTCATCGTACTCCTCACCCCCCGGCAGCGCCGGGATACAGCGAGCGGCCTTGAGGATCAATGCTCCGGGGGCCTCGGTCACGTCAGTGTGCGCGCGCGATGCAGAAAGCGAGCGCCTGCAGCAACGCCGCCTTGGCGGGCTCGTCGGGAAGCGGCGCGAGCGCATCGTGCGCCATCGCCGCGTAGTGACGGGCGCGCTCGACAGTATCCTTCATCGCGCGCGTCCGGTCCAGAAGTTGCACCGCGTGGGCGAGGTCCTCCTCGGCGATCGAGCCGTTCACGAGCGTCCGCCGCCAGAATTCGCGGTCGCGCTCGGTGCCGCGGCGGTAGGCGAGAACTACCGGGAGCGTCACCTTGCCCTCGCGAAAATCGTCGCCGACATCCTTGCCGAGCGTCGGCGTCTGGCCGCCGTAATCGAGCGCGTCGTCGATCAGCTGGAAGGCGATGCCGAGATTGGCGCCGTAGGAGCGGAAGGCGGCGCGCACGCCGCGATCCGCTCCGGCGACGACGGCGCCGACCTCCGCCGCGGCGGAGAAGAGCACCGCGGTCTTGGCGCGCACAACGTCGAGATATTCGTCCTCGGTCGTCTCGGTGTTTTTGGCGGTGGTGAGCTGCATCACCTCGCCTTCCGCGATCGTCGCGGCGGCTGAGGAGAGCACGGCGAGCGCATCGAGCGACCCGACCTCGACCATCAGCTTGAACGCCTGCCCGAGCAGGAAGTCGCCGACGAGCACGCTCTCCTGGTTGCCCCAGACGAGCCGCGCAGTGCGCTTGCCGCGCCTGGTGTCGCTCTCGTCGACCACGTCGTCGTGGAAGAGGGTCGCGGTGTGCATGAATTCGACGCTCGCCGCGAGCTTGACCTCCGCGTCGCCGCGCTGGCCGCAAGCGTAGGCCGACGCGATCGTCACCATGGGGCGAAGCCGTTTGCCGCCGGAATCGATCAGGTATCGGGCGACTTCGGGTATCAGGGCGACGTCCGACTGCGAGCGCTCGACCACGAGGCTGTTCACGCGCTGCATGCCGGCCGCGGTGATCTCCACCAGCGGCGATATGGAGGCCCGCTCCTCCGAGTATTCGTCAAAGGACAGGACGACGCCCAAGACGGCACTCCCCGTATTTCTCCGGACCATAGGGCGGCGCACGGGCCGGGCAAGTGACAGATTGGCGCAAAACCTCGAATTTCGCCGCCCTGCTCTTCGCGCACCCGCCGGATGCGGCTACCTTCGTCGCGTGATCGAACTTCTGCGCAGCAACAATCCGGTCGTCCTCTCATTCGCCGAGGCGCTCCTCAAGGAGGCCGGCATCCCGCACCACGTGGCCGACCGGAACATGAGCGTCCTCGAAGGGACGATCGGCGTCCTGCCGCGCCGTGTGCTGGTCGCGGACGACATGCACGAGGAGGCGCGCCGCATCCTGACCGATGCGGGGCTGGAGCGCGAGCTTTCGTGAGCAACACGGTGGCGCTCCCGCCGCACACGATCGACTCCTTCCTGGGGGGGCGCGTGGCGCTGGTGCAGCCGAAGAAGGGCCACCGCGCGGGGCTCGACGCGGCGCTCCTCCAGGCGGTCGTTCCCGCCGACGCGTCAGGTCTTTTGGTCGACCTCGGCGCCGGCGTCGGCACGGTGGCCTTCTCGGCCGCGGCGCGGGCGCCGGCGCTTCGCGCGGTGGCGGTCGAGCGCGATCCAGAGCTTACCGCGCTGGCGGAAGCGGCGCTGCGGCTTCCGGCGAACGCCGGCTTTGCGGGTCGCGTGCGTGTGGTGGCTGCGGATGCAAGCGACACTCGCGAAGTGCGCGATGCGGTCGCCGGGAACGAGGCCGCCGACTGGGTGCTGATGAACCCGCCCTTCGACCTGCCCGGCCCGGTAAGCCAGTCGCCCGACGCGGGAAAGCGTGCCGCCTATGTCGGTAACGCCGAGCTGCTTAAGACGTGGTGCCGGACAGCCGCCGCCCTCTTGTGTCCCGGCGGCACGCTCGGCGTCATCCACCGCGCGGATGCGCTGCCCGCAGTGCTCGACGCGATCTCCGGCGCATTTGGCGGCGCGCGCATCCTTCCGGCGCATCCTTCCGCCGACGCGCCCGCGAGCCGCATCGTCGTCACGGCCTCGCGCGCGAGCCGCGCGCCCCTCACCCTGCTGCCGGGGCTCGTGCTGCACGAAACGGGCGGCGGCTGGACGGAAAAGGCCGACGCCATCCTGCGCGGAACCGCGAGCCTCATCAATTAGCTCTCGCCGAGTGTGGAATCCCCCTCTCCCCTTCTGGGAGAGGACCTGCCAATCGCCGGACTTGGTCGCTCATTCGACAGGGGCTGGCGCAATCCGCCGGCGCGCGCCATGTTCCGGCCATGGCAAACAATGAACCGAACTGGCGCGAGACCGTTCTCGAACCGATGCAGGCAAACCTGAAGCGGCTTTTTCCGGGGTATGGCGCGCCCGTTGTCCCGGTGGTCAGGCTTGCCGGCACCATCGGGCGCGTCGCGCGGTTTCAATCCGGGTTGACGCTCGCCGGCGTCGCGCCGCTGCTTAAGAAGGCGTTCGCCATCAAGCCGGCGCCTGCTGTCGCGCTCCTCATCAATTCGCCGGGCGGATCGCCGGTGCAATCGCACCTGATCTACAAGCGCATCCGCGCGCTCGCCGAGGAGAAGGAGAAGACGGTCGTCGTCTTCGTGGAGGACGTCTGCGCTTCCGGCGGCTACATGATCGCCTGCGCCGGCGACGAGATCGTCGTCGACCCGGCGTCGATCGTCGGCTCGATCGGCGTGGTCACCGCCGGCTTCGGCTTCGTCGACGCGATGCGAAAACTCGGCGTCGAGCGCCGCGTCTATACTTCGGGCGACGCCAAGGTCATCCTCGACCCGTTCCAGCCAGAGAAGCCGGAGGACGTGGCGCGGCTGAAGGCGATCCAGGAGGAAGTGCACGACCATTTCATCGAGATCGTGCGCGCGCGCCGCGGCGAAGTGCTCGCCAAGGAGCGCGATTCCGACATCTTTTCCGGTCAGTTCTGGTCGGGGAAGACGGCGGTGTCGCTCGGTCTCGCCGACCGCACCGGCGACATCCGCTCCGTGCTTCGCGAGCGCTACGGCGAGAACGTGCGCCTGAAGCTTTTCTCGGCCGAACGCAGCTTCTTCGGGCGGAAGGGCGTCGGCATCGGCGGCGCGATCGGCGCGGCATTCGCCGAGCGGTTGCTTGCCGATCTGGACGAGCGGGCGCTCTGGGAGCGATACCGTTTCTAGGGAGACCCAGCGATGCCGCAACTGATCATCATCGGCGCCGTGCTCATCATCGGCTGGTACGCGTGGAAGGTGCTGAAGCGCGAGATGGCGCGCGTCGACCGCGAGGTGGAGGCGGCGCGCAAGCGCCCGCAGGAGACGCTGACGCAGGACCCGGAGACGGGGCGCTACAAGGTTAAGGACAAGGGCTGAGAGGCCGCCTCTCGGCCATGCTATTCTCAGGTTGAGACAGTGACGCCATGACCGTGCTCGCCAAACAGAAACCACAGGACGCAGGAAGCGGCCTTTGGACCGCGGACCAGTTCCTGGACTTCTACATGACGCGGCCGGACGAGGAGCGCTGGCAGCTCGTTGACGGACTTGCGATGATGATGGTTCCAGCGAACTTCCTGCATCAACGCCTCACCGACAATTTCAAGAGTCTGCTGAAGGAGGCGCTCAAGGCAAAGAGCCGCGATCTCTACCCCTTCGAAAACGTCGGGCTACGCATTCCTGGCGTCAGGGACTTCAATCCGCAGCCAGACATTGCCGTCTGTCGGGCTGATCTTGCGCGCGAATACTATGCAGACAGCTTCTTTCTGGCGGCGGAAGTCATCTCGCCATCCAACACCGCCGAGATGATCGGGCGGAAGGTGGAGCTCTACCGGAGCCATCCCGACAATCTCTACTGCCTGACCATCGACCAGGATTCGGTGCATGTCGCGTTGTGGTCGCGCGAGGATGCGTGGGCGAGGACCGATCTCCGCTCGCTCGACGATGTGCTTGGGCTCCCCGCCTTCGGCTTCGAAGCAAAGCTCACCGACGTCTACGAGGGCACGCCGCTCGCGCCGTGAGCGCCGCTCGCAATCAACGCGGCGGCGAAACTCAAAGCTCCTTCACCAGCAGCACCCAGTCCTCGCCTTCGTTCTCCCAATCCTCCTTCACGATCGGGCGGGTGGCGATCTCGCGGTAGCCGCAGCGCTCGTAGAGACGGCGCGCGCCGCGATTCGCCCCGTTGACGATGATCGACAGGCCGGACGCAGCCGCGTCGGCGGCAAGCCGGTCCGCCAGCGCCAGCAGCTGCGTGCCAAGGCCCTTGCCGCGGTGCTCCGGGTAGGCCGCAAGCACGTTCACGTACCAGGTCGCCGGCGCCATGTTCTCCAGCTCCTGCATCGGCACGAACATGGCCGGCATCTTGTCGTAGTCGATCGGCTCGGGCGCATCGGGCTCGCGGTAGCCGATCAGGCACGCCGCAACCTTGCCCGCCTCTTGAAGGACGATCGTGTTGCGATAGGAGAACGCGCCCTCCTCTCGCCGCGCCCGTTGCCGGCCCACCTCCCACGCGTCCACGCCAGGCTCCGCCAGTCTCCCCCATAGATGCAGCGGCAGGCCGTCGCCCGCCATGTTGCCGAGCTCGGCCATGGCATGCGCATCTTCGGGCGTCGCGCGGCGGAAAGGCGGCGTAAGTTCAAGCATCACATATTGACGTAGATCGGTCCCTCACCGCCCTGCGGTGGGACCCAGGTGATGTTCCCGTTCGGGTCCTTGATGTCGCAGGTTTTGCAGTGGACGCAGTTCTGGGCGTTGATGACGAAGCGCGGCTCGCCCCCCTCCTCCACCCATTCGTAGACGCCCGCCGGGCAATAGCGCGCCGACGGCCCCCCATAGACGTCGTGCTCGCTCGCTTTCTGCACGACCGGGTCGGCGACGCGGAGATGCACCGGCTGGTCCTCCTCGTGGTTGGTGTTCGACAGGAACACCGAGGAGAGCCGGTCGAAGGTCAGCACGCCGTCAGGTTTCGGGTATTCGATCCGCCTGCATTTCTCTGCGGGAAGCAGCGTCGCCGAATCCGGCTTGCCGTGACGGAGCGTGCCGAACGGCGACAGGCCGAGAAGCTGGTTCGCCCACATGTCGAGGCCGCCGAGCGCGACGCCGCCGAGCGTGCCGAAGCGCGACCAGAGCGGCTTCACGTTCCTGACGCGCTTCAGGTCACGCCCGATCAGCGAGCCGCGCCACGCCGCGTCGTAGCTTGCGAGCTCGTCATGCGCGCGGCCCTCCGCGAGCGCAGCCGCGACGTGCTCGGCGGCGAGCATGCCCGAGAGCATCGCGTTGTGCGTCCCCTTGATGCGCGGCACGTTGACGAAGCCCGCAGCGCAGCCGATCAGCGCCCCGCCCGGGAAGGCGAGCTTCGGCACGCTCTGAAAGCCGCCTTCGGTGATCGCCCGCGCGCCGTAGCCGATGCGCCGTCCGCCCGCGAAGACGTCGCGGATCGCCTCGTGCGTCTTGAAGCGCTGGAATTCCTCGAAGGGCGAAAGCCACGGGTTCTTGTAGTTCAGATGAACGACGAAGCCGACCGACACAAGGTTCCGGTCGAAGTGGTAGAGAAATGAGCCGCCTCCCGTCCGCATTCCAAGCGGCCAGCCAAACGTATGCTGAACGAGGCCAGGCCGGTGCCTCGCCGGATCGACCTCCCACAGCTCCTTCAGTCCGATGCCGAATTTCTGCGGCTCGCGGCCCTCACCGAGTCCGAAACGGCGGATCAGCTCTTTCGCCAGCGAGCCGCGCGCGCCCTCCGCAATCAGCACGTATTTGCCCAAGAGCGCCATGCCGCGCTGGTAGCTCGGCCCGGGCTCTCCTGAGCGCGCCACGCCCATGTCGCCGGTCGCGACGCCGACTACACGGCCCTCGCCGTCGGTCAGAAGCTCCGCCGCCGCGAAGCCTGGATAAATCTCCACGCCGAGCGCTTCGGCCTTGGTTGCGAGCCAGCGGCAGACCGAGCCGAGCGAAACGATGAAATTGCCGTGGTTCGACATCAGCGGCGGCATCAGGAAATTCGGCAGCCTGACCGCGCCCGACGGCCCGAGCCAGAGGAAGCGGTCCTCGCTGACCGGCGTTTTCACCGGCGTCTCTTCGCTGCGCCATTCCGGCAGGAGCCGGTCGAGCCCCACCGGGTCGATCACCGCGCCGGAGAGGATATGCGCGCCGACCTCCGAGCCCTTTTCGAGCACGACGACGGAGATGTTCTGGTCGAGCTGCTTCAGGCGGATGGCGGCGGAGAGCCCGGCCGGCCCGGCGCCCACCACCACCACGTCGTATTCCATGCTCTCGCGCTCAGGGGGCGCGTCTGGGTCCGGCATCTTCGCGGTTTCTCCTCAAGCCGGGATAGACAGGGCGGTCCGCCAAGTCCACCAGCGCTGTCTCCCTCCCCCTTGCGGGGAGGGTGTCATCCGGAGCGCAAAGCGCGAAGGATGACGGGTCGGGTTGCCGGGCGTGGATCGCTGCGCTTGGAACCCCACCCGCCTCGCGCTGACGCGCTCGGCACCCTCCCCGCAAGGGGGAGGGAGGGCTGCGGCCTTCCCTCTCCGCATCGACTGTGAAAAGAACGCGCATGGCCGCCGAAACGCCGAGCGAACCCGATCCGATCGACCTCCTCCGCTTCTATGCAGAGGCTGGCGTCGACGTGGCGCTGTCGGAGGCGCCGGTCGACCGCTTCGCGGAGTCGCAGGCGATCGCCGCGGAAGCGGCACTCCGGCGAGAGGCCGAGAGCGTCGCCACCGCTGTGCCGGCGGATACGAAGCGGCAGGCCCCGCGCGCGCCCGCTCCCGCCCCGCAGCCGAGAAAGCCCCTCCCCCCGCCCGCCCTCACCGTCCC
>JBOHKB010000143.1:0-5500 GCA_050728815.1 Propylenella sp.
GATTTCGACCGGAACCAGCTCGACTCAGGCAAGGTCGACGGCAAGCTCTACGGCATCTCGATGGGCGCCAACTCGATGTCGTGGGTCTACAACAAGACCGTATTCGACACGCTCGGCGTGGAGCTGCCCGATCAGACGACCTGGACGTATGACGACTTCATCGCGATCGGCAACAGCGTGAAGGACAAGCTGCCCGAGGGCATGTGGTTCGTGGCGAGTCGCGGCAATCAGGAGAACATGCTCGAAACGTGGACCCGCCAGCGCGGCAAGGGTCTCTACACCGAGGACGGCAAACTCGCCTTCGAACTCCAGGATCTGGAAGACTTCTGGGGCTTTTACCTGGGCCTGCAGGAGTCGGGCCTGGCGCCGCCGGCAGACGTCACGGCGATGGATACCGGCAAGATGGAGGAGAACGGCCTCATCATCAGGAACACCCTGTTCAACTTCCTCCACTCCAATCAGCTCGTGGCCGCGCAAAACCTCACGCAGGACGAGATCGGCATCGTGATGATTCCGAATCAGTCCGGCGGCACACCGGGCCAGTATCTGAAGCCGTCCATGCTCCTTTCGATGGCGGCGAACGCTCCCGATCCGTCCGCGGCCGCAAAGCTCCTGAACTTCTTCATCACCGACGAAGAGGCCAACGACATCCTGCTGATCGAGCGCGGGGTTACCGGCGACGCCAGCGTTCGCGAGCGCATCAGCGAGGTCCTGACGGTCACTGAAAACAAGATCATCGAATATCTGAACGTCGTGGCGACACATGTGAGCCCGCTGCCGCCTCCGCCACCGAAGGGCGCCGGCGAGATAGACCGTGCGATACGGCCGGCTTTCGAGGCGATTGCGTTCGGCCAGAAGGATCTCAAGGCCGGGGCGCAGGAATTCTACGACTTCGCCAAGACGACGCTCGAACGCGCATAAGATCTAAGGGTCGGGCCCATGGCCACTACGACCCACGAAGCTGCACTTGTCGGGCGCCGCCTCGTTGCGGCGCCCCCCCTTGGCGAGCGCATTGCAAAGTCCTGGCGGCGCAATCGCGCCGGCTACTTGTTCCTGACCCCCTGGCTGATCGGCTTTTTCTGCCTGACGCTCGGGCCGACGATCGCCTCGCTCTACCTTTCCTTCACCGACTACGACCTGCTCACGCCGGCGCGGTGGGCCGGCGTCAAGAACTATGAGTACGCGTTCTTCCGGGACACGCGGCTGCATCACGCGCTGACGGTCACGTTCCAATACGTGCTGTGGGCGGTTCCGCTCCGGCTGACGGTCGCGCTCGCCCTCGCCATGGTGCTCGACCGGGCGGTGCGCGGTGTGGCCTTCTACCGCGCCACGTTCTATCTGCCGTCGCTGCTCGGGGCGTCCGTCGCGATCGCGGTGCTCTGGCGGCAGATATTCGGCGGGTCGGGGTTGATCAATCAGCTGATGGAGCTGACCCTCGGTTACTCCGGCCCTTCATGGGTGACGCACCCGTCCTATGCCCTTTGGACGCTGATCGTGCTCGCGATCTGGCAGTTCGGATCGCCGATGATCATCTTCCTCGCCGGCCTGCGGCAGATTCCGCAGGATCTCTACGAAGCGTCGGAAATGGACGGCGCCGGCCCGTTGCGGCAGTTCTTCAGGATCACGCTGCCGCTTCTTGCGCCCGTCGTCTTCTTCAACCTGGTGTTCCAGACGATCGAGGCGTTCAAGGCTTTCACCCAAGCCTTCATCGTCTCCGGTGGGACCGGCGGCCCGGTCGATTCGACCATGTTCTATACGCTCTATCTTTACCTCGAAGCCTTCGCCAACTTCCGCATGGGCTACGCCTCGGCTCTCGCCTGGCTGCTCCTGATCATCATCGGGATATTCACCGCAATCGCTTTTCTCACCTCCCGCTACTGGGTCTACTACGAGGATGAGGGGCGATGATGAACGGCGGCGCCTCGTCGAAACGGACCACGCTCTGGCGATCGGTTCTGCGCCACGGTCTCCTGATCGCAGCCGCATTCGGCATGCTCTATCCGCTGCTCTGGATGGCCGGCAGCTCGTTCAAGCCGGAATCGCTCATTTTCAGCGAACCGGGCGCGCTGCCGACGAACTTCGATCTCAGCAATTATTTCGACGGCTGGCGCGCTCTGCGGGTCAGCTTCACCACGTTCTACATGAACTCCTTCATCGTCGCCGGGCTCGCGGTGATCGGCAATCTGCTTGCGTGCTCGCTCACCGCCTTTGCGTTCGCACGGCTGGAGTTTCGGCTGAAATGGATGTGGTTCGCGCTGATGCTAGGCACGCTGATGCTGCCGTATCACGTGACGCTCGTGCCCCAGTACATTCTCTTCCTGAAGCTCGGCTGGGTGAACACCTTCCTGCCGCTGGTCGTCCCGAAGTTCCTCGCCGTCGACGCCTTCTTCATCTTCCTGATGGTGCAGTTCTTCCGCGGCATCCCGCGCGAGATCGACGAGGCCGCGGTGATGGACGGCTGCGGGCCCTGGCGGATCTACTGGCGGATCATGCTGCCGCTTTCGACGCCGGTGATGGCGACGGCGGCCATCTTCTCGTTCATCTGGACCTACGACGATTTCCTCGGCCCGCTGATCTATTTGAACGACATGCGGACCTGGACCGTGCCGCTTGCGCTCCGAGCCTTCGAGGACTCCAGCGGAGGAGGGTCGCTTTATGGCGAGCTGTTCGCCATGTCGGCATTGTCGTTGGTGCCCGTGTTCGCGGTGTTCCTCGCCTTCCAGCGCCTCATCATCCGCGGCGTGGCGCTTGGTGCGCTGAAGCGCTGACGATGCAATGAATCGGATCGCGTGATGGCGAGCCTAGAGCTCAGGCGGGTGAAGAAGCGCTTCGGCGCGGTCGAGGTCATCCACGGGGTCGACCTCAAGATCGACGACGGCGAGTTCGTCGTCTTCGTGGGTCCCTCTGGCTGTGGGAAGTCCACGCTGCTCCGGATCATCGCCGGGCTCGAGGAAGCGACCGGCGGCGACATCCACATCGATGGCGAGCGGGTGAACGACGTCCCTGCCGCTAAGCGCGGCCTAGCCATGGTGTTTCAGTCCTACGCGCTCTACCCGCACATGTCGGTGCGCAAGAACCTGTCCTTCGGCCTGGAGACGATGCGGACGCCGCGCGCCGAGATCAAACGCCGCGTCGCCGAGGCGGCGGAGATTCTTCAGATCGAGCAACTGCTCGAACGGCGTCCGGGCCAGCTCTCCGGCGGACAGCGCCAGCGCGTCGCAATCGGCCGCGCCATAGTGCGCGAACCGCGCATATTCCTCTTCGACGAGCCGCTTTCCAACCTCGACGCGGAGCTTCGCGTGCAGATGCGGGTGGAGATCAACCGCCTACACCGGCGGCTCGGCGTGACCATGATCTTTGTCACCCACGACCAGGTCGAGGCGATGACGCTCGCCGACCGTATCGTTGTGCTCCGCTCCGGCGTCATCGAGCAGGTCGGGACCCCGCTCGACCTATACAACCATCCGGCCAATCTCTTCGTCGCGGGCTTCATCGGCTCGCCGCGCATGAATTTTATCGAAAGCGAAGTGGCCGGCATGGCCAACGGCGCGATGGAGCTTAAGGGAAAGAACGGACTGTCGTTTGCCCTTCCGGCGAGTGGAGCGCCGCGGATCGGCGAGGCGCTCACCGTCGGCATCCGCCCCGAGCATCTCGAAATCGTCGATCCCGGCGATGGAATGCTCAAGGGCGAGGTGCAGATTGCTGAGCATCTCGGCGGCGAGACGTTCCTTTACCTGGCGCTTCCGTCCGGCCAGACCCTCGTCGTGGAGGTACAGGGGCAGATCGCCACGCGAGCCTCCGAGCGCGTGGGGATCGATTTCAAGGCCGGCGCCCACCACCTCTTCTCCGCCAGCGGCGCAGCCCTGGCGAGCTGACCAGAGCCCCCACCGGACCGACGGTCGCAGGCGTCGCGAGCGAATTTGTGTTGCGGCCGGACGGCACACGTCGTAAGGCCAAGTTGTCGGGGATTCATCCCAATAAGTGATGCCTGAGACTTGATAACTGCGGCTCAGTTGCGAGCGGCACGGGCGCTTGCCGGCCTCGATCAGCGCAGGATCGCTGAGCTGGCGGGGCTGTCGGTGCCGACGATCCAGCGCATGGAGGCGAGCGACGGGGTTGTCCGCGGCAATGTGGATTCCCTGATGAAGCTGATCGCCGCAATCGATGCGGCTGGCATCGAGCTGATCGGGGAGGGAGCGGTCAGTCAGCGCGGCGGGCGGGGGGTTCGCCTGAAAGCATGAGCATACCTCTCCTGTCGGTGGCGGCGCTGCTCGCGTTCAGCCTCGCGGCGATCGGATTCGGCCGCTCGCGCCATGCCTCCGATGCGCTCTACCTGGCGACGGGCCTGGTTTCGGTCGGCCTGCTCGCCTACGCCTTGACACATCTTCTCTCCGGGGCGTCTCCGGCGACGATGAGGCTGCCGCTCGCCTTGCCGTGGATCGGAGCACATTTTCGGCTCGACGCTCTCTCCGCCTTCTTTCTCGCCGTGGTCAATCTCGGCGCCGCCGGCGCGAGCCTCTTCGGGTTCGGCTATGGCCGGCACGAATCCTCGCCCGGCCGCGTGCTGCCCTTCTATCCGGCCTTTCTCGCCGGCATGAATCTTGTGGTGCTGGCGGACGACGCCTTCACTTTCCTCGTCTCCTGGGAGTTCATGTCGCTCGCTTCGTGGGCGTTGGTGCTCTCGCATCACCGCGTGAGCGACAACGCGCGGGCCGGCTACATCTATCTGGTGATGGCGGGCTTCGGCACATTCTGTCTGCTGCTCGCTTTCGGCCTCCTCGCCGGGCCCGACGGAAGCTACGCCTTCTCCGCGATCCGCGCCGAAGCGCATGCGCCGACCATCGCCGCGCTCGTTCTCGCGCTCGCCCTCGCCGGGGCCGGCTCGAAGGCAGGGCTCGTGCCGCTGCATGTCTGGCTGCCGCTCGCGCACCCGGCCGCGCCGAGCCACGTCTCGGCGCTGATGAGCGGCGTGATGACCAAGGTCGCGGTCTACGGCTTCGTGCGAATCGTCTTCGATCTGATCGGCACGCCGACTTGGTGGGCCGGCCTGGTCGTCCTCGTGCTCGGGGGCATCACCGCGGCGCTCGGCGTCCTCTACGCGCTCATGCAGCACGATTTGAAACGGCTCCTCGCCTATCACACCGTCGAGAACATCGGCATCATCTTCATAGGGCTGGGGCTCGCGCTCGCGTTCCAGGCAAACCAGCAGACCGCTGGCGCGGCGCTGGCGCTGACCGCCGCGCTCTTCCACGTGCTCAATCATTCGCTGTTCAAGAGCCTGCTGTTCTTCGGCTCGGGCGCGGTGCTCGCGGCAACGAAGGAGCGCGATCTGGAGAAACTCGGCGGATTGATCCACCGCATGCCGCTCACGAGCGCCGCCTTCCTTATCGGTTGCGTCGCCATTTCGGCGCTGCCGCCGCTCAACGGCTTCGTCTCGGAATGGCTGACGTTCCAGGCCATTCTGCTCAGCCCTCAACTCGGCGAATGGGGCCTCAAGATC
>JBOHKB010000144.1:0-3625 GCA_050728815.1 Propylenella sp.
GTTGTAAGTCGCCCCGAAGTTCTTCGCGAACGGCGTCTGGCCCTTGCCGGCGATCGAGTTGAAGATCACCAGGCGCGGATCGGCCGAGCTGTACTTGTTCTCAGCGAGGTCAGGCCGGGCGACGACGTTGCCGCCCTTAGCGACCACCTCGACCTGCGCCTCCTCGCCGACCAGCCAGGCCATGAAGTTCCAGGCGGCATCGGGAACCTTGCTGTCGCGCGAGATGCCGATGGCGTCGCCGCCGACGAAGGTTGACTCGCCACCCTTGATGCCCTTGATGGACGTCACGCCGATATCCTCGTCGGGCAGCGCGTCGTTGGCCATGCCCTGGAGGCTCGCCGGCATCGGCATGATGCCGATGATGCCGCGCGGGAAGTAGCCGGTCCAGGTCGGCCCCGCCTCCGTTTCGGAATCGGGCATCAGCACGGTGCCGTCCGCGACCATGTCGCGGAACGCGGAGTAGATGGTGCGCATCGTCTCGCTGTTCAGATTGGCTTCGGTGCCCTCCGGGTTCATCACCGGCTCGCCGTCGGCCCAGGAGATCGGCCACCACGTGAAGACGTTGCAGCCGCCGCAATTGCCGCCGAAGAAAGTGCCGGACACGCCGCCGCCGAGCTTGCCGACGGCGCGGGCGGCGTCGACGAACTCGCCGAACGTTTTCGGCGGATTCTCAGGATCGAGGCCCGCGTCCCGGAACAGCTTCTTGTTGTACATCCAGACCGACAGGTCGACGATGAACGGCAGGCCGTACTTCTTGCCCTCCCAGGTCGACACGTCGATCGCCGCCTGCGCGATATTCTCCGCGAAGGGCAGGCCGTTGATCCTGTCGGTGATGTCGGTGAACAGCCCCGCTGAAGTCCAGTTCGGCATGAACACCACGTCCGCCGAGAAGAGATCCGGCAACCCGCCGGCGGCAGCGGCCGCCCCGACCTTGGTCTGGTAGTCGTCGGTCGGGACGAACGTGACGTCGATCTGGTTCTTGTGTGTGGCGTTGTAGGCTTCAACGAGTGCGGCGGCGCGCGCTTGGGTGGCCGCCCGCGACCACATGGTCACGCGGGTTCCGTCGTCGACGCCTTCTTGCGCGAACGCGCCGGGCGCGACGCTCAACACCGTGGTTGAAAGTGAGATGAGTGCGGCGGCTGTCCACAGGACAGCCCGCCTGGTTCCGGACAAATCCATCTTGAACCTCCCTAGGGCTCACACCGGCGGCGGGCACACCGCGACCGGAGCGGTTTTAGTCGTCCGTGCTTGGACTTAGGCGGCGTAACACCTTCCAACGGGACAGTGGTACCAAAGCCAGGAAAAGCTTTTCCTAGCCCGTACGGAAAAGCTTTTCCGGCGGCAAATCTGCATCATCGCGGACGGGGAGGCAAGGCCGGCGGCGAGCGACCTTGGCAGCGCCAAACCGCTCTAGGTGCGCCGGCGGGGAGTCTTTATGGTCGGCACGCCAGCGATAGGGCAGCAGTAGCAGCCGTGCACGATTTCCTCACCACCAGCGAGGTCGCGGAATTCCTCCGCATCAAGGAGCGAAAAGTTTACGATCTCGTCGCGCAGAAGGAGATCCCCTTCAGCCGCGTGACGGGAAAGCTGCTCTTTCCGCGCGACGCGATCGCCGCCTGGGTGGAGAGCCATACCGAATACCGCGGCACGCGCGTGGCCTTTCGAGCGCGGCCAGCCATCGTCGCCGGCAGCCATGATCCGCTCCTAGACTGGGCGCTCCGCGCCTCAGGCTCAGGGCTCGCCGTCTTCTTCGATGGCAGCCGCAACGGGCTCGATCGGCTTGCCCGCGGCGACGCGGTCGCCGCCGGGATGCATGTCGTCAATCCCGGCGGTGACGGCTGGAACACCGAGGCCGTGCGGAGGGCGCTGCCGCTTGAGCCGGTCGTGGCGGTCGAATGGGCGAAGCGTCGGCAGGGGCTGGTGGCGCCGTCCGGCAATCCGGCCAAAATCGGAGCGATCACCGACCTTCGTGGCCGGACGCTTGTTCCGCGCCAGCCGGGCTCCGGCAGCCAGGAACTACTCGCCGCGCTCATCGCTCAACACGACGGGCTGGCGGAGGCCGTCAAGATGCTCGATCCACCGGCGCGCAGCGAAGCTGACGTGGCGCAGGCGATCGCCAGCGGTCGCGCCGACGTCGGAATGGCGATCGAGGCGGCGGCGCGGCAGTACCGGCTCGACTTCGTGCCGCTCGCGAGCGAGCGCTATGACCTCGTCGTCTGGCGCAAGGATTTTTTTGACGCGCCTTTCCAGACGCTCCTTGCCTTCTGCCGCACGCCTGAATTCAGCCGCCGGGCGGAGGAGCTCGGAGGCTACGATGTCTCAGGGTTCGGCACGGTGCACCACAACGGCCCGTGAGACGGATCGGTTACATCGTCGGCGACGCGTTCGGGAAGAAAAGCTGCTGGCCGTTGATTTTGTAGCCGGCGATGGCGCCCTGCCCGCCCTTCCCAAGCACCCAGTCGATGAACTCCTGGCCAAGCTCGGCCTTCACCGAGGGGCATTTCTGCGGGCTGACCAGGATGACGCCATATTGGTTGAAGAGCCGATCGTCGCCTTCGACCAGGATTTTGAAGCTCCCCTTGTTCTCATGCGATATCCAGGTGGCGCGGTCGGTGAGCGAGTAAGCCTCCATGCCGACGGCGGCGTTGATCGTCGGGCCCATGCCGGAGCCGGTCTCGCGGTACCAGTCGCCGGAGGCCGCGGCGACGTCGATCCCGGCGTCCCTCCACAGCTGTAGCTCCTTCTTGTGCGTGCCGGAATCGTCGCCGCGCGAAGCGAACGGCGCCTTCTTTTCGGCGATCGCGTTCAGCGCCGCGTCGACGTCGTTGCCGGCGATCTTCGCAGGGTCGCTCTCGGGCCCGATGATGACGAAATCGTTGTACATCACGTCGAAGCGCTCGACCCCGCCGCCAGCGGCGACGAACTTCTCCTCATCAGCCTTGGCGTGAACGAAAAGCACATCGCCGTCGCAGTTCTCGGCGTTCTTGATCGCCTGGCCAGTACCGACTGCGACAACGCGCACCTCGGTCCCGGTCCTTTCGGTGAACCTCGGCAGGATCACGTCGAAGAGACCGGAGTTTTGCGTCGATGTCGTCGACTGCACGATGATGAAATCCTGCGCCAATCCGGCGGGCGCGACCGCCATCGCGGCGGCGGCAAGGGCAAATCCGCCGAGAAGATGCGTGAGTCTCCGAGCTTCCATCGTTCCTCTCCTGAGCAACCGTTCCATCAATCCCGATCTCTCACGCCGCCAACAGCTCGCCGGCGAGAAAAGCCTGCGCGGCGCGGCTCTGCGGTTTTTCGAAGAAGCAGGCGGCCTCCGCGTGCTCGACGATCCGACCGCCGTTCACGAAGACCACATCCGCCGCGATGCGGCGCGCCTGCGCGGCGTCGTGGGTGACGAACACGACCTTCACGCCGTCGCGGCTCGCGGCGAGCGCGGTCGCTTCGATCGCCGCGACGGAGGCCGGATCGAGGTTCGCCGTCGGCTCGTCGAGAAAGAGGCACTCCGGCCGAAGCGCCATCGCGCGCGCGATCGCCACCCGTTGCTGCTCGCCGCCCGACAGAACCCGCGCGGGCATGCCGGCGAGATGCGCGAGGCCGGCATCAGCGAGCGCCCACTCGG
>JBOHKB010000145.1:0-17158 GCA_050728815.1 Propylenella sp.
GCCGGCCGCGCGGAACACCACGAGCGCGCGGCGCATGTGCGTGCCTGACGTCACCAGCAGACCGGTCCGCCATCCCTTCTCGCGAAAAGTCGCGGCGACGTTGACGCCGCTCTCGCGGGTGTTGACGCTCTTCGTCTCGATAATTAGGGCCGGGCGCGGCACGCCAAGCTCGATGAGCAGTTCGGCGAGTGTTTCCGATTCCGGCGCGCCGCCAGTCCACGGAAGATTTCCGCCGGTGACGACGATGCGGGGCGCCTTGCCTGCGCGGAAAAGGCGTGCAGCGTGCAGCAGCCGGTCGGCCGCTTCGCCGAGATCAGCGGGAATGGTTCCCGATGCCGGCCGATCGAGAACACCGCCGAGCAGGATGATCGCGTCCACCGCGGGAAGCGCGTCGACCGCCTGCGGAGGAAAGCGGCCCTCCAGACGCACGGTGATCCAGTTGGCGAAGAGCGGCGTCGAGACGACCCACAGCGCAGCAAGGATGGCGGCCAACAGCCAACGCGCCGTCCTGAGATATCCGAGGAAAAGAAGCGCGAGCGCCAGGGCGCCGAGCACGATCGCCGCGCCGAGCGGATAGACGAAGACCGGCAACAGCTTGCTCAGGTAGAGCATCAAGCGCCGTCTTCGCTCCGCGCTCTGCCTTCAATCATGCCGTCACGATCGGCGCCGGTCTTCGAGGCTCAGGTTCTTGCGACGATGCGGTCGCCGAGCACGAGCACGTCCATCTTCGTCCGCAGGAAGCAGTCGAGCGCTTCCTCCGGCCGGCACACGACCGGCTCGTTCTCGTTGAACGAAGTGTTGAGGACCATCGGCACGCCGGTCAGGTCGCGAAAGGCTTCGATCAGCGCGTAGTAGCGCGGATTCGTGTCGCGATTAACGGTCTGCAGGCGACCGGAGCCGTCGACATGCACGACCGCCGGGACCGACGCCCGCTTCTCGGCGCGCACCTGAAACACCTGCGTCATGAACGGGACGGCGTCGTCCTCCTCGAACCAGTCGGCCACGGCCAAGTCGAGGATCGACGGCGCAAACGGCCGAAAGCTCTCGCGTCGCTTTATCTTGGCGTTCAGTAGCGCTTTCATGTCAGCGCGGCGCGGGTCGCAGACGATGGAGCGGTTGCCGAGCGCGCGGGGACCCCACTCCATCCTGCCCTGGAACCAGCCGACCACCTTGCCGTCGGCGATCGCCTGTGCTGTTCGCCGGCAAAGCGCCGCCTCGTCTTCGATGCGCTCCACCGAGCAGCGTTCCGCCGATACGTCCGAAGCACGGCTCGCGAGCACACGGTCGAAATCGGCATCGCCGAAGCCCGGACCCCAAAAGGCGTGGTCCATGACGAAGCGACGACCGCCGCCCTTCCGGTGCCAGAGCGCGAACGCCGCGCCAATCGCGCCGCCGGCGTCGCCGGGGGCGGCGTGGACGTAGACGCGGCGAAACCGTGTCCGCCGCCGCACTTTGCCGTTTGCGACGGAGTTGTTGCAGCAGCCGCCGGCGAGAACGAGATCGGTGAGGCTGGATCGCTTCTCAAGGCTCTCGAGGAGGTGGAAGAAGGCTTCCTCGTACATCTCCTGCGCGGAGCGGGCGACATCCTTGTGCCGCTGTTCGAGGGGCTCGTCCGGCCGCCGGCGCGGACCGAAAGGCTCTTCGAGCGCCGGCGAGAAGAGATCGTCGAAGGTCGGCGCGCCCTCCTCCCATTGGTGGGCTATCTGCTGACGGTGATGCGTGAAGTAGGCGAGGTCGAGCGCGAAGGTCCCGTCCGGCTCGACCTTCACCACGCGGCGCATCGCATCGAGCTGCTTCGGCTCTCCGTAGGGCGCGAGCCCCATCACCTTGTACTCGTCGCCATAGTGCGGAAAGCCGAGATACTGGGTGATCGCCTGGTAGAAGACTCCAAGCGAATGCGGAAAAAGCACGCGCCCATCGACGGAGAGCGCCGTCTCGGAGCCGACGCCCCACGCGGTGCTCGCGAAATCGCCGAAACCATCCACCGACACAGCGACGGCCTGTTCGAAAGGCGAGACGTGGAAGGCCGACGAGAGATGCGCGAGGTGATGCTCGATCGGATGCACTTCGCCGCGAAAGCGCTCACCGGGAAAGAGGCGCTCCAGAAGCTCGCCCGCGTTCGCCCGCGCCCTCCTCACGCGAAGCCGCTGGGCAATCAGCCGCGGGTGCGGCCTGGCCACCGCCAGGTGCCGGACCTTTCGCCAGAAATTCGCGCGCGAATCCTGGTTGAGGGCCACGTGATCGATATCGGACAACTTCGCGCCGGCCTCCGCGCAGCACCAGCGGATCGCTGCGGAGGGAAGGCCCGCCCAGTGCTTGACGCGGCGGAAGCGCTCCTCCTCGGCCGCGGCGATGAGCACGCCGTCGCGCACGAGGCAGGCCGCACTGTCCGCGTGGTAGGCGTTCAGGCCGAGGATGAGCACTCACCGATCCTCGATATTCGGGAAGCGCTCGAGATGTCGGAAAGTCGTACGACGGTCACCGCTCTTCGGCAGAACGCGGCAAGGATCGCCGATCTCTCCGGTCTTGGACTTCGAGCGCAATCGCCGCCTCGGCGAAAAGCCTCTCCAAAGCGTAGCGCCAGCCGGCGCGTCCGTCGCGCCAGCACCATTTCACGAGGTAGAGATAGGGCAGAACCGCGAGCACCGCCGCCCATCCGGTCAGGCGCATGCGGTCGGTGAATTTCAGTTCCTCGCGGCGGGCGGAAAGCAGATAGTCGGCCTCTCGCACGGCGTAGCTCCGCTGCGCCGCCATCCACCGCGACAGCGGTTTGCGGTCGTCATGGAAAATCACGCCGCGCAGCCTGCCCAAATCACCATCAACCACGACGCGATGCCCGTGCCCCTCGTCGCGATAGGCGCCCCTCTCCTTGCGGAAGAGCGCGACATGCGGAGGATAGAGCGAGCCGCTCAAGCGCCTACCGAAAACGCAATAGACGAAATCGATCCGGTAGCCGCTCATGTTGGCGTCCGGCCGTAGCAAAGAAAGCTCCGCCACCAGCGCGTCGCTCAGCACGTAATCGGCGTCGAGCGACAGCACCCACTCGGTGGCGATCTGCGCGAGTCCGAAATTGCACTGGTTGGCGAAAGTGTCGAACGGGCGCGAAAAAATTTCGACCTTGGTGTTCCTGGCGACGACCTCCAGCGTGCCGTCGGTGCTGCCGCTGTCGATCACGACGATGCGCTCGGCCCATTCCAGCTTTTCCAGCGTGCGGCCGATATTGGCGATCTCGTCGTGGGTGATGATCAACGGGGTTATATCGCGCAGCATCCCGTACCCCACCTCAGTTCGCCCGACGCCTGAGAACATTCAGGCTGTCGACGCTTTCCACGAGCTGAAAGCGCCCGTCGTGAGCGACGACATCCGCGAAATACCTGACGCTGCCGAGCCGCGCCCGCCCAGGGTCGAAGTCCGGAACGGTCGTGTCATGGAGCGCTACGACGCCGCCGGGCGTGACGCGCGCCGACCAGTCCGTCCAGTCGCGGTTGATCGCCTCGTACGAATGATCGCCGTCGATGAAGATGAAATCGAAGCTTCCCCGGATCAGCGCCATCGCGTCCCAACTCAATGCCTTGACCAGCCGCACGCGCGCGCCGACCGAGCGGCGCGCTTCGAGCCTCGCGATCACCTCGCTCCAGCAGATTCCGACGCGACCCGCGGGAAAGGGATCGACGCCGATCAGCTCCGAGTCCTGCTTCATCCGATCGGCGAGAAACCTTGTGTTGAAGCCCTCGAAGACCCCTATCTCGAGCGCCCGTCTTTTCTCCAGCACGTGATCGGCGAGGCAGGCGCGCTCGCGCTCGGTGGTAACGGTGACCGGCTTGTCCTTGCCGAGAAGATATCGAATGCAATGGGACGCGGCTCGCATTCGGACGCCCCTACCTCGCCCGGCGGAGCCAGAGCGACGCGCTTTCCTTCAGCCGGAACTTTCCGAGCGCCGCCGCCGCGTCCGGCACCATAGCGGCCGCGTAGGGTCCCCAGAAAAGAACCTCGAACGCGGAGTTGAACATCAGGAAAGCGCGGAGAAGATAGCTTTCATTCCACGCGACGCCGGAGCGGATCCATTTGGCCGGGTATTCGAACGGCCAGAAGACGTCGTGAAAGTGAACGATTACGCCGGGTGCGAGCGCCGGGACGATCTCAAACAGGATCGTGTGCACTTCGCTTCCCACCTTCGAGACGTGCGAGGAATCGACGAAGAGGAAATCCCCCGCCTCCAGTTCCCCGAAGATTTCCTGCGGGACGTCCTGAAGGGCGGCGGCGTGCACCGTCGCGGATGCGACGTCGCCCGGCCGGAGCAGGCTTCGCAGCCGCTCGGGCGAAGGGTCGATGAAAGTGAGCGCCGGCTGCGGACGCAGCTTGAACTCGCGCGCGTCGAGCATCAGCGCCGAGGAATAGCCGGAACCGACCTCGATCACCCGCTTCGGCTTCATGAGCTGCAGGAGCGCGTAGAGCACGAAGGCGTCGGCCGCTGGGAACCAGTTCTGACCCGTGTAGTAACGGCGCGCGTCGGTCGGCGCGTGCGGCCAGTCGAACTCCGCGCCGAGGCCCGTCATCTCCATCAGCATACGGCGTTGCGCCCCAGGGTCGAGCCGGATGCCGGGCAGTCCCGACAGCGGGTTCCGCGCGGCGGCGCGCTCGGCGATGGCCGCGCCGGCCTCGGTATCCGGCAGCGGCGAATAGTCGTGGCCGCGCGGCCGCGACTCCGGCAGGCCGTATTCGCGCCAAAAGAACGCCGCCCCGCGGCGGAACGGGCGCGCGCGCCGGGCGATCGATTCCCGGAGGCGGGACAGCATTTTGGTGTGAACCGAGGTCAACCGGCGGCGCGGGCGCGCTCCCGAACGGAACGACGGTAGGCCGCCTCCATGCTCTCGGCGACCGCGCTCCAGGAGAACAGTTCGGCCGCCTTCTCCCGGCCGATGTCGCCCATCCGCTTCCGAAGCGCCGGATCCGCCAGCAGCCGGCCGATGGCGCTCCCGAGCTCTGCCGGCTCCCCCGGCACCGTCACTCCGGCGCCACTCGCGGCTATCGTCTCGGCGACGCCAACCTCGGGCGTCATCACGACCGGGCAGCCGCACGCCATCGCCTCGACGGCGACCACGCCAAAACTTTCCGAATAGGACGGCAGCACGAAAAGCTCGGCGTTGCGGAACCAGTCGAGCTTGTCGCGGCCGTAAGCGGCGCCGACGAAGAACACGCGATCCCGCAGGCCACGCTTCTCCGCGAGCTCCCGGAGTTTTCGCGAATAGCCCTCCTCGTCGTTGCCAGCGACGACCAGATTGGCCGACGGCACAAACGCCATCGCCTCGATCAGCCGGTCGATGCCTTTCTTCCAGCTCACGCGCCCGAGGCTGAGGACGTAGGGCTTGAGGCGGTCCGTGTCCGGCGGTTTGCGCCGGTCTCCCGCGGCCTCGCTCTCGATCTGCGCGAGATCGACCGCGTTGAAGATGACCTCGACCCGTTTTGGGCGGAGCCTGAGCTTCCTCATTTCGAGCGCCTCGAGATCTGAGGTCGCGTGAACAAAGGCGGCGTGGCGGCAGTTCGCCCGCTCGAAGAGCAGCGTCCACGCCGATTTCACGACGAGGCTCTTCCGCGCGAAGAGATCGCGAACGAGCATGCCGCGCGGCGAATAGACGAAGGGAACGCCCGCGCGGAGGCTGGCGCGGCGCGCCGCCACGGTCGGATAGAGGAAAGCTGCATGCGCATGCACGACGTCAAATTTTCCGACATTTTCGTCAAGCGCCGAGATCATGTCGGGCGACCAGTAGATTCGGTCGATCCGCGAGCGGAAGAAATGCACCTCGACGACGTCGAGCGTGTGCGGCCTGCCGGAGGCGAGCGCGACGCGGCGGTCGCCGTCGGCGTCGGTCGTATAGACCACGACGCGGTTTCCCCTCGCGGCAAGCGCCCGGGCCAACCCGTGCACCGTATAGATCGGCCCGCCGTAGCGGACGGCGGGGTAATAACTCGCGGTGACGAAAAGGATGTTTATCGGGGCGGACTTCGAGCTGCTTCCCGTCGCAGCCGCCGTCGAGAGCAGCGCTCCATGCATCGGTTCACCGCGCAAAACGGACGACCCGGTAGGGCGCCTGATGTATGCCGGTGATCAGCGAAGTGTCCGGCAATCTCTCGGTCGCCGCAATCGTCCGCCGGGCGCGGGCGAGATAGGCCGCATCCACGATCCATCGATGCTGCGCGCCTTCCGCGCTCCATTCCACGACATCGCCATCGCGAAGATCGTCGTCGAGGACGAACTCGACTTTCGGGAGCACGCTGGCGTCCCGCGCGATGTGGGCGAAGGACGTGATCGGATAGTCGTCGTCGAAGATCGCGTAGCGGAATCCCCGCTCGTGGGCTTCAATGAGTCGCCTCGCCTGGTCGACGTGATCGTCGAAATAGCAGAGGGCATCGGAGGTCTCGACGCGCGAAAAGTTGCGGGCCGTCCAATCGCTTTCGACGTATTCCGCGTTCGCCACCCGCCTGCGGAGATGCGAAAGGTCGATGTCGAAGCTAAAAATCCTGGCGCCCGGGGCGCCCCGCGCAAGAGCCCAGGCGCTGCCGCCCGTGAAGGTGCCGCTGTCGACGATCAGGGAGGGGGCCAGCGCCTTTGCGATCAGCGTCAGCCACAAGGCGTTGTCGAAGCGGCTCCCGCCCCGCTGATCGCGAAATGGGCCCTGAAGATAATCGCCGTAGAACGACGCAATCTCCGCCTCAACATCGAACCGGCTCCTGAACTCGAAAATCGTCTGCCGCTCCCTCCAGGACTGGAACGATGCGGCAAGCGCCCCGTGCAGCCGCTCGACCTGGTGCGTGCCAATGAGACGGCGGTCGAAATCCATCTCATTCTTTATGATGGCGATGCCCAACGGGCGGATCGCCCTATTGGCCGCGGCGGCTAGCCTGCCCTTCAGGGTCATCGGGTGCGGAAGGTCGGGCTCGCTGAGCAACGACGCGGGCGGGGACGACGCTCGCAGCGGGACGCGGGCGCAAAGAGCGACGCCGCTGGCGGGCGCAGAAATCGCGCAGCCGCGGCCAAAGAGCGCTCATGAAAATGGAGCAGACAATCGCCCGCCAGACGATGCCCCCGAGCAGCTTCGTGTTGGTCACGCCGAAGTCCTGAATGGGGAAGAACAGGATCACCAGGACCGCGACCAGCGCCGTCAACTCCGGATCCCTATTCAGAAACACAATCGTGCGCGCGATCGCTCCGTAAAAAGCCCCAAGAGCGAGACAGACCAAAAGAGCTCCCACCACACCGAAATCGACGTAGCTGTCGGCCACGTATCCCATTGAAACCGACGTTCCCTCGTCGTCGCCCGCAAGCCGGCGACCGGTGTAGCGGTTGGTCCGGGCGCTGTCGGAGCCAAGCACCGGCTTTCCCGGAAAGAAGGCGCGCGGCATCGTAGTGTTGGTTATCGCCTCTCCCCACAAAGCGCCGTTCTCATGCGGCACCATGCGCGGCACGTGCAGCATCGCGTCCGCAAGATAGTGCACATAGCTGATGCGCACCGCCAATCCGGCGAAACCGTCCGCCAGATCCGAACCGCTCATGCGACCGAGGAGGTCGGTCAGCAGCTCCAGGCGTTCCGGCACGCTGAGCAGAACCCTCTGCTGTCCTGTCCCGAGGTTGATGGTCTCGCGGTAGGTCGGCTTGATCGCCGTCCAGACGCTGCCGAGAAGAAGCGTGACGACCGCAGCAGCCGCCAATATCCTTATCACGCGTCCCTGCAGGGCATGGTGAAGGGCCAAGGTCGCCGCGCCCATGACGAAGAAGACCACGCGGAACCCGGAGAAATAGCCAAGAAATCCGGTGACAATCTCAATCGCGCCGACGGCCAGAAGAAATAACATTCCGTCGCGCAAGGTGAGCCAGCGCACAAGCAGCAACACTGCCGGCACGAACCGCAGCCATCCGAGAACGAGTAACGGCTGCGCGAGGCCGCCGCCGGTGAACGGACCGACGCTCTGGCTTACCGCGAACAAGGCAAGGTAAACGATGAACAGCTTCTGCAGGGAGAGATTGCGCAATTCGGGGCGGAAATTCGGGAGCCGCGGGGCGAGCAGGCGAAACCCGATTGTGGTCGCAACGAGAGCGGCGAGCCCGAACAGTATCGCCGGTCGCGTCTGCTCGTTTATCGGAATGTACGTTTCGCCGATCCGGATGACTTGAACGACCCCGAGGTCGACCGACATCAAATTGGCAACCAGAATCGTCATGGAAACCTGCAGCCACTGGAAAGACAGATAGGCCGCGACGATCACCTTGATCGGGTTGTTCATCGCGCCCAGCCAGAGGAGGCCGAACGTGGCGAGCGAAGCGAGCGAGAGCAGCGGGTTCGCCGAAATCAGCGACGCAAAGGTCAAGATACCGACAATGACGAGCAGCTGCCGGCTGAGCGGAGCGGCTCGCCGCCCGACCAGCCGTCCGCCGATATTCGCCGTGCTCACCATGCGGCGGCTCCGTAGACGGCGGCCCACGCTTCGCGAAAACGCATGAACCCGAGCCGTTCCAGGGACTCGCGCGCCGCCGCACCCTGGCGACCAATCATTTCAGGACAATCCACATATGCGCGCAGCGCCGCTGCAAGAGCATTCGCGGATTTTTCGGGGCAGACAAAGCCATCGACCCCATGACTGACGATCTCCGGCAGGCCGCCCGATGGAAACACGATCGATGGGCGCGCTGCGAGCTTCGCCTCCATTACCACATTGGCGAGCGGCTCGTCCCACACCGAGGGGCAGACGTGCACGTGGCAATAGTCGAGGAGGCCGGGAACGTCTTCGATATAGCCAAGGAACACGATCCGATCGCCGAGGGCGGGGTCGGCGAGAGTGCGATCCCGCAAGGCGCGCGCCCAAGCATCGCCCCACCAGTCGGAAATCCTGCCGGCGATGAAGAGCCGCGCGCCGGGGGCCTCCGCGGCGATCGTCCGAAACGCCTCGATCAGAACATCCGCCCCCTTCTCCGGCGTGATCTGACCGACGTATGCGAACCTTGGACCCGTGTCGGCGAATCCTGACGGTGGCCGGAACGGCGTTGCGTGCGCGCCGCGCCGCGGCGGAAAACTGTAGATCAGAGCGATGTCTTCGGCGGCCACTCCCGATGCCATCAACTCGCCGGCGGTGAAGCGGCTGTTCGCGACGAAGCGGATAGTCTGCCGAACGATCCGACGCCACACCAGCCGCCAGAGCCAATTGTGCATCAGCGGCTTGTCGCCGGCCCGATATACGATCGGAATGCGGGTCAGCATCAGAGCCGGGAGGAAGTTCAGGACGAAAAGCGAATTGAAGGCGTGGACGTGGGTGGGCCTGAACTCACGGGCAATCCGCAGAAACGCCCAGTTCGCGCGCACGAACGCCACGGGGTTTCGAAACAATACCCAGCGCATCCGCCCGGGCATGCGCTGTTCAATGTAGGGGACTTTCCGCCATTTGAGACTGACGGCGTCGAGCGCCGGTGGAACCGATTTGCTCCAGGCTTCGTCGCGAACGAGGCAAAGCACGTCGCAGCCCTGATCGCGGAGCGCGCACAGCGCCTCCATGTTGCCGCGCTCCTGGCCGTAGACGACAGCTCCGCCGAAGAGCGCGAGAATGCGCTGCGCGCCGTTCAAAGCGCAGCCGCGCGGCGCGACCCGAGCGGCGCGACGAGCGCCTGGACGATGCCGGCGACCGCCGCATCGAGCGAATACCTTTCGGACTTCGCCTCGATCGCTTGCGCCGGCGGCGAGTTACACAGAACCTTGCCGATCGCCTGCGCAATCGCCTGCGTGTCGCCGAGCGGAAACAAGGCGCCTACAGAGCCATCCGCAACGAGGTCCGGCGCGGCGCCCACCGCGTCGGCAAGCACGACGGGACGGCCGCACGCAAGCGCCTCGTTCGCGACGATTCCCCAAGTTTCTCTGCCGTCCGAGGGCAAGACCAGAACGTCGGCGGCGGCATGGGCCGCCGGCATTTGGCTCTGATTGCAGAACCCGAGCATGTGGAGCGGCACGTCCGCGCGCGCCGCGGCGGCCGACAGCTCGCGCTCAAGCTCGCCGGCACCGGCGACAAGCAGGTGAACGTCTGCCCTATCGGCCCGCAACCGGGCGATCGCAGGAACGAGATCGAGCGGGCGCTTGAATGGCACGAGCTTGCCGGCGAAGAGCACGACCTTCGCCGCTGGCGCGATGCCAAGCCGGCCGCGCAGCGCGGAACGCGCCTCGTCGGTGGCGCGCGCGCGGAACCATTCCGCATCGACGCCATGCGGCGAGAAGATGAGCTTCTCGGCGGGGTAGCGGTAATGGAGCCAGTATTCCCGTGAGCGTACGCCGGCATAGAGTGCGGCGTCGAACAGGCGCAGGAACAGCGGATAGATCGCGGCTTTCGCAGCCTGCTTCAGAGGGGATCGCGGGGTCAGCAGGTGGCTGTCGCCGCGCGCGAGCACGCGGATGCCGCGGCGCTTCGCGGCGAAGGCGGCCTGCAACATGCACTTCAGGTACCAGCCCTCGACGAGTACAGCGTCGAAGCCGCCCGCGGCAACGCGGCGGCCGATCTCCGGCGTGTCGCAGCCGTTGAACCGATCGACCGACGGGCTCGCCGCACGATTGGCGAGAAACACGCTTTCATAGCCGGAGAGGAGGTCGACATCCCAGTCGAAGCCGACACCGAACCCGGCGTTCGACTGATCGCTCGGCGTGGCGCGGTGCGCGTAGAAGACCTTCAGGTCAACCTCCCCCGCAAGCCGCCGGAAGAGCGGCGCGAGGTACTGCACTGGATGCGATACGACGACCGCAAGCCGCTGCGGGCGGTCCCCTCCCCTCATGCCCGCCGCGCCTCGGCAAGACTGTCGAAGATGCCGGCGAACCGCCGCGCGATCGCCCGCGCCTCGTATGGCGCGTAGGCCGCCGGGTCGGCGCGTCCGAGCGATTGCGGCGCAAGCGCCAGAGTCTTCAAACCCTCGGCGATGGCCGGCTCGAGCGACGGCAGTTCGTCGCGGCTGGAAAAGGCGAGCGCTCGGCCCCCTCCCGCCGCCGACAGGATCGCATGCGCGCTGCTGGCGCGATGGTAGAGCGACAGGTACGGCCGTCCCGACATCAGCGCGGTATAGATCTTCGATGCCGTGAAGTGCGGCTCGTCCGAGCCGGGAAGCAGCAACCCGTCCGATTGGGCGACCACGGCCAACGCGCGGAGATAGGGAAGACGGTTCGAAATCTCCCTGATGGACTCCGCGACTCCTTCGGCGACGGCGATCGACCGCACATTGTCCGCCGCGCTGCTGCTCGTGCCGAAGAAATTCAAACGGATGCGGCGAGCGAGATCGGGCATCTCGTCGCGCAGCCTACGTAACGCCCGAAAGAGAGCCGTAACCGTGGGGCGGGCAGCCGGCCAATAGGTCCCGACATAGCTCAGGTGGATGAACCCCGGCTCAAGGTCGGTGGACATCCCGTCCGCCGCGTTCCTGCGCAACGCGGCAAAATCCTCCGGGTCGCCGCCGATCGGAATGCCGGCCATCCGCTTCGCGTTGAGCGACGGATGGCGGCGCACCATCTCGGCGTTCTGCACGTCGGACACCGAGGTCACGAAATCCGCATTGCGGAGCGCGATAGGCTCAAGGACGGCCGCGAGCTTGTGGCTGAGGCCGGCCTTTGAGACGACCGGCTGCGCCGCGGCCCATGACGAGACCCACGGGTCCTGGAAGTCGAGCACGACAGGGACGCCAAAGCGCTTCCCGACCAGCGACGCGAGCAGCATCGGATAGTAGGGCGCGCCGGTGAAGAGCACGACGCCGACCGGACGCCGGGACAGCACTTCGACCAGCGCCCGACGGAGATAGGGAAAAGCGCGGAGGCCGATGTCGCCGATCCCGGCGAGCCTGGTCCAGCGCACGGAGAGAGCGCCGACCTTGCGGATTTCGACGGTCGGCGGAACGAGCGCCGCGAGCTCACGGTCGAGGCGCTGCTCGTAGTGAGCCTCGTCGACGCAAAGAACGAGCGGCGTCCAGCCTGCCGCCGGCAGGTGCTTTGCGAGGTGGCGCGCGCGATGCACGCCGGCGAGCGAACTCGGCGGGAAATAGGGTGAGACAATGACCGCAGTCCGCATGCCCTCCATCATGCGCCGCGTTGCGTCGCACGGATATGCACCGGGTCGCCGCCCGCTGCGCCGAAGCCCGGTCCGATCAGCGCGACCCGATAGCCGGCCTCGGAGAGAAGGCTTCCACACTCGGCGAGGAGCGCGGGCGTATGCACCTCGGCAAAAACGATCGGGGCGTGCCGCTTCAGCACATTCGCCGCACCACGGAGGACGAGCGCCTCCGCGCCCTCGACGTCGATCTTGACGATATCCGGCGGCGCGACTTCGCCGGATACGACAAGCGAATCGAGACTCGCCAGCCTGACATTCAGACGCCGATCCTGCGGAGCGTCCGGCTGAAATGCGCTGCCCGCGATCTTGGCCATGCTCGACTGCGGCATGACGGAGAGGTCTATCCGCCCGTCGCGGTCGCCGACCGCGCAGGCGTGCAATCGAATGTCGAAGCGCGGATTGAGCGCGCCGAGCCGCTCGATCCGCTCGCCATTCTCGGGCAGCGGCTCGAACACATGCACGCACTTCGCGCCATGCGCCGACATGATGGCGGCGAAGAAACCATGCCAGCCGCCGATATCGCAGGCGACCATTCCGGGCTCGACGGCGGCGGCGACCGCCGCAGCGAATTCGGCCTCGTAGGTTCCAGTCCAGATGCCCTTGTCCTCGGGCATCTTGACCAGCAGCCGCATGCCGCGCGCCGGTCCCGCATCGACCTCGTGGACGAATTCACGGCCGTCCATGGCGGCGGCAACGATTGCGCGCTGCGCCTCGGCGACGCCCGGTATCCGCCGGATTCGGCTCCGCCACGCAAACGGCACCGCGCCCAGCATGCGATTGATCAGCATCAGTTCTGCGGCTTCCGCGGTAGGACAACGCTCATCAGGCCGAACGACTGGCAGTCGAACCCCTCAAACTCGCCCCCCGCCTTGTCAAAAAGCCCGGCAAAATCCTCGACGAAGTAGACGAAGTCCGGCGCGAGATGCGGCTTCACGGTCCGCCAGGTGTTCAGGATCGCCGCCGCCGTATGCAGACCGTCATCGGCGACGATCGCGAGGCGCCTTCCGGCGAGTATCGCCTCCAAGCGCTCCGGGCCGTCCAGCAGCTGGTCGAACTTGTGCAGTTCGGGCCAGTTGCGGCGAAAGGCGCCGCGCCTCTGGAGACGAGCGGCGTTGCTCTCGAAGTGGCCGAGATCGACGTCGAACCCCAGGATCGACGCGTCAGGAAAAAGGTCGCACCAGATCGCAAGACCGCTGCCGCTCAGGACTCCGAATTCGGCAAGCACGATGTCCTTCCGGCTGAGGAAGGGCCGCAGGAACCGTGCGTAGGTTTCCGCATAGCCGTGGTGGAGCATGCGGTCGCCGCCGCTCATGCCGCCCAACCGAAGCTCTACCGGCGACCGGGGATCGGCGGGGCTCACGACAGTCCGCGGAACGTCGGTGACGAAACCGCCGTAGCGAATCTCGCGGCGGATAAGCCAATCGGGAGAACCGCGCGGCGCTTTCGCCCCGCGCCACAGCTGCCATGGAAGCTCGCTCTTCCTGATCCGCAGCCACCGCCGCCAATTGCCGAGCACGCTTCGCACACGGCTAGCCTGGCTCCGCCGGAGGGCCGTGGCCACGTCGGTCGAGAGTCCAGTGTGCATTGCCAAGTTCTAATTATGCAGCGGGGTCGAAAGTGCCTTCGCGACGGTGGCGAGCAGCACCCGTTTTTCGACATCCCAATTGTAGCGCGTCTGCCCGTAGCAATAGGCGGCGGCGCGCGCAGCGCTGAGCGCATTCGGGTCGGCGAGCAGCGCGTCGAGAGCCGCGGCGAGGCTTGCGTGATCGTCGACCGGGTAGAGCCGGATGGCGTCCGGCACATCCTTCGCGAAGGCGACCTGTGACGGTATCGCCGATGCGACGATCGGCAGGCCCGCGAGGAGGTAGGTGAAGAGCTTGTTGGTCAATGCGATGCGGCGGTTGAGCGTGTGGCCCGTCTCCCCCGCGAGGCCCACGTCGTAGACGGCCGCGAGGCGCTCCATCTCCGGCGGCGGCGCGTGCGGCAGGATGTGCAGGCGGTCGCCCACGCCAGTTTCCGAGGCGAGCGCGCGGAGTTTTTCGGCATACCTCGCTGCAGGCGTTCCGCGGAGATAAAGGTGCGGCTGCGTGCGCGCATGCGCGATGGCGCGGATGGCGCACTCGAGTCCGCGGTCGGGACCGATCGTCCGCGAGAACCAGTAGACCGACGGCCCCGGGCCGGCGCTCCCCTGCGCGGTCGGGCCGGGCGGCGCCTCGGCGCGCGGAAATGCGTTCAGGACCACGATCGGGCGCGGGATTCCATAAGCCTCGGCGTAGGCGTTGGCGATGCCGGGCGCGGCGGCCGTCATGTAGGCGCAGCGCTGCAGATAACGCCCCTCGATTGCGCGAGTCATGCGGCGCACCGCGTCATGCTCGGGTCCTTCCGGCGGATCGCCGAGATGGAAATCCTCGGCATCGAAGGCGAAGCGGGCGCTGTGCACCGACGCCGCGATCGCCGTCGCCGGCAAAGCGGCGAGCAGGTGCGCAACATAGAGGTCGGCCTTCACGCGCTTTGCCGCGCGGACGAGACCGGGCGCCGCCGAATGCCACGCCGCGCGGAGAAGCGCGGGATGGAGCAGCCCAAGCCGATTCACGACGAAGCGCGCCGACTGACGCCACGCAAGCTCGCGGAGGCGCACCAGTAGAGGCGCCTCCGGCCCGAAGCGCAGCGAAGCAATCACGCGCCAAGGGCGGCCGGCGAAGACCGCGTCGGCTTCGCTCGCCTCCCGGGAGAATTGCGGCGCGATGACGCTGACCTCGTAGCCCGCTTCGGCGAGCGCGTCGGCCTCCTTCACCAAGCGCGGATTCATCGAAGGGTGCAGCGCGGTGACGAGGCAAATCCGCTTCACTGCCAAAAGTCGCGGATCACCGGCCTACGCCTCGACCCGCTGGTCGGCGCGCGCCCGCGTCCGCTCGCGCGACACTTCCCAGTGCGCGATCAGCGTCAGCATGCGGAAGAGATAGGAGCCGTCGGGCGACCATTCGCCAAGCGGGCGCTTCCAAGGGTCGAGGCCGCAGATCGACTTCATCAACAGGCGATCGTCGTGCGGCACGGAATTCCAGATATCGCGCAATCTCTCGCTGTGCAGCGCGTACCATCCCATGTCCGGCCATGAACCCGCCGAGGGCGGACGCCCGTCGTCGCGCGGCGAATGACGCCCGGTCAGGCGCTCAAGCCTTCGCCCCGCCCATGCGCCGGAGAACGAGAGAAGCCTGCGCGTCGGCCCCGCGTCGATGCGCCAGCCGAAATTGGCGTTCACGACGGAAGCAGCTGCGGAGCACACTTGCGTTGCCGCCAACCCCCATACTTCGCTGTTCAGCTTCCAGCGCGGAGGAATCCGGCGGTAGCATTCCGCGAGCCGCGAATCCGCAAGGAAGGTGTCGTAAGGGTAGGCGCGGTACATCATCTGGCCGGAAACGGAGACGGTGTAGCAGGCGGGGCGCGCGCGCCGATCCTCGACCATCAGGCGATCGCGTTCGGTCCTAAGTTCGGCCGGGCATCCGGCAAACCAATCCCGCATGCGGTCGTCGACGTCCCGCTCATATTCCGCCGGCGCGGGAAGCGGGACGTTGGGCAGGAAGCCATCGCCCCGCCCTTCGGTGTACTTGTAGAAGGGCAGATTGCGTCCCAGAAACCTGCGGAACGTCTTCTCCAGCCCGTAGCCCTTGAAGATCCAGTCGGTCGTGCAGGCGGTCATCACCAGATCGGGATTCTCCCGGTCCACATGGTCCCGCACGCCGAGATAGTGGCTGTCCTCGGCCGACCACATGGCGCCCGACCAGCGGACGTTTTCGTGGAGCGTGCGCGGATAGAAATCGCGGTCGCGCTGGACGCCGACATATTTCGCGCCGGCGATCTCGCAGAGCGTCCGCGCCGTGCTCGCCTCCAGCGTGGGCCGTTCGTAGAGATTGATGCCGACCGCCTTCGGCGGGTCGCTTGCCGCGAAAAGGAGAACGCGGGAATCCGCGCCGCCGCTGACGAAGAACACCGGCCGCTCCGCCGCAGCGGTGCGCTCGCGGATCGAGACTTCGATCGCTCCTGCGAGATGGTTTGCAGCGACCGAGATGTCATCAAAAAACTCGCCGTCGAGCGCATCCCAGTACTGCCGAACGATCTTCGGCTTGCCGGCCGACCAGCCCCGGTAGGTCGCCGCGCCGGCGTGCTTGACCTCGCGATAGTAGCTGTGGGGCGGCGTGACGCGCCACGCGCGGATGAATTCCGCCATCGCGACGCGGTCAGGCGTGACCGAAGCATCCGGATCGGCGAGCAAAGCATCGGGAAAAGTCGTGACGATAGCGTTCCGGGGATCATCCTCGCGATAGACGAAGGACGGGTGATAGCCGAACTGGTCCGTCCAGAGATGCACCGACCTGTCCCTCGGGTCGGAAATCAGCACTGTCGCCGCGCCGTTGTAGGGCGCGACTGCGCCTTCCCCGTGCTCCAGGTAGCGAGCGAGGAGCAGCCTGTTTGCAAGGCCGCCCCGGTAGGGGAGCCGCCTGGCCACCGCCCAGTCCGACTGCGGCCACACCAGACGGCCCGAAGCGACGATTTCGACGCCGGTCACCTCGTCGCGCGCGGGCGCGTATTTTTCAGGCGCATCGCCGACCCAGACAAAGCCGAGTCCGACATCGCAGCGCACAATCTCGGCGTCGGCGACGCCGCGGATTTGCGCAGATACCGCGCGCAGCCGGCATTCGCGCGCCCCGTTGAGAATGACATAGAACGACGTCATCCGGCAGTCAGCACATCACCGGCGCGAGCGCTGCGCGGAGCCGTGCCTCGAAATTCTCGAAGGCGAAAAAGGACAAGCGTTCGGGAGGCCGCTTGGGGCGCGCGAGCGCCTCGAGGATAGCCTCCTCCAGCGCATCCGGATCGTCGGGATCGACCGCGGCACCGAGCTCGCCATGCAGCAGCGCCTCCTGTGTGCCGTCGGCGGTGCTGCCGACGACCGGAACGCCGCAGGCGAGCGCCTCGATCACGACGATGCCGAATCCTTCCCAGCGGCTTGCCATGACATAGGCGTCGGCAAGGCGGATAT
>JBOHKB010000146.1:0-4603 GCA_050728815.1 Propylenella sp.
CTGACGGCCTGAGATCGAGAGCGGCCGCCGCGATCTTCGCGGCGGTCCTTCCGCGTCCTCTCCCGATATGCCGCAACGCCTCTTCGGACTCGCCCTCGTCCTTCCGGCGATGGCGACGATCGCGCTCCTCTTCGCCTACCCGCTCGTCTATTCGGCGGTATCGGCATTCCAGGTCGACGGCGCCTGGACGTTCGCCAACTTCACCAAGGCGTACGAGCTCTACCTCAGCGACATTCTCTTCACGTTCCTGATCGTCGGCCTGTCGACCCTCCTGATCGGCGTGCTCTCCATCGCGATCGGCGGGTACCTGACGCTCGGCGGCAGCCCGTGGGCGGTCGCAGCGCTCCGCTGGCTTTACCGCTGGCCGCTCTTCATTCCCTTCATCGTCGCCGCTCAGCTGATGCGCACGTTCCTCGCCAAGAACGGGATGATGAACAACATCTTCACCGAAGTCGGACTGATGACGCCGATCCAGACGGTGAGCTTTCTCGACTGGCGCGGCATCGTCATCACCTTCGTGTGGAAGCAGACGCCCTTCGTCGCGCTGCTCGTCGCCGGCGCGATGGCGTCGCTCGACCGCTCGATGATCGAGGCGGCGCGCAATCTCGGAGCGTCGCGGCCGCGCATCCTCCTCGAGGTCCTTGTGCCTCTTGTCCGGCAGACGCTGTTCGTCGGGCTGATCCTCTCCTTCGTGATCATGCTCTCGGTGCTGTCGGTGCCGCTGATGATCAATGCCCAATCGCCGACGATGATCACCGCCAACATGGCGTTCCGCATCAATGCCTACGGCGACTATGGCGTCGCCAACGCCCTCGGCTTCATCTCCTATCTTATGACGGGCGCGGTCTCGTGGATCTACCTGCGCTACGGCATCGAAGAGCGCGGGGGCCGTGGATGAGCGCGCACTCGGGCGAGATCGCGCTCCGCTGGATCGTGCGCGGCATTCTGCTCGCGCTCCTCGCCTTCGCGATCTTCGGGCCGATCACTAACATGCTGATCTGGACGGTGACGGAGAAATGGTACTTTCCGCACAAGCTCCCACTCGAATACGGCTTTACCTACTGGCAGCGGGTCTTCGCGCCGCGCGGCGGGGCAATCGAGTCGCTGACGAACAGCATCCTGATCGCCTGCGGGACGGTGGTGCTGTCGCTCGCGATGGCGATCCCGGCCGGCTACGCGCTCGCCCGGCTGCGCCTGCCGGTGCGCGGCCTGATCCTGCTCTGCTTCCTGCTGCCGCAGGCGTTTCCGAACCTCCCCGTCTACATCAACGTCGCCCGCATCTTTTACAGCTTTGAGCTGAACGGCACCTACTACGGCGTAATCCTCGTGCACACAACGCACGGGCTGGTCTACGCCGTGTGGATCGCCTCGGCGGCCTTCGCCGCGATCGACCGCGAGCTCGAGGAGGCGGCGCGGAGCATCGGGGCGGGGCCGCTCCGGACCTTCGCCACCATCACGATGCCGCTCGCGGCGCCCGGCATTTTCGCCAGCGCCATCTTCGTATTCCTGGAATCGCTCGACGAATTCACCGGCACCTTCTTCGTCGGCGCGCCGGTTGTGCAGACGCTGCCGCTGCTGCTCTACACGGCGGCGGCCGGCGGCAACTACCAGATCGCCTCGATCACGGCGCTCATCCTCCTCATCCCGTCTGTCGCTTTCATGTTCGTGGTCGAGCGCTTCATCCGCGCCGACGTGCTGGCGCGCGTCGGGCGCTGAACCCGCCGGTTGCACACGCGCCACCGTGGGATGCCGAACGACAAGAATGCGCCGGGGAAATCCGGCATACCGCTTAGCCAAGTCTTCCGACCGTGTTGCCGGCTCGTTCCGGCTCGACTAGCATCGCGAAGACCAACGTTCGGGTCGCGCGGCGGACCCGAGGATCGACGGGCGCCTTGGGCTGGCGGGGGGACATCACCAGTATGGGCGAGCGCCGCATCGCCGCGAAGCCGAAGACTGCGACGAGCATGGGCGCCCGCATCCGCTCGAACGGATGGCGGCGCGAGCTGCGCGAATTTGTCATCCGCCGCGGCATGAAGGCGATGTGCGGCTCCGCCGACTTCGTGCCGACGAGCGTCGCCGACGATATCCCGCTGGTGAGCGGCGGGATTCGGTTCGCCTGGGTGAAAGTGCTCGGCGCTGTCGGGGTGAAGGATTTTGTCGCGGTGAGCGGGCTAGGCTACCGCTTCGTCTGCCATGTCGGCGACCTCGCCGAATATCCCTTCTATCATCGGCGCGCCTATGCACGGGAACTTGCACTCTCCGCAGCCTGGCTCGAGGGCGAGGAGAAGCCCGTCGTCTACGATCTCGGCGCGAATGTCGGCTTCATCTCCACGCACCTCGCGCAGATTCTAAAAGACCGTTCGCCGCGAATCTATGCGTTCGAGCCTGTGCCGCTCACGTTCGAGAAGCTGGTGCGATCGGTGCGCCGCCTTGGTCTCAACGACCGTGTCCATCCGATCGCCGCGGCGGTCGTCGACGGGCCGCGCGACGTGCGCATCGCATGGTCTCCCGGCAATTCGATGTTGTCGCAGGTCGTGCCCGAGGCGCCGGGCATCCGCCACAGCAACGGCATCCGCCACAGCAACGGCTTCCGCCACGCCAACGGTTTCGCGCTTGCCACCGGAATCACTCTCGACGCGTTCAGCGCCAGGACCGGCACGCACCCGACGCTCGTGAAGATGGATGTCGAGGGGAGCGAGGTCGCGGCGCTCCGCGGCGCGCGGCGGCTGCTGGCTAAGGAAGACCGGCCGGCGATTATCTTCGAGCACAATCCCGAGACGCTCGCCGAATGCGGCGTCACGAGCGGCGCGCTCGCCGAACTTCTGGCCGGCTACGCCTTCTTCTACGTCGACGATTTCGACGGCCAGAAGCTGCCGTTCGGCAGCGGGATCGAGAACCTCGGCGCGGTCGACTGGGCCTGCAACATCTTCGCGGCGCCTCGGCACGAAGCGACGGAGGAGCGCTGGCGTTCCGTGCTCAAGCGCGCGCGAAAAAGGCTTGCCAGCAGCTCACGCTGATCTCGGCCGCGGCCCCCTTCCGGCGGTGAAAGCGAAGGGCCCGCGACGTCAGAGCGGCTCGAGATCGTCAAGCGCGAACGCGAATTCCATCGGCGCATGCGTCGGCTCGAGCCGCTCCGCCGATTTGCGGGCAGCCGTGCTGGAATATTGGCCCTTCCCCGGCGCGAGATGAACGTGCGCGACGCGCTGCGCAGCGTCAATGACCCAAAGCTCTCGCACGCCGTGCGTGGCATGCACGCCGGGCTTCCGTTTGAGGTCGTAGTCGCGCGAGCTGTCGGCTACCTCAACGGCGAGGAGCACGTCGGCACCGCGCAGGTCGGCGAGCTTCACGCGCCGGCTGAACACCACGAGGTCGGGCTCAAGGTATGTGCTCTCGTCGAGCCTCAGCCCGGTCTCCACGGCGAAGGCGTAACCATCCGGACAGCGCTTCCCCCAACAAAGCGCCAAGGCCGCCTTGATCGCCTCGTGGCGGCTGCCTTTGGGCGACATCGGAACGATCTCCCCCCCGACAATCTCAAGGCGCTCGTCGGGCGAAATGACGCCGACCTCGACCATCCGCTCGACGTCGGCAATGGTGAAGGCGCGGCGGTCGAGCCCTTCGGCGGCGCGGGTGACGGGCGCGTTCATGGGCTTAGAAAGGCTCGCCTGAGCGGAAGTGGAGCGGGTAGCGGGAATCGAACCCGCATATTCAGCTTGGAAGGCTGCTGCTCTACCATTGAGCTATACCCGCAATCAGAGGATGGAGGACAGACGACGGATGACAGAATACGCACGTTTGCACGGTCTGTCCCCTGTCGTCTGTCCTCGGTAGTGTCTCAGTTTGAAATCTGGATGCAGAACGCGACCACTGTTGCGACCATAACCGCCGCTTGCCATTCCTCTTTGATTTTGGTCGCTGCGACGTCGCAGAGTTCTTCGGTTTCCATATGTGTCTCAAAAACGGTATCGGAGCGCTCGCCCACTGAGAACACGGCGACAATCAAAAGCCACTTCATCACGCTTCCTTCCGTTTCCTGTAGCGCACCGGCCGTCCCGGCTTTGGCAACGTCGCATCGATCATCTCGGCGATTTCTTCCATCGTCCAGAGATGATCGGCGACCTCGGCTTCCATTGCGGGCGTGACCTGCTGAGACTTGTGAACGCGCGTCCAATTATAGAACACGGTGTAGAGCGCGACCATGTGGACGTGGTTCTCGAACTTCTTTGAGAAGGCGTTTGTGAGCCGCGTGAACCGCCGCATGTGCATCCGCATGGAGAGGTTCTGCCGCTCGGCGTAGGACGTGCTGATGTGGCCCCAATCGGGATCGCCTTCGATGATCTCCTTGCGCGCCCCGGTGCACTCTGCGGGGCTGTAGCGTCCCTTCATGTTCTCGGGAGCGTTGCCGTAGAGCTTCACGAGTTGGGCGTAGTCGATATCGGCACCGAACGCGCCTTCCACGGCCTCCAGATACGCCTTGGGCCCGTCGCTGGTGAGCTGCACGCGGTTGGCGAGGCGCGAGGCTAGATCGTCAATGAACAGCTTGGCGCACTCGCCGTCGCGGCCGCCGACAAACCATTGCACGATCAGCTTGCTGTCGGCATCGAGC
>JBOHKB010000147.1:0-12002 GCA_050728815.1 Propylenella sp.
GAGCCGCCGCACGCTTTCGAGCGCGAGCACGACGGCGGGCGCCTCTGCGGCTTCGCTCGGCAGCGCCCCGCCGACCTGCACCGGCGCCGGAACCAACCCCGCCGGTCCGGCGAGGAAGGCGCTGAGCGTCTCGATGAAGGCGAATTCGGGCATGAAGGTCGGCGTCTCCTCAGACCACCGGGTCCGGCAGGTCGAGCAGGTAGGCGAGGCCGCGGCTGAGCTGCCGGTTGGTCGGCCAGTCGGGAAAGAGCCGGGCGTTCGCGTCGAGCAGGTCCTGGTCGGGCTGGCGTTCGAGTTCGAGCCACCTGCGGAGCAGCCGTACCCAGCCCTCCTTGCGCATCGCCTCGTCGCCTTCGAGCGCGGCCGCCTCGGAACCCCCTGCGGCGACCGAGCGGATCGGGCTCTGGAAGGCAGCGATATCGGCGGGCGCGAACTGCCCGTGCAGCATCGCAGCGTCGTAGGTCCCCGGCCCGTTCGGCTTCTCGCTCAGCGCCCCGCCGGCGACGAGCATCTTCCATTCATTGATGCGCCGCCGGTCGAGGCTCCAGTTGCGAAAAACCTGGTGGATCGGCCCGAGCGTGCCGGTGCGGTCCATGCGGCTCGCGCCGCCCATGCACAGGAAGGCCGCTACGTCGGCGGCGTAGCTCATGATCGTCTCGGAGGATCGCCCTTCGAGCTGGTCGTGCGGATAGAGGTAGCCCTTCTCCGCTTCCTTCGTGACGAGGTCGCCTTCGTCGATGTCGAATGGGTTCTCCAGCGCCCCCGTCGGGACGAAGCGGATCGCGCGCATCGGCTTCGGCGCGTGGTGCAGGATGAAATCGCTGTCGGCGTTGCTTCCCAGTTCCTTGAACTTCGCCGATTCCTCGCGGCGCTTTGCCTGCGTGCTCTGATCGTCGCCGTGCGCCGCGAAGGTCGCTCCCGGCGGCAGCTCGTAATCCTCCTCGAGATCCGGGAACAGCATGGCCCCCTTGAGCTTGCCGGTGCTGTTGTCGCGGTCCTTCACGTTCGCGGCCAGGAACGCGAGATATTCCGTGGGCTTCATCGGCGCGATTGGCGCGGGAAGCTCCTGCTCTGTGGTCGTGCCCGATTCCAGTTTGAACACCAGCCCGTAACGGTCGGAGCGCACCGCCATCGTGCCGGTCCCCTCCCACCACAGCCGCATGATCCGCCGCCTGCCGGAGGGGAAGAACCGGTCGGGCCGCCCGAGCGTCCCGGCGACCGGATCGCGGAAATGGCTCGCGTCGTCGAAGAGGCGGACGGCGTGGCGCTTCTGCGCGGCGAATTCGTCCGGCTTCTCGGGGATCCTGGCGTCGCGCGCCTTGAAGGAGAGCGTCACCCAGATGATGCCGCACATGAGCGCCCACATCACGAAGAGCACCCAGAAGGGCGCCTCGTCGAGCGGCAGCTCGATCTGCCCGAACACGAAGACGAAGAAGAACGCGATGATGAAGAGAACGAACTGCACGATGGGGAGGGCGTGGATGAAGGCCACGGCGGCTCTCCGGCCCTTGCCGTCGGAAGCCGCATCGGCGACGCCGACGATGAAGAACGCCATCGCGACGGCGAGCGGTATCGCGAAGAACAGCGGCCAGCGCGCTTCCTTCGACATTCCGCGAGCGTGAATCTCGATCGCGTAGCCGATCAGGAGGAGCACCACGAGGCTCGAGAAGACGATCCCGGCGATCGTGCGTCCCTTCACGCCCTTTGACGTGAGCGAGGCGATCCACGCGCCGTAGATCACCGCGTCGATTGCACCGACGTAGAGCGGCAGTGACAGCGCGTCGAACCACTTGCGCTCGTCGTCCTCGTCCGCCGGGTTGTCGGGCTCCACGAACAGCTGCTTGCCGCGCGGCAGCGCATGCACGAAGAGCGGCATGAAGATCGCCGGCGCGAACAGGAAGGCGAGCATCCCGAACCAGGAGCCGCCGCCGAAGCCGTATCCGACGTCGATGATTCCGGAGCGGTAGAGCGAATAGCCATCCTTGACGAACGATACGTCGAGACCCGGCGGATCGAGGTCCGCGAGCTTCTTCTCGAACTCGCCGAACCCGCGCGGACGCTGCGTCCGCGCCTGGTAGATGTTCTCGAGCGCCTGCTCGAAGGCCTCGAAGAACCGGTCCGGCACGTCGCTGAGTTCGGGCCACCATTTGCCCCAGGACTCGCCATCGCGCGTGCCGTCGCGGATGAACACTTTCTTCGCCACCATCGCGTCGTGCGAGCCCTCGCCGTCGGCGTGGTCGAGCTTGGCGCGCGCATCGGTGCCGTCGTGCCATTCGATGTCGTTGATGAAGGGGTGTGAGATCACGTCGCCGGCGATGTGGCAGAGATGGCCGAGCACGTAAGCGCGGACCTTGTCGTGATGCGCCGCGGCGACGCGGTTCCGTCCCTCCGCCCAGATTTCGAGCGCGAGGTCGCACGTTCCCGCCATCAGAAGTTCGCGGTTGGAGTCGGGTGTGCCCTTGTGGACCAGGTCGAACGGCCATTGCTGGCCCGGCTGCAGAACCGCCGAGAACGCCATGATATCGGGCCCCATCGCGCCCATCACCGCGAACTTGGAGACGCTGTCTTCGAGCGGACGCGCGAAGAGCTGGCCGGGCACGCTCGCGTCGCTGTGCGGCAGCGTGCTCATCTGCGCATGCGCTTCGCTGGCGATGGCGAGGAGTCGCGTTTCGAGGTTTCGCACCGGCTGTCCGGCTGCCGTCCGCCGGGCAATGCCCGCCTTCACCACGTCGATCACCTCTGCGAGGCGCTCGCGCGCCATCAGCATGATCGCCTTGTGGGTGAGGGCTGCCGGCATCGCGCGATCCTCAGTTCACCGAAGCGCTGGCGCTGACCGAGACGCTGATCGAAGTCGAGCCGATCTTGTCCGGGAGTGCGTCCTGCAGCCGCTGGAAGGCGCCGACCGTGTCTTCCAGCCCCGTGTCGATCTGGCCGGCGATCGCGTCGAGCTGGTCAAAGATCGGCGCGATAAGCGCGCCGACGTCGAGCCGCTCCAGCGCGCCAAAAATGTCGTCGAAGATCGCCTGCGGCGAAGCCACGAGTTTCACCGGGTCGAGCCGCGCGAGCACTGTGAGAACGCTCTCCTCGACCGCCTTCAACGCATCGTCGAGCGCGCCGAGCGGATCGAACGCGGCGAAGGCTGCCTTCACCTCCGCGAAGGCGGTGAGCGGCTCGGCAAGCAGCGCGTCCGGCTTGAACGCCGCGATCTCGCTGCGGGCGCTTGCGTGGATTTCATCGAGTTCCGCGGTGAGGTCGCCGATATCGATCGCGTCGATCGCCGCGATAAGGTCATCGATCCCGGCGCGGAGCGGGTCGAGAAGGCTCGCGAGCAGGGCTTCGAGGCGGCCGCGGAGCGCGAGATAGACCGGCGTCAGCATCGACGCGAGCCGCGCCGGCGGTGCGCCGTCAAGGATGGCGAGGAGGACACCGCGCAGCCCCTGGCTGAGGGCCGTTGCCGGGATGCCCACGATGCCGGTGATGGCCGAGATCAGCTGCGGGATGGCCGAGAACGGCGCAAGCGCGCCGCGGAGCCGCTGCGAGGCGGCGTCCGCTTCGGTGAACGACAGGTCGCGCAGCTGGCCGGAGGCGGGGAGGGCGCCGTCCACTTGCGCGATCGCTCGGCTGCGGCTCGCGCCGACGGTGACGAGCATGCCGATCGGGTCGGCGACATCGAGCGACGTTTGCAGCCGCACCTTGCCGGGCCCCGCCGCCTTCGCCTCGACGGCGCTGTTCAGTCGGCTGAGGCCCGGCGTGAGCCGCGCGGCAAGCGCCTGCGGATCGAGCGCCGCAAGGGTGGCGCCGAGCGAGACGAGCGCACCGTTCGCTGCGGCGGCGTGACCTTCGAGATGCGCGTGGGCGGAGGCGCCCCACAGCCACTCGGCGACCGCGGAGAATGCGTTGGCCGGCGCGGAGCGCCCGCCGCCGGCCAGCATCGCGGCGATGATCGCTCCGAACCCGTCGAAGGCGCGCAGGCCCTCGCTGCCCTCGATTCTTGCGCGCAGGTCTTGCAGCGCCCGATCGATATCGCCTTCGAGCGTCGTGAGATCGAGGATCGCGATCAGTCCGACGAGTTGCTCCTGCATCTCGTCAAGTTTCGCGCGCCACTCGCGCAGCTTGATCGCGCCGATGAGCTTTTCCCGCACTTCGTCGATGCGGGCGTCTACGCCCTGGAGCAGCGCGCTTGGCGAAAACTCGTCGATCTTCGCCAGGATCTCGTCGAACGCCACATTCGCCGGCGCCAGCGCCGCCGCCGGGTCGATGCCGGCAACGGCAGCCTTGGCCTGGTCAAGCGCCTGCCGGAGCGGCGTAAGGTTGATCTGTGGCGCGACCTCGCGGATGCGGTCGGCAAGCTCTGCAAGCGCCGGTTCGAGCGCAGCGGCGAGGTGCACCGGGTCGCGCGCGCGCACCGCTTCGAGCAGCGCGTCCATCTTCGCCTGAATGCCCGCGATTCCGGCCTCGAGGTCCGGCCTGAGCGAGAATGTTCCGTCGTCGCCGATCTGCAGTACGCCCTGGATTTCGAGGCGGAACGCGTTGAGGTCGACCTGCTTGATCGGCCGCGCGACGGCGACGACCTCCTCCTCCATCGAGTCCGGGAGGAGCGAGAACGGCACCTTCTCGACCACGTCCGCGGCGGTGTTGATGGCCCCGGTCGCGGTCGAGAAATGCGGCGCGAGGTCGGCCTTGCCGATCGTCGCGGAGAAGCCGTTGATGCCGTCGGCGATCTGGCCAGAAACCTGATCGAGGTTGAGCCCGTCGACGAACGCGGCCGCATCTGCGAAGACGGCTTCGATCCCGTCGGCGAAGGCGTCGACCGCCGCCTCCGCGTCGTCGAGCGCCGTCTGCAGCTTTGCGACCGCCGTGCCGAGCGCCGCGTCGATCGATCCGAGCAGGTCGGTCACCTCGCCGAGCGCATCCCCGACCGCGTCTGCGCCGCTTTCGATCGCGGACGCGACCGTGTCGAACGGCACTGCCTTCACGGCATCGGAGACCCGCTTGAGCGCAGCGGCGACGGCGAGCTTCACGTCTCCGATCTTTGCGCCGATTTCCGCAGGCACGCGCGTGACCTCGGCGAGGAGCGATTCGACCGGCCCGGTCAGCCCCGAGAGGTCGGCGTCCTCGATCTTCCCCGCCAGCGCTGACGCCTGCGTCTCGACCTGCGTCAGCAGCGTGTCGAGCGTGAACTTCGGCGCGCCGCCGAGATTGAGCGAAAGGAGGGGGCCGACCTTGCCGGCAAGATCGGCGACCGCGCGCTCGACGATCGAAAGGTCCTCCGCCCGCACTTCGCCGAGCAGCGCCTCGACGTCGGCGAGAAGGCGCGGAAAGTCGAGATAGGCGATCGCCGACTGGGCAAAAGCCATCGCATTCGCCATGTCTTCGAGAAAAGCCTGCAAGTCGAGATGCGCCTTGGCGACGTCGCGCGCGGTCAACTCGACGGCCGCGAGATCGGCGACATTCGTGGCCGCGACCGCCGCCGCAAGCGCATCGATTTGCGCGCGGAGCGCGGCCTCGCGCTCCAGCAGCGCGGTGAGGTTGAGCCGGCCGTTCGCCGCCTGCGCGACGCGCTCGGCTTCGGCGAGCCGCGCCTCCAGGCTCATCAGCACGCCGAGCGTGCGGATGGCGGCGGCAAGCGCCGGGAGCACCTCCGGCAGCGTAACCTCGCCCAACGCAGGTGCCCCGCCCAGATCCGCGAAGACGCCGTAGAGATTTTTGAGCAGGTTGATTTCGGGCGCGCTCTTGAGCAGAGCGCCGATGCGCAGGAACGCGCCGAACGCTCCGCCCTCGAGATTGTCCAATTCGACCGAAAGCCGGTCGATCAGGCCGATAACGGCGGCATCGAGGTCGGCTGAGGCGAAGAGGTCGGCGGTGTCGAGAATTCCGCCGACAGTGCCGACAAGATCGCCCGCGACCGGGAGCTCGCCAGCGACGCCGCGGATCTGCCCGGCGAGCGTTTCCGCCGTAGCGCCGAGGTTCGACAGATCGATGCTGCCGGCGATCGAGACGATGTCCCCGACTGCCGAGGGGTCGAGCGGCAGGTCGATCGTGTCGAGCGCGCCGAGCACGCCGCTGAGGTCGGCGGCAAAGGTGCCTTGCGGACCCGACACGTCGAGCTTGACCGTGAGTTCCGCTTGCAGGGCCATCGCCGCTACTCGCCCAGGAGGTTGTCGAGCGGCGACAGCAGCTCGCCCGCGCCCTGCAGCGCTTCGCCTAGCTCCGCCGCCGCCGCCGTGACCGGTTCGAGGAGCGGACCGATGTCGGGAACGTCGAGCAGGCCGGGCAGGTCGAGCAGGTCGAGGCCGAGATCGATGTCGAGGCCAAGGTCGTCGAGCCCGAGTTCGTCGAGGCCGAGTCCGAAACCCGGCGGCTCCGGCGGCTCGACGTATTCGCGAAGCACGATGTCGTAGCGGAAGCCGTCGGGATCGCCTGCCTTCTCCGCCAGGTCGAAATGCACGATGACGACGCGCTCGAGCTCCGATTCCGTCATGATGTCGGCGACGAAATCGACCGGCTCGCCGGCATGATAGCGCTCGCGGAGGTCCTTCAGAAACGTGTCGCGCGCCTCGTCGCCGTTGAGCGACCCGGTGATGCGCACCGAAAGCGCGCTCCGTCCCATGTCATGGTGCAGGTCGCCGGCAAGTCCGGGCACCGGGAGCCGCGCCAGCCGCCGCGATTCCCACGCTTCGACCGCCTCGATGCCGGGCACCGCCCACGCGTCGATCATCGGACGAGCCCGCATCCGCTCCGCCCCTGGCAACGCCTGTCTGACGCCTGCGCGGGAACGGCTTCTTGCAGGCCGCCCCTCCCCACGCGAGCAGGTTTCTCGGGATTCTTAGCCGGGAAGCGCTGCTCGTCTTAGTGGAGGCAGCGAACGTGGCAAACAAAGGGCCAAATTGGACGAGAAATGTTTCTCTGATGGCGATCTTGCGACATATGCTCGCAAGGTCGTCCGTATTGACGAGAAAAAGTGCCTATTTGCAGCGATTTAGCCCCTTTGCGCGGAAGACTGCCTCGGCGGACAAGGAAGGGCCAGCTGTCTATCAGCGCTCACCTTACGCTCGTTCCAAATCGGGTTTTTTGGTGATGCGTCCGCTGGTTGAAAATGTGGTCGTGCGCGCGCGCAGTCCGAAGAAATTTGCCCGTTGTCCAACTCTGCGGTTGCTGCAGGGTTGCGGGAGGCGGCCGCGGACTTTATCGGCGGAAGGCGACGCTGATGCGCTGCGGCAGGCTCGTCCCAGATACTCATCCGGACGCTGCGAAGGAGGAAGGGCGATGCCAAAGGTTCGTCTCGCGATCATTGGGCTCGGCATGGCGTCGGCGCCGCATGTGAAGAGCCTGAACGATCTGCGGGGCCGCGTGGAAGTCGCTGCCGTCTACAGCCCCTCTGCCGAAAGGCGCAGAACCTTCGCCGAGAAGCATAGCCTGCCGGCCGTGGAGAACCTCGATGCGATCCTCTCCGACAGCAGCATCGATGCAGTGATGATTCTGACCCCGCCGAACACGCACCTCGATCTGGTGCGGCGCGCGGCCGCCGCCGGAAAACACATCTTGCTCGAGAAGCCTCTGGAAATCACGCTTCAGCGCGCTGAGGAGCTGGTCGCCGCTTCGGAGACGGCCAACGTCATGCTCGGTGTCGTGCTGCAGCATCGGTTCCGCCCGATCAGCGTCGCCCTCGCCGAATTGCTCCGGGAGAACCGGCTGGGCCCGCTCGTCGTCGCCTCAGCGCGGCTGCACAATTGGCGTCCGCAGAGCTATTACGACCAGCCCGGACGCGGGACAAAGGCGCGCGACGGCGGCGGCGTGCTCATCACGCAGGCGATCCACACGCTCGACCTCTTGATCGCGCTCGCCGGCCTGCCCGACGAGGTCACGGCCTATTGCACCACGAGCGCTGTGCATCGCATGGAAACCGAGGACGTTGCGATGGGCGCCATCCGCTATGCCAACGGCGTGCTTGGCACGATCAGCGCGACGACCTGCGCGTTCCCCGGCCATCCCGACGCGGTCGAGCTGATCGGCACGAAAGGCATGGCGCGGCTTGACGGAGCCACGCTCTCGGTGAGCTTCCATGACGGAAGCAAAGTGGAAAAGGACGACGGCGGTCTGGGCGGCGGGGCAGGGGCCGATCCGATGGCCTTTCCGCACGATCACCACCGCGCGGTGCTCGCCGATTTTCTCGATGCGATCGCCATCGGCCGCGACCCGCGCGTCAGCGGGCGCGAGGCGCTGAAGGTGCATCGCTTGATCGACGCGCTCCTCCGCTCCGCCGAGACCGGCGAGCGCCAGCGCGTGTTCGGCTAAGAGCTAAGCGAGCTTCACCATCACGTGCCGGGCGACCGTATAGTCCTCGAGCGCGTAGATCGACAGATCCTTGCCGTAGCCCGACTGCTTGAAGCCGCCATGCGGCATTTCGTTGGTCAGGTTGAAGTGGCAGTTGACCCAGGTGCAGCCGTATTGGAGGCGCGCGGCGACCGTCATCGCCTTGCCGATGTCGTTCGTCCACACCGATGAGGCGAGGCCGTAGTCGGAATCGTTCGCCCAGGCGATCGCCTGCCCGACATCGTCGAAGCGGGTCACCGAAACGACTGGCCCAAAAACCTCGCGGCGGACGATCTCGTCTGCCTGCTTTGCGCCCGCGACGACCGTCGGCTCGTAGTAGAAACCCTTGCCTTTTCCGGGTTTGCCGCCTGTCGCGACCTCGACGTGCTTCAGCTTCGCGGCGCGCTCGACGAAGCCGGAGACTCGCTCGCGCTGGCGCGATGAGATGAGCGGCCCGATCTCGTTCTCGGAATCGTCCGGCCGCGCGTAGCGGATGGAGGAGGCCGCCGAGGCGAGGTCGGCGACGAGCCGGTCGTAGATCTTTCCGCCGGCGTAGACGCGCGAGGCGGCGGTGCAGTCCTGTCCTGCATTGTAGAAGGAGAATGCCTTCAGGCCCGAGACGACCGCATTCAGGTCAGCGTCGTCGAACACGATCACCGGCGCCTTGCCGCCGAGCTCGAGATGCGTGCGCTTGATAGACTTCGATGCGGCTTCCAGCACCTTCTGCCCCGTCGCGATCGAGCCGGTGAGCGAAATCATCTGCACGCCCGGATGATTGATGAGCGCGTTGCCGGTCGTCGCGCCGCGCCCGACCACGACGTTCAACACGCCCTCCGGATAGATTTCTGCGATGAGCCGGGCGAGCCTCAGCGTCGTCAGCGGCGTCATCTCCGAGGGCTTCAGAACCACCGTGTTGCCGGCCATCAGCGCAGGCGAAATCTTCCACACCGCCATCATCAGCGGGTAGTTCCACGGCGTGATCGAGCCGACGACGCCGATAGGGTCGCGGCGGATCATCGAGGTGAAGCCCGGCATGTATTCCGCCGTGGCGCTTCCCGGCATCACGCGCGCTGCCCCAGCGAAGAAGCGCAGGCAATCGAGGATCGCCGGCATTTCGTCGTTCTTCACGGCGTTGATTGGCTTGCCGCAATTCTGCGCTTCGAGCGCTGCGAAGTCCGCTGCTTCCGCCTCTATGCGGTCGGCGAGCTTGAACATCAGCGCCGCCCTCTGCGCCGGCGTGGTGCGCGACCAGCGCTGGAACGCCCTCGACGCGGCAGTCACCGCCTGATCCACCTGCTCGGGCGATGCCTCCTTGAGGTTGACGATCTTCGCGCCGGTGCGCGGGTTGATCACTGGCTCGGCCTCGCCCTTGCCCCTGGCGAATTTCGACCCGATCAGCATTTCCGCCTGCATGGCTTCCCCCTCCGATTCTCTACGGATGCGCCCCGGCATGCGCCGGCCCTCCAGAATTGTCGTCATGCCACGGCTTGATCGTGGCATCCATTCCGTAACGCTTCGGGTTGGGCGACGGTCACGGAATGGATTGCCGGATCGAGTCTGATCGAGTCCGGCAATGACGATACAGCCTGGTGCACAAGTTGTTCCCCCGACGATCATTTCCCATGGCCCGCCACGTGCTCGCCCTCGCGCGTCAGGTAGAACGCGGCGAGGATCGGCAAGAAGGTGACGGCGATGACGAAGACGGCAACCACGTTGGTGACCGGCCGCTGCCGCGGGCGAACCAGCTCCGTCAGCATCCAGATCGGGAGCGTGGTCTGCTGCCCGGCGGTGAACGTCGTCACGATCACTTCGTCGAAGGAGAGCGCGAAGGCGAGCATGCCGCCGGCTAGCAGCGCAGTTCCGAGATTGGGCAGGAGCACGTAGCGAAAAGTCTGGAACCCGTCGGCGCCTAGGTCCATCGACGCCTCGATCAGCGACCCCGACGTGCGCCTGAGTCGCGCGACCGCATTGTTGTAGACGACGACCACGCAGAAAGTCGCGTGCCCGAGCACGATGGTCCAGAACGAGAAGGGGACATCGCCGAGCGCGAAAGCGGAGCGAAGGGAGATGCCGGTGATGATGCCGGGAAGCGCGATCGGGAGCACGAGGAGAAGCGAGATCGACTCGCGCCCGAAGAAGCGCGAGCGACTGACGGCGGCTGCGGCGAGCGTTCCGAGCAGGATGGCGATCAACGTCGAGACGGCGGCGACGCGGACGCTGAGATAGATCGCGTCCCATATGTCCTGCCGGCCCCAGGCCACCGCGAACCAGCGCAGCGTATAGCCGGGCGGCGGGAAGGTGTAGCTCTTCTCCTCGGTGGTGAAGGCGTAAAGAAGGATCAGCGCCAGCGGCAGGTGCAAAAAGAGCAGCCCCGCACCGGCGGCGAGCTTCAGCGAGATCGACGCCCGCGGACCGTTACTCATGAGCCTCACAGCGCATCGAACGCCCCCATGCGCTTCGCGATCGTGAGGTAGATCGCCATGATCGCGATCGGCACGACCGTGAAGGCCGCGGCGAGCGGAATGTTTCCTGCCGTTCCCTGGTGCGCGTAGACCGCCTGCCCGATGAAGAGGCGCGACGAGCCGACGATCTGCGGGATGATATAGTCGCCGAGCGTCAGCGAGAAAGTGAAGATCGACCCCGCCACGAGACCCGGCAGCGCGAGCGGGAAGATCACGTTGCGAAACGTCTGCGCCGGTTGCGCGCCGAGATCGCCGGACGCCTCGATCAGGCTCACCGGCACGCGCTCGAGCGCCGCCTGCAGCGGCAGGATCATGAACGGCAGCCAGATGTAGAGGAAGACGAGGAAGGTCCCGATATAGCTGATCGACAGCGAGGGCCCACCGATCACCGGAATGGAGAGGATGAGGTTCAAGAGCCAGGTAAGGTGCAGCTCCGCCGCGAGCCAGGTCAGAATGCCCTCCTTGGCGAGGATGAGCTTCCATGCGTAGACGCGCACCAGATAGCTCGACCAGAGGGGCAGCATGACGCCCAGATAGAAAAACGCTTTCCAGCGGCCGCGCGCATAGCGCGCCGCGTAATATGCGATCGGAAAAGCGATGACCGCCGACGCCAGCGTAACGGCCGCCGCCATCAGGAAGGTGCGTAGGATGATGTCGAGATTGGCGCGGCTCAGAAGCTCGGCGTAGGTGGCTAGCGTGAACTCGTAGACGACGAGCCCGGAGAACGGATCGATCGCGAAAAAACTCTGCGCGAGAAGCGCGATCAGCGATCCGACATAGACCACGCCGAGCCAGATGAGCGGCGGCCCGAGGAGCAGGCCGAGCAGGAGTCTCGGACGCCGGTAGAGAAAATCGGAGAGCCGGCGGCGGCTGCTGCCACGCTCCCGCTCGACCACTGCGTCAGTGAGCACGCCGTCGCTCATCCACCGCCCAGGGGATGCAGCGATTCAGGCCGCCAGCCGAGCCGGACCCGCTCGCCAACTGTCGCGGACACCCCGGCCGGCGCAGCGACGATCAATCCAGTCCCCTCGACGTCGACAATCAGGCGCGTCGCCGCTCCCTGATACTGCACGGACGTGATGACGCCCTCCGCGTGGTGGCGGTCGCCACGGCTCGCGGGCGGAGGAACGCCAGGCGGGCCGACGGCGATGCTCTCGGGCCGGAGGCTGGTCCACGCCCTTGGACCGCCGTGCCGCGTCGAGAATTCCGGGTCGAGGATATTCGACG
>JBOHKB010000148.1:0-4689 GCA_050728815.1 Propylenella sp.
GGATTTTCTGGCGCCGTTCCTGACGTCGCTCGCGCATCGGTCTCCCCCGCATCCGCCAGGGAATGTGCGACGCGACGGTAAACAGGGCGTTATCGTTCCGGCCGCAATCGTAATTAGTTCGTCGGCGGCCCTTCGGATCTCCGCGCGTGCAACCGCTGACTGCGCTTGATCAACAACCGCCGCCAACTAGCCGATATTGCGGCAACTTCCCCTGGTCTTTTTCCTCGCGCGCCGGCCGTCATTGCGGCATCATGCTGGCAATTTAAGTTCCAAATCGGCCGGTGACCCCCTTGAGCGTGGGCCCGACTGGTGTTGCAATGCGAATCTTGGCGGGTTGGCTCAGGGGGAGCCGATGGAGGGGGTTGTCGGCTGGTTTGCGAGGCGTGGCGAGATGCCGCTCGCGCCGCCTTTTCGGCTGCGGGAATTCACTCCGCTCGACGACGACCACGACGGCGATAACGACTTCACGGACCGCAAGGTTCGCGGCGTCGCCTTCGCGCTGGAATATTGCGACGGGCGCGGATGGGCGAGCTTACGCACGGTGCGCTGCATCGCGGTCGATCCGCGCCACCCGGCCTGCCTCAGAGCCTACTGCCATATCCGCCAAGAGGAGCGGACGTTCAGGCTCGACCGGGTCATCTCGATTGCCGACCTGAGGACGGGGCGCATCCTGTCGAGCAATGAGCAGGTGGCGCTCCTCGCTCCCTACCTCCCCGGTCCGCACACCGACCCGGACTTTCCCGCCCTTTTCCGGCTGCAGGACGCGGCCCGCGACGGCGTCGTCGCCCTTCTGCAGCTCGCCATGCCGAACGGCAGGCTCGGCGCGGCGGCCCGCGCCGCCGTGCTCAGCTACGCCAAGGCGGAGGCGACCGCGCAGCGCTGCGTTGTTCCCCCGCACGCCTATGTCGATCTGTGGATCGACAACCTCTCGCCGCCGCTCGAATCCGTCACAACTTCGGTCTCCAACCTCCTCGCCAACAAGGACAAATTCGCCCGCCTCCTGCCGTTCCTGCTCAAGGTGATGCGCTGCCAGGAATCCCTCTCCGAGCGGGAGGAGGAGGTGCGCCAGCTGATCGCCGAGGTGCGCAAGCATTTCCGCAACAAGCTGTTCGACTGGCCGAGCGATCTCCGCGCGACGCGCTAGCGGCCGCCTCCGCCATGCGACCCTGCCGGCGCTCCCCGCCGGCGCGTAATGGCCTGCAACGATGGCCGAGCCAAAGACGACGATCGGGATCGAGGAAGAGTATCTCCTCGTCGATCTGGAGAGCCGCGACCTACGCGCCGACCCTCCGGAAGCCTTCATGCAGGCCTGCCGGGAGCTGCTCGGCGAGCAGGTGACGCCGGAATTCCTGCGCTGCCAGATCGAGGTTGGCACGACCGTCTGCGAGACGATCGCCGACGCGCGCCGCGATCTAGCGCTTTATCGCCGCACCATAGCGGCGGAGGCGAAGCGGCACGGCATGGGGCTTGTCGCCGCGTCGACCCACCCGTTCGCCGACTGGAGCGCGCAGGTCACCACCGACAAGGAGCGCTACACAAGGCTTGCGGCGGATCTCCGGACCGTCGCGCTCAGAATGCTCATCTGCGGCATGCACGTCCACGTCTCCGTGCCCGACGAGGACCTCCGGATCGACCTGCACGGCCAGCTGACATACTTCCTCCCCCACCTCCTCGCGCTATCGACCTCCTCGCCCTTCTGGCGCGGCCGCAGCACCGGGCTGAAGTCCTACCGTTCGTCGATTTCCGTCGAGCTGCCGCGCGCCGGCCTGCCGCAGACCTTCGCCAGCGCCGCCGAGTATCGCCGCATGGTCGACCTCCTGGTGAAGCTCGGCCGCATCGAGGACGCGTCGAAAATCTGGTGGGACCTCAGGCCCTCGGCGCGCTTCCCGACGCTCGAAATGCGCATCACCGACGTCTGCACCAGGCTTGCGGACGGCATCGCGATCGCCGCCGCGTTCCTGACGATCGTGCACATGCTGATCGCGCTGAAGCGCAAGAACCAGCGCTGGCGGCAATACCTGCCGGCGCTGATCGCCGAGAACCGCTGGCTCGCGCAGCGGCACGGCGTGAGCGGCGAGCTGATCGATTTCGGGCGCGCCGAGAGCGTGCCGTTCGGCGATCTGGTGGAGGAACTGATCGCGCTAGTCGCCGAAGAAGCCGAGGCGCTCGGCTGCCGGGCGGAGGTTGAGCGTCTGCGCCTGATCGCCGCGGACGGCACAAGCGCCGACCGCCAGCTCGCAGTGTTCAACTCCGCGCTGGAGGAAGGGCTTTCCGCGAACGCCGCGCTGCAAAGTGTGGTGGACCACCTGATCGCGGAGACGCTGGAAGGCTGCGAGGCTAGGCCGTGAAGGCGTAAACCGGCGTGATCGGGGGATGTCTGCTCCCGGACGGAGGGCGGCCTTTCCTCACGACCTCCACCATGTCGCAGAAGCCCAAAAGCCGGCATCGAAGATAGCCGCCAGCGCGCCGGGTCGGGTCTGGTGTAGTCCGCACGACGTGATAGCATTAAGTGTTTCAGTCAGGTGGCTCTATGTCTACCGCGCTTGCCGCAATGTTCCTGACTAAGGCGTCAGATTGGGCGATAGGGAAGGCCCTTGACGTCGTTTGGGATTGCATCGTCTGTCGTGACCGCAGCCCCTCCAGAATCGGCAACACAATGTTCAATGAGCTGGAGTGTCCCAATTGTCATAGGACTCATAGGCAGTTTACGAATGCGTGCGAAACAACTGTAAGTCTGAGAGACGGCCGAATCGGTCATGTTGGACCGAGTTTTATTGGCGTAAGGGCCGTCCCGCGCACGGTATCTTTTCTGCGTCCAAGGGTAATTGAGCCTACCATTTATGTGCATGCAGATCACTTGAGAGGGCGGCAGCTTGTCCACAGCGCAGTGGCTAGCGATTTTGAAACAGGTCAGAAAGTCTACAAGTTTAGTAAGGGTCTGCTCGACGTCCCAACTGATGGCGTGCGCTGGCCAGTTATGTACCCGGTTCCTAATCGGCTAACCGACGAAGAAGAAGGTAGACCAGTGTTAAGGCGCCTAATTGCTCTCGATGCTACGGTCCAAAACAATCGGGGAGACACACTGATTGCCGAGCGGTTTCTTTGCGAACTTCCGGTACCTTACTGGGCTGCTCAACCTCCTGCGCCTACCTCCGCTCCATTGACACGTCCTTCATCGTAGTGCGAGAATAGAGTGGGTTGCGCTGTCCCCTTCGTCCGCTCCGGGTCATTCGCGTCGGGTTCTGGCCTGTCCACTCCACGTCCGGTCGCGAAGCTATTCCGGCACTCAATCCGCAGATGGCCGGGGGGCTGATGACTCCACGCCCGAACAAGCTACGCCGCGAGCGTCTCCCCGTCGCGGATGCGCTCGGTCGGCGCGGCGAACGTCACCAGCTCCTCCGCTGCTGTCGGGTGCAGCGCCATGGTCGCGTCGAAATCCGCCTTGGTGGCGCGCATCTTGACCGGGATCGCGAGAAGCTGCGCCATCTCCCCCGCCCCCGGCCCGAGCACATGCGCGCCGAGCACGCGGTCCGTGTCGGCGTCGACGACGAGCTTCATCAGCATGCGGTCGGAGCGGCCGGTCAGCGTGCCTTTCAGCGGCCGGAACGCCGTCTTGTAGATGTCGAGATTGCGATGGCGGTCGCGCGCAGAATCCTCGGTCAGCCCGACCGTGCCGATCTCCGGCTGCGAGAACACCGCCGTCGGCACCCGGTCGTAATCGGGCTTGGTAGGCCGGTTGCGGAACACGGTTTCGACGAAGCACTCCGCCTCGTGGATGGCGACCGGGGTCAGCTGCATGCGGTTCGTCACGTCGCCGATCGCCCAGATATTGTCGGCGCCGGTCTTGGAATAGTCGTCGACCGGGATCGCCCCCGTTCTGTCGGGCTCGATGCCGACGGTATCCAGGCCGAGCCCTTCCGTGTTGGGCATGCGTCCGACCGCGAGCATGATTGCGTCGGCTTCCTCGACGCCGCCGCCGGACAGATGCGCGCGGAGGCGTCCGTCCGGCAGCTTCTCGACCCGGTCGAAGATCTCGGGGCAGAGGATGCGGATGCCCTTGTTGGTGGCTTCCGCATGGAACAGCCGCCGGAGATCCATGTCGAAGCGCGACAGCACTTCGCGGCCCCGGTAGACGATCGCGGTATCGACCCCGAGGCCGTGGAAGATGCCGGCGAACTCGACCGCGATGTAGCCGCCCCCGCCGATCAGGATTTTTTCGGGCAGTCGCCTAAGGTGGAAGGCATCGTTGGATGTGATGCAGTGCTCGTGGCCGTCGAGCGCCCGGTGCGGATTGGGCCGCCCGCCGGTCGCGATGAGGATATGTTCGGCGGTGACGGTCCGGCCCAGTTTTTCGAGCCGCAAATGATTTGGACCGACGATCGTCGCGTGCGTTTCGAGGAGCTCCGCCCCGGCCTTGGCGAGATTAGCGCGGTAGACGCCCTCGAGCCGCGCAATCTCCTTGTCCTTGTTGGCGATCAGCGTCGTCCAGTCGAACTCCGCCGGCCCGACGCTCCAGCCATAGGCCTCGCTGTCCTCGAACTCCTCGCGGAAGCGGGAGGCATAGACGAGAAGTTTTTTCGGTATGCAGCCGCGGATGACGCAGGTGCCGCCGACCCGATACTCCTCGGCGATGGCGACTTTCGCGCCATAGCCCGCCGCGATGCGCGCCGCGCGAACGCCGCCGGAGCC
>JBOHKB010000149.1:0-11041 GCA_050728815.1 Propylenella sp.
TGCCTTCGCCCACCGCTTCAACCATCACCGGCCGCATGACGCCCTCGACGGCATGACCCCGGCCGAGTATCTCAAAACAATCAGCAGCGGAAACGCCCCCGCGTCTCACATGTCCTGAACCCGGACAGGCACTTGACGCCAGCGTGTAACGATATAAAGATATCTCTATATCTTTCCGCAGAGATGCTTTCCGTCCCTGCAGGGATCAGTCCGATGAGGTTGCTCCAGGAACTTCTCGCCACGAACCGTGTGCTCCTCGCCGACGGTGCGACGGGCACGAACCTCTTTGCCGCGGGCCTTACCGCCGGCGACCCCCCCGAACTGTGGAATTTCGACTATCCCGAGGCGACCACGGCGCTCCTCAAGTCTTTCGTCGATGCGGGCGCCGACATCATCCTCACAAACAGTTTTGGTGCCAATCGCGACCGGCTGAAACTCCATCGCGCAGAGGGCCGTGTCTTCGAGGTGAACCAGCGCGCTGCTGAGCTTGCGCGCGCAGTCGCCGAAAAGGCGGGACGGACGATCGTGGTCGCCGGCTCGATGGGGCCGACGGGTGAGCTGTTCGAGCCCCTCGGCGCGCTCACCGAAGGGTCGGCTGTCGAAGCCTTCGCCGAGCAGGCGCGCGGATTGAAAGCCGGCGGCGCCCATGTGTGCTGGATCGAGACGATGTCGGCAGGCGAGGAGATGCGCGCCGCCGCGCAAGGGGCGATCGAAGCCGGCATGCCCTATACCGTGACGGCGAGCTTCGATACCGCCGGCCGCACCATGATGGGCCTTTTGCCCGCCGACCTATCGCCGCTGTTCGCCGACCTTCCGGAGCAGCCCTTAGCGATCGGAGCCAATTGCGGCGTCGGCGCTCCCGACCTCCTCTATGCGCTCGTGCAGATGACCGAGGCCTCCCCGGGAACCGCCTTCATCGCCAAGTCCAATTGCGGCATCCCGCAGGTGCATGGCGAGCACGTGCACTACTCCGGCACGCCGGAGCTGATGGCTGAATACGCGCGGCTCGCGATCGACGTTGGCGCGCGCATCGTCGGCGGCTGTTGCGGCACGACTGCGGCGCATCTCGCCGCCATGCGCGCCGCGGTCGACGGGCATGCGCCTCGCCCCCGCCCGGACCGCACGTCGATCGAGGAGCGGGTGGGGCCGCTGGTCAACCCCCCATCCGAACGCGGCGCCCGCGAGCGCCGCAGTCGTCGCGCAGGACGCGGCGAAGCGCACGCAGGCTAGCGTCGATACGGCAGCGCTCCTGAACGCGGCCCGTTAGGCTTCTGATCACCAGTGCGTGGCCCGCCACACATCATCCCAGTCTTCGCGCACCCCATGATTTCGCAGCCACTGCCTCGTCGGCGGCTTGACCTTTCGCGCGGTGTCGTAGCGCTCCCGGATGCGCTCCGACAAATTCGAGTCGTCTCCCGGAGCGCGGTTCTCCTGCCTGCTTGAGCCCGAATTCCCTCGCAGCCGGTTCAAGAATGCTTTCAGCCTCGTGAACATAACTGTTCTCCGGCAGTATATTTCGCCCCCCAGCCTGAACCCCTAATCGCCCAATTCAGGTCCGGTTCCCGCCGCAATTCTGCTCCGGCTAAACTCCGGCGAGCCCCAATGACCCGCGCAAGGGCGCGGCATCGGCCTTGTCAATCGTCTGTCATCTGCCGCGCGTAACGCAGCTTCCGCGCCGTTACGGCGATTCGGGAGGAAGCGCCCTTGCCAGTGTCGGTGCGTGTGCCGCGTCAGGCATCGGAGGGCGCCTCACCCTCCGATGCCGCTGGCGGCCAATCCACTCGCTCCGATCCGCTCGGCGAAGCTGTGCACCGGTTCAGCGCGCGTTCCTGGGCGGGCATCCGCGAACGGATGTTCACGTTCGCCTTCAAGGGCCTCGTCTATCCGCAGATCTGGGAAGACCCCGACGTCGACATGAAGGCGCTTCAGGTCGCGCCGGGCGCGCGTATGGTGACCATCGCCTCGGGCGGCTGCAACGTCCTCTCGTATCTGACCGCCGATCCTGCCTCGATCGTCGCGGTCGATCTCAACCGCGCGCACGTCGCGCTGACCCGGCTGAAGCTCGCCGCAGCACAACATTTGCCGAGCTGGGACAGTTTCTATCGCTTCTTCGGCGCCGCGGACGAGAAAGCCAACGTCGCCGCCTACCGCCGCTTCCTGCGCGACAAGGTCGATGACGAAACGCAGCGCTACTGGGAGGGACGCGGAGGTTTCGTTCGCCGGAAGCGCATCACTCTTTTCTCGCGCGACCTCTACCGTCATGGCCTGCTCGGCACGTTCATCGGCGCGGCGCACTTCGTTGCGCGTCTCTACGGCGCCGACCCAAAGGCGATCATGGCCGCCAAGAGCATCGAAGAGCAGCGGAGCTTCTACGAGACGGCGCTCGCGCCGCTCTTCGACAAGCGCCTAGTGCGCTGGGCGACGTCGAAGCGGCTCTCGCTCTATGGGCTCGGCATTCCGCCGACGCAGTACGAAGCGCTTGCTTCCGCCGGAGGCGGCGACATGGCCGTCGTGCTCAGGCAGCGGCTCGAGCGGCTCGCCTGCGGCTTCGCGCTGACCGAAAACTATTTCGCGTGGCAGGCCTTCGGCCGCTCCTACGCCGGGGATCTTTCCGGGCCGCTGCCGCCCTATCTGCGGCGCGAGCATTTCGATGCGATCCGCGCCCGCGCCGGACGGGTGAAGGTGGTCAACCGCTCCGTGACGGACGAGCTCAGAGACCACCCGGAAGCAAGCATCGACGCATACGTGCTCCTCGACGCGCAGGACTGGATGACCGACGCGCAGCTCACCGCACTGTGGCGCGAGATCACCCGCACCGCCCGGCCGGGAGCGCGCGTCGTTTTCCGCACGGCGGCCGAGCCGACGCTACTCCCCGGCCGCGTCGACGACGCGATCCTCAGCCGCTGGCGCTACCAGGCGGAGCGGAGCCGCGCGCTTGCGGCCAAGGACCGCTCGGCGATCTACGGCGGCTTCCACCTCTACGTCTTCAATCAATGAAGAGCACTACTCCGCTGCCATCGACGCTGGCCGACGCAAGTGAAGCCCGCGATCTGATGGACCGTATCTACACGCGGCAGCGGCATTTCTACGATCGGACGCGCAAGTTCTTCCTGCTCGGACGCGACCAGCTGATCCGCGAGCTTCACCCGCCCGACGGCGGGACCGTCTTGGAGATCGGCTGCGGCACCGGGCGGAACCTGATCGCGGCGGCGCGCGCTTACTCCACGGCGCGGTTCTTTGGGCTCGACATCTCCACCAAGATGCTCGCCACCGCCGGCGCCAACATAAGGCACGTAGGACTTGAGGCGCAGATTGCGCTCGGCAGCGCCGACGCCGCCGACTTCGACCCGGAGAAGCTGTTTCAACGGCCGCGCTTCGACCGTGTCTTCTTTTCCTACAGCCTTTCCATGATCCCGGCCTGGCGCGATGCGCTCACGCGGGCCACCTCCGTCGTCGAGCCCGACGGCGGGCGTCTTCTCGTCGTCGATTTCGGCGAGCAGCAGCGGCTGCCCGACTGGTTCCGCCGAGCGCTCTTCGCTTGGCTTGCGAGATTCCACGTCACGCCGCGCGCCGAGCTTGGCCAGGCGCTTTCAGCGCTCGCCGCATCGCACGGCGCACGCGCTACGTTCCGTCCGCTTCTCCGCGATTACGCGCGCTTCGCGGAATTGGCGCGCTGACACCTCCAAAAGACCGCAAGGCTGCTATCCTCGCCGGCGAATGAATCGTCCGCGGCGCGGACAGGAGGAAGTCGCCATGGCTCTCGATGCAGCGCTGGACTCTGCGGCCTACTCGGGTTCCGATCTTCGGTCCCGCCGCAAGGAGAGGGTCAGCAGGAGTCTCGAGGCCGAAGAGGCCGCCGGTCGGCTGCTCGCGATCAAGGGACGCACCGCGGCGATGATCGTCATCGGCCTGCTTCTCACGCTGCTCGTGCCTTTTCCCGAGGTGGTCTTCTACGAGCTCCTGATCGCCCTCTTCATCGTCGCGGGCTTCGGACGCTGGGGAGTGGAGCAGCTGGGCCTCTTTCGTTGGTGGCAGCCCTTCGTGCAGACGGCATTCGACTTTGCCCTGCTCACCTTCACCCTCGTCGTTCCGAACCCGTGGGGAACGATGGACCCGCCGCCGCAACTCGACATCCGCTCCGGAAACTTCGCCTATTTCTACATCATGCTTGCGGGCCTGGCCTTCGGGTACCAGCCAAGGCAGGTGCTGTGGGGAGGGATAGTCGGCGCGATCGCATGGGCGGTTGCCGTCGGATGGGTCGCGGCAATGCCTGACACTGTCCTCGATCTCCCGGCCGAGCACACTCTTGAAATGATGCTCGACACGATGATGCAGCCGACTTTCGTCGACCTCAACGTCCCGATCCGGGACATCGTCGTGTTCCTGACGGTATCGGCGCTGCTCGCCTTCGTAGTGAAGCGCTCGCGCGAGCTAGTCGAGCGGCAGGCGGCGCTCGAGCGCGAGCGCGGCAACCTCGCCCGCTACTTCCCGCCGGCGACCGTCGATCGCCTGGCGCGCCAGGACCGGGCGCTCGCCTCGATCCGCGAGGGAGACGCCGCCGTCCTCTTCTTCGACCTCGTCGGCTTTACGCACTGGGCCGAGCGCCATTCGCCAGCCGAAGTCATCCGAATGCTGCGCGATGTCCATGCGCGCGTCGAAAACGCGGTGTTCAAGCACGACGGCACGCTCGACAAGTTCATCGGGGACGGCGCAATGGCGACGTTCGGCGCGATCGATCCGGGGCCACGCGAAGCGACAAACGCGCTCGCCTGCGCCGTCGAGCTGGTCGACGAGTTCACAGTCTGGAACGCCGAGCGCGTGCGATCCGGTCGGGCTCCAATCAGGATGGCAGTGGGCGTGCATTACGGCCCGGTGGTCGTCGGCAATATCGGCACCGACCGGCGGCTGGAGCTTGCGGCGCTCGGCGACACGGTCAACGTCGCAAGCCGGCTCGAGGCTCTGACGCGCGATCTCGACTGCAGCGCCGTGATCAGCACCGTGCTCGCCGACGCGGCCAGGGAGGAAACCGGCGCCGAGGCCGCGGCGCTCCTCTCAAGATTCCGCGAAGGCGGAACGTGGGAGCTGCGGGGACGCGCCAAAACCGTCGACGTGCTCGCCTACGGCTAAAACTCAGAACTTCCAGCCGTAGCGCGGCACGTTCGCTTTGTAGCGCCGGTAGTCGTCGCCGAATTTCCGCTCAAGATAGCGCTCCTCGCGGCGCACCACGCCGAAATGCATGACGAGCGCTCCGACGATGAGCGCGACGAACGTCCATTCGAGCGCAAAGCCGACGACGATGCTGAGCACGCCAAGAGCCATGCCGAAATACATCGGGTTCCGGATATGCGCGAAGATGCCTTCGGTCGCGAGCCTCAGCGCCGGGCGCATTGGGTTCACGTTGGTACCGATCCGCTCGAAGTGGCGGTCGCCTGCAATCGCGGTCGCCAAGCCGGGCGCGAACAGGACCACTCCGACGATGATCCTGGCCGCGCGTGGAATCGGGTCGAGCAGGCCCACCGGCCACAGCCAGTCGACAAGAACCCCGACGACAAGGACGGCAAGCGGGATGAGCGGCGGAAACACGATGACGCCGGGCACATCCTTTTCGTCCGACATGGCCGCACCTCCAATTGCTTTGGCGAACCGAGCAGGAATTTGTAACGGCATTATCTCAAGGCGGACGCGGGGAACGAACGAAGGCGCCGGCGCGTTTGATATGCGTCAATTCCGGTCCGTCCATTTGCGCCGACATTTTTGAAATGACACTCGGGATAGTAGCCCGCGCCATGCTCCTTGCGGCGATTGTGGCCGTGGCCGGACTATGGATGGCTGCGCCGATGGCCGTTCACGCGCGGTCGCTTGCCGGCGCGGCAGCCCTGGACGCCGAGGACGGTCCCTTCGCGACTTCGGCTGCCGACCATGCTGCGGATTGCATCGGCGCGCTCGACGAGGGCGCGCACGGCGCATGTTGTGAAACCTCCCCGCTCAGCTGCTGCGCCGCCTGCCTCCTTCTTGCGCCTAATGTTCCCGCGTCCTTGCCCCACGGCGCGCCGGTGTTCGCGGCAGGTCTCGCCGCAACGGCGCGGGGACTTCCGAGCGCCCGGCTCAAGCGGCCTCCCCGCCCAGCTGCCTAGACTGCCGCTCGACCGCCGACGCGGTCCCGACGCGGCCCCCAGACTCTCGTCCCAACGACAACGACCGCCCTTGGCGGCTCAACCAGATCAAGGAATCCAGTAATGAGAACGCACCTGAAAACGATCGCGACCGCGATGCTTTTCGCCATCCCCGGTCTCGCCGTCGCCCAAACTGACCCGCACCACCCGGCCGGGGAACCGGCGGCGGCCGGCCAGGCGCAGGCGGCGCCCGCACCCGAGGCCGCCGCTCCTCCTCAGGGACAGATGATGTCGCCTGAGATGATGCAGATGATGATGCCCATGATGATGCAGATGATGCAGAACTGCATGGGCATGATGCAGACGATGCGAGGCGCCATGGGCCCCGGTCAAAGGCAGGGCGGCATGGGTCCAGGCACGATGCAGGGCGGCGGCGGAAACATGCCGATGACGCCAGGCGGAACGGCGCCCATGATGCAGGGCGTGATGTCGGAAGCGATGGCGGCCTATATGGCCGCGATGTCGAAGATGGACGCCCCGATGATGCAGGGCATCCAGGCGAGCAGCGACCCCGACGTCGCTTTCGTCAAAGGGATGATCCCGCACCACCAGGGCGCGATCGACATGGCCAAGGCCGTGCTTCAGTACGGCGACGACGAACAGGTGAAGGCCTGGGCCAATCAGATCATCGCGGCGCAGGAGAAGGAAATCGCCGAGATGCAGGAATGGCTGAAGGCGCACAGCGAATAGCCGGGCGTCCGCTGGAGGAACCACCATGTCCGATGCATTTCACTCGCCCACACCTCTCTCGCCGCTGGCAGCGGCGTTCGGCCTTGGCGTCGCGTTGGTCGCCCTCTTCGCGATCTGCGCGATCGTGCAGGCATTTGCCCCCGGGCTGAACGCGACGCACGCCTGGATCGGGCTCTTCACCGCGGCCGAGCCGGGCTCGGTCCGCGCCTGGGTCGAAGGGCTGTTCTACAGCGCGTTGTTCGGCGCATTTGCTGGCGCGGTCTTCGTGGCCGGCTACAACGCCGTGCTGCGCAGGTCCGCCTGAAGCCAGAGAAACGGCCGGTCGGGCTGGCGGGCCCGGCCGACTTCCTCGCCTGTTCACAGTTCAGTTCCGAAGCTTCGCAGAATCGAGCGCCTGGCGCGCGCCGCCGCATTGCAGACAACGGCGCGGCGTGGCAGTCAGCACGCCCGGCAATGGCGCCGGCAGAGACAAAGATTCTGGGAGATGTCGCCTTGAGAAAAGTGTGGATTGCCCCGGCATTGGCCGTTGCCCTGATCGCAGCACCCGCCGCGGCCGAGGAAACCTTGCTCAACGTCTCGCTCGACTCGGAGCTGGACGGGCCGCTCGCCGCTTTCGTAGTCGCCCTGGAGAGGGGCTATTTCACCGACGAAGGGCTCGTCGTGACGCTCAACTCGGGCTACTCGGCGCTCGCGCCTATCAAGAGTGTGGCGTCCGGCGAATCCGAGATGGGCTTCACCGACATCAACGCTCTTATCAAGTTCAACGACCAGAATCCCGACGCCGGGCTGAAGGCGATCTACATCGTGTACGACAAGCCGGCGTTCGCCATCATCGGGCGCAAGGGCCTTGGCGTCAGCGCGCCGAAGGACCTCGAGGGCAAAACGCTTGGGGCGCCCGCGACCGACCCCGCCTTCGAGTACTGGAGCGCCTTCGTGGAGGCGACCGGCATCGACGCATCCAAGGTGACGATCGAAAACGTCGGCACTGCGGAGCGCGAAGCGAAGCTCGCGGAGGGTAAGGTGCAGGCGATCACCGGCCTCTCCTTCAATGAGGTCCTCGATCTCGAAGCGGTCGGCATCGGCTCGGTCGACACTGCTGTCATGCTCATGGGCGACCACGGGCTGGATCTCTATGGCAATGCGATATTCGTCAGACCGGCCTTCGCCGGGGCAAACCCGCAGGCGGTGAAGGGCTTCGTCCGGGCCTTCAACAAGGCCTTGAAGGACACGATCGCGGACCCCGAAACCGCCGCAAGAATCCTCGGCTCCGTCGATCCGGTTAAGCGGGGAGAAAAGGAACCGAAGCGGCTGAAGCTCGCGCTTGAGCAGGTCATCGTGACCGATGCGGTGAAAGCGAACGGCCTCGGCGCGGTCGATATGGAACGCCTCGCGCGTGCGATCGACCAGATTGGTGTGGGTTATGATTTCGCCAACAAGCCAACGCCGGAGTCCGTCTTCGATCCGTCCTTTCTCCCGGACGCAGCGGAGCGGATGCTCGGCCCATGATCCTCATCGGGCAGTACGACTCGCCGTTCGTCCGCCGCGTCGGCATCGCGCTCATGATCTACAACCTGCCGTTCGAACACCGGCCGTGGTCGACATTTGGCGATGCCGACAAGATCAGGCCGTACAACCCGCTGACGCGTGTGCCGACGCTCGTGCTCGACGACGGCGAGGTGCTGACCGATAGCCACATCATTCTCGACTATCTCGACAGCCTCGTGCCGCGGGATCGCCGGATGTTCCCGGCGAAAGAGCCGGCCAGGCATCAAGCGCTCAAGGTCGCGGCGCTCGCGACCGGGTTGGGCGACAAGGCGGTCAGCCTTTTCTACGAACGGCGGATGCATAAGGAGATGTCGGAGGTCTGGGCAAATCGTTGCCGGACGCAGATATCCGGCGCGCTCGCCGCGCTTGAGGCCGACCGCGCCAGCAGACGGACCGACTATTGGTTCGGCGGCCGCATGGGCCACGCGGACATTGTCGTGGCGACGGTGTCGCGCTTCATCGCCGAGGCGCATCCGGGAATGGTGGCGATCACGGGTTTTCCGGCGCTCGCCGCTCATACCGCGCAGCTCGAGGCACTGCCGGCGTTCCAGGAAGTCAGCCAGCCACTCATCCCGCCGTCGAGCTAACCGCCTTGGCGCGGGGCGAGGATCGCATCCCCTCATGCATCCCTCGGCTGAGCGTTTGGCGGGCTCCGCAACTCGTTGTCAGGCGAATGCGTCCGGCATGGACGCCTTCTTCCGCGCGATGAAATCCTGAAGCGCCTCGTCAATGCCCGGATCGAGCGACGGGGCTTCGTAGTCGGCGAGCCATTTCTTCCACAGCGCGTTCGCGCGCTGCTCCGCCGACTTCTCCCCCTCCGCCAGCCACTGCTCGAACGAATTGTTGTCGGCAATTGTGGAGCGATAGAACGCCGTCTCAAAGTTCGCCTGCGTGTGCGCGCAGCCGAGATAGTGCGAGCCCGGCCCGACCTCGCGGATCGCCGACAGCGCCTGGCCGTTGTCGGAGAGGTCCACGCCCTCGGCAAAACGCTGCTGCATCGCGAGTTGGTCGCAATCCATGACGAACTTCTCGTACCCCGATGCGAGCCCGCCTTCGAGCCATCCGGCGGCATGGAGCACGAAGTTCGTGCCGGCGAGAAGCGTGGCGTTCAGCGTGTTGGCGCTCTCGTAGGCGGCCTGCGCATCGGCCACCTTCGAAGCGCAGAGGCAGCCGCCGGTGCGGAACGGGATGCCGAGGCGGCGGGCGAGCTGCGCCGCGCCGTAGGAGACTAGCGCCGGCTCCGGCGTGCCGAAGGTCGGCGCGCCCGATTGCATGGAGATGGAGGCGGCGAAACAGCCGAACACCACCGGCGCGCCGGGACGGCAGAGCTGCGTCAGCGCCGCGCCGGCGAGCACCTCGGCAAGCACCTGCGTCAATGTACCGGCGACGGTGACGGGCGACATGGCGCCGGCGAGAATGAATGGCGTGACGATCGTCCCCTGCCCTGCCTTCGCGTAGACTTTGAGCGCCCCGAGCATGGTGGCATCGAACACCATGGGAGAATTGGCGTTGACGAGCGAGATCATCACGCAGTTCTCGGCGACGAATTTCTGGCCGAACACCATCTCGGCCATTGTCACCGAATCCGCAGCGCGCTCCGGATGCGTGACCGACCCCATGAACGGTTTGTCGGAATGGCGGATGTGAGCGTAGACCATGTCGAGGTGGCGCTTGTTGACCGGCACGTCGACCGGCTCGCACACGGTTCCGCCGGAATGGTGGATCGCCGGCGCCTGGTAGGCGAGCTTCACGAAGTTGCGGAAATCTTCGATGGTGCCGTAGCGGCGGCCGTGATCGAGATCGCGCACGAAGGGCGGGCCGTAGACTGGTGCGAAAACCGTGGCGGTCCTGCCGATTTCGACGGTGCGTTCCGGATTGCGCGCATGCTGGGTGAAGCTTTTGGGCGCGGTGGCGATCAGCGAGCGGCACAGCCCCTTCGGGAAACGCACGCGGCTGCCCTTCACATCGGCCCCCGCCTCGCGCCAAAGCGAGAGCGCCTCCTCGTCCTCGCGGAACTCGATCCCTATCTCCTCGAGGATCAGGTCGGCGTTCGCCTCGATGAGCGATAGGCCCTCCTCGTTGAGCACTTCGTAGTTCGCGAGCTTGCGGCGGATGAATGAAAGCTGCACCGGGCCAGCGCCCTGCCGCCGCGCGCGGCGCGCTTCTGCCCCGCCACCCCGCCTGCGCCGGCCTTCGCCGCTCCTGCCGCTCAAATCTGTATCGGCGATGGTCATATCGGTCCGGCGATCGCGCCCTTCAGACGGCCGGAAACTTACGGACGACCCGCCTCGCTCACGCGCCAGGAAGCGGCAGGACGTGGCGCGTGGGGAATACGGACTAAAACGCGCGTCCGCGCGTCAGCCAACCAGCGCCCAAAGCACCAGCAGGACGGCTATCCCGGCCAGCGTCCACAGCTGCCAGCGTTGCATGGGCTGCCATTCGAATGGCTCCTGTGCATACCGGTCGTCAAACCGATCGTCGTTCGGAGGCATCGGGTTCACCATTGTCATTCTCCTCCGGTGAGGCGCGCAAGTCGCCCGCACTCCATCGCCCCCAGACGAAAACTCCGGGAGCAGCTTTTCGTTCCCCAAGGCGCAAGTCGCGGGCCGCGCCGCGCGGCGTCGTTTCTGGAG
>JBOHKB010000150.1:0-17987 GCA_050728815.1 Propylenella sp.
TGCCTTCGCCCACCGCTTCAACCATCACCGGCCGCATGACGCCCTCGACGGCATGACCCCGGCCGAGTATCTCAAAACAATCAGCAGCGGAAACGCCCCCGCGTCTCACATGTCCTGAACCCGGACACTCCCTTGCGCGACGCGCGGGCGAGCGCTTATATGCGCCCGGCCGCAGCTCCCTTCGTCTAGTGGTCTAGGACGCCGCCCTCTCACGGCGGAAACAGGGGTTCGAGTCCCCTAGGGAGCGCCACCTTCCTTCTCCTACCGTTGATTTCATTCGGTTTTGGAGCCGAATTGTCAAACTCGTCACCGAGGTTTGACACTTGCTGTTCTGTTTTCGGACTCGGGAAGGTCGGTGATCGTCGCCATTGCCTCACCCGCGAGCCGTGCGCGGTTTGCCGCCTCCGTGTAGGTGACGACTTCCTGAAGGTTCTTGTGTCCGCTGACGGCCATAATCTGATGCGGCGTGCATCCCGCCTCTGCCAGCCGCCGACAGGCCGCCTTGCGCAGCCCATGGGGGAGAGGCCGGCCGGGAGCCCGGCGGCCCTCAGCGCGTCATGAGAAAGGTGAGGTTGCCCGCTGAAGGGCCGCGTGCACCGGGATATCGACTTCCATGCCGGTCTTCGATTGGCGGATGGTGAGCACACCGTGACGGACGTGCTGGCGCCCCAGGGGACAGCGTGCGTCACTCTGAGCTCGAAGATCAGCGCGTGACTCCTTGTAGCAGGGGCTCCTCGCCCCAGGGCCAGCCCGCGAAGGGCCTGTTTCCGGCTCCAAGCTCTCTGAGAAGCGGGCTCGGTTTCCAGATGACTGGATCCTCGCGCCCAAAGGCTTCAACCGCGTCAAGCACAGCGCGGGTCCCGAGTGAATCGGCGTAGAACATGAGACCGCCGCGCCAACGCGGGAAGCCGTATCCGTGGACGAGAACCAGATCGATGTCGCTCGCCTTGGTCGCGATGCCTTCGAAGAGAACGTCTGCCGCCTCGTTGATCATGGCGGCCACTAGGCGCGCGCGAATCTCTTCCGGCGTGATTGCCCGGCGCAAGACTCCAGCGCGCCGTGCCTCCTCACATATGAGGTTTTCGACGAAGTCATCGACGGCTGCGGCGTCGTTGCCCGAGTAGCGGTACCAGCCTGCCCCGGTCTTTTTGCCGAGCCGACCCGCCTCCACCATCCGATCGCCGATCGGGACATAGCGGCTGTTTGAGTCACGCGTCGTTGCCTTGCGCTTCCGCTGCGCAAACGCAATGTCGAGTCCGGACAGGTCCTGCACCATGTACGGTCCCATCGCCATGCCGAAGCCGACCATTGCTTCATCGATCGTCCACGGCAGGGCTCCCTGCAGTAGAATGATGTCGGCCTCCTCGCGGTAGCGCGTCAGGATGCGATTGCCGATGAATCCGTCACAGACGCCGGCGACTACAGGGAACTTCTTGAGAGCCCTGGCAACTTGGAAGCCGGCGGCGAGCGCGTCGTCGGATGTCCGGTCGGCCCGTACGATCTCGAGCAGTTTCATGACATGGGCCGGGCTGAAGAAATGCAAACCGAGGACTCTCTCTGGCCGCCGGAGCGCCGCTGCTATCTCATTGACGTTCAGATAGGAGGTGTTCGTGGCGAGCACCGCGTGAGACGCAAGCGCCGCTTCAAGTTGACGGAATACGTGGCGCTTGACGTCGATGTCCTCATACGCGGCCTCGATGGCCAGCTCGGCTTCCGGCAGTCGACCATAGTCGGCGACGAACGATATCCCTCCAAAACCCGCGTCGGCGTCTGACTGGCTCAACAATCCGCGCTTCACCGCATCGTCGAACAGCCGCTTCACATTGGCGGCCGCCTGCTCCGACGCCCCAGCGTCAGCCTCGACGAGCGTGACTGCGCAACCCGCCCGTTCCAGCGCGTAAGCGATGCCCGAGCCCATCGTGCCGCCGCCCACGACCACTGCTCGCGCGAGGTCGACCGGCTTTGCGTGCTTGAGCCGGTCGGGCATGCGCGCAGCGCGTTCCGCGAAGAAGATGTGCCGAAGAGCGCGCGCCTGCTCCGAATTCCGGAGTTCGAGAAAGGTCTGGCGCTCGCGGACGAGGGCAGCCGAGATTTCGGCACCCGCCGCCAGTTCCACGAGATCTATCGCGCGTTGGGGTGCAACCTGGCCGCGCATGCGGCGCTCGGCACGCGTCCGCGTGGCCTTCACCGCAGCATCATCCGGACGGCAAGGCGGACGTTCCGACACGACCGAAGGGAACTTGTCCAGAGGCCCGTGCAAAACTTTGCTTGCGGCCCCGACGGGGTCTTCATCCACCCTGTCGATTAGACCGACGTCCAATGCGGCGTCGGCGGAAAGCACCTTGCCCCGGGGAATAATGTCCAACGCCGCCTTGAGGCCAATCAATCTGGGAAGTCGCTGCGTGCCGCCCGCGCCTGGGATCACGCCGAGGCTCACTTCAGGCAGGCCGATCGTGGCGTCCGGTGAGGCGATCCGCATGCGGCATCCGAGCGCTAGCTCGCAGCCGCCGCCGAGCGCCGCCCCCCGGATCGCAGCAACCCACGGCTTTGGCGAGCGATCGATGGCTAAGACGACATCAGACAGATGCGGCGGCTCCGGCGCGGCGTCGAATTCCCGGGCATCGGCCCCAGCCGAGAAAATACGCTGGGACCCGGTCAGCACCACTCCCTTGACCGAGGCGTCGGCAGAGAGTGTGTCGGCGGCCTCCATCAGCGCTCGGCGCACATCCCTTCCGATGGCGTTGACGGGCGGGCTGTCGATGGAAACGACGGCAAGGTCGCCCTCGCGCTGGATGCGAACCGCCATCAAACAGTCCTCTAAAGCCATCCTGTGTATGCTCTATAGTGCAGCTCATGCACGATAGCGCAACCACGCAAGGGCGGGAGAACCATGGGTAGCCACGAAGCCGAGCCGATTCTGCAGCTCCACCACGACGGGTGGACGCATTTGATCCTCAACCGGCCCGAAAAGCTGAATGCGCTGACCGAGGAGATGCTCGTCCTTCTGCACAGGCGACTGAATGACTGCGCGGGCGACACGTCGGTGCGCGCCGTGCTTCTCTCGGGCGCGGGGAGGGCGTTCTGCGCCGGGCAAGACCTGAAAGCGAGAGACCCAAGGAGGCAATCCGCGCCCTTCGACTTGGAAGCCGTTCAGAAGCGGCTCTACCATCCCCTTCTCCGGCTCATGCGGGGGATCGACAAACCGGTTGTGGTCGCGGTGGCGGGCATCGCGGCGGGAGCCGGCATAGGAATCGCGCTCAGCGCAGACGTTGTCGTCGCCCAGCACTCGGCTCGCTTCGTTCAGTCCTTTGCGGGCGTCGGACTCTCGGTCGACGCCGGCGCGGGATGGATGATGACCAGGGCCCTCGGCGGCGCCGTCGCCCGCGGCCTTCTCCTGACGGGCGGTCACGTCACTGGAGAGGAAGCCTCCGCCATGGGCCTCATCTGGAAGAGCTACGCGGACGATATCCTGATGCGCGAGGCCGAGGCGCTGACGCAGAGACTCGCCACCGGGCCTACGCTGGCTTTCGCCGCGATCAAGAAAGCCGTCGCGGCTGCGGAGGCCGCATCGCTCGACGATTACCTGGCAACGGAGGCGGCGTTGCAGGGAGAGGTTGGACGCAGCGCAGACTATCGCGAAGGAGTGCTTGCCTTCCTCGAGCGGCGCGAAGCAAGGTTCCAGGGGAGATGATCTGTTCAGGCCTAGAGAAAGCCGTTCTGCTCTATCACATCAAGAACATCGGCCAATGTCTGGTCAACGGTCCTTCCGCTTGTGTTCACTTCCGCCTCGGCGCGGGCGTAAAGCGCCTCGCGGCTCATCAGAATGTTGCGCAGCTCATCCATAGCGGCGGGGTTCCCGGCCATCGGGCGCTCATCCCCCTGCGCGCGAACGCGCGCCATGTGTTCCTCGGGCCGCGCCTTCAGCCATATCGTGTGGAAGTTCCGCAGAAGGAAGTTGAACGTCTCGGGCTCCGAAACAATTCCGCCTGCCACCGCCAGGACGACCTCGTCGTAAGTCGCAGCCATGCGCTCGATTGATTGTCTCTCCAGGCGTCGATAGCCTTCCTGTCCGTAGAGTGCGATCACCTCGCTTGCCGGCATTCCGCTCGCCTGCTGAATGTCCTCATTGAGCTCCACGAATGGCACGCCGAGACGATCCGCGGCCAGTTGCCCGATCGTCGACTTGCCGGCCCCTCGAAGCCCGATGAGGGCTGTGCGCCGTGAGCGTCGAAGACTGGGATGCTCCGGATCGAGGATGTCGAGCACGCGCCGCCGCTGTTCCTTGGTGGCGCTTCGGTAGAGCGACATCACGGAGACGACTTCCGAAGTGTAGGGGTCCTCCTCGCCGACGAGCCATTCGATCTTATGGTCCAGCGCGTCAGCGACTCTCCGCAGAAGGAGTATCGATATATTGCCGGTTCCAGCCTCCAGCTGCGCGAGATAGCGCTGAGAGACGCCGGAGGCGTGCGAAAGCATCTTGCGCGTGATGCTTTTCCGCGAGCGGGCGGCGCGGACGCGATCGCCGACCAGCCTCAGGAACTCCGCGGCTCGCGCATCTCTCGCCTGATCGCGGTCGAGCGCCGTAACGCGACCGCTAAAGGTGACGATCTCGCTCGTTCGTGAAACCATAGTGCATGCTCCGAATAAAGAACATGCATTATATTTCGCAGAACGCAACCAACCGCTAGGGTTCCCCCGCGTCCGGCCGTGGCGGCGGTCAGCGCGGCGCTTCAGCAACCAACCTGCTGATTTTTTCGACAAACTCGGCGGGCACGTCGATCGGCTTGAACTCGTCGGCTATGACAAAGGCGCTCACGAACGCGCCCTCGAAACATACCCGTCCGTCCTGGCGTCCGACAACGCGGAAGCTACACGAGCGCCGGCCTACTCGCGTCAACGCAACTTCGCAAAGCAGCGGATGGCGAGGGGTGACCGGCGCGCGGAAGTCGATGTCGAGATGGACGAACGGCGTCCCGATGTTGCGGTCGAGGTTCATCCGATACCAGTCATGGCCAACCGCGTCGGCCCACCAGGCGTCGATCGCGTCCAGTGCAAAACCTGGAATGCGGCCCGTATAGGCGATCCGCGCGGGGTCGCAGTCCGACCAACGGACATCGATCGCGTGTACGTAAGGCGGATGGGCGGCAGACTCAGCTTCCTCTTGGCGAGGATGCACCGGAACGTCCAAACTGGTTCTCCTTTTGCAGCGATCTCGTCACCCTAGTAGGTTTCGACGTGGTACCGGCCATCGCTTCGCATCGTGTCGCGAAGCTCCGACCAGTCGCAGGCCGCGAACTCCGCCGCCGAGCGCAGCGCCGCTTCCACCCCACCTTCCATTGCCTTGAGACCGCACAGATAGACATACGTGTTCGGCTGTTTGAGCAGCCTTGCCAGATCGTCTTTGTGCTTCAGCATTCGATCCTGCACGTACTCCTTGGCTCTGGGGACCGCCCGAGAGAACACAAGATGCTTCTCAAGCAAAGTGTCGGGCACCTTGTTAAGTGGCCCGAAATAAGGCAGCGCGTCAACAGTACGGGCGCCGAAGAACAGCGTCCACTTACCGCCCGACTCCGGTGAGGTACGCTGGCGACGCATCGTAAAGGCTCGGAAGGGAGCGGCGCCTGTGCCGGTACAGATCATTATGATATTCGCCTGCGGGTCGTTCGGCATGAGAAATGAGGTGCCGAACGGACCCACGACGTTGACCTGATCGCCCTTCTGGAGGTCGCAAAGATAGTTAGAGCAGACTCCTCCCTCTTCTCGCTTCACCGTCAGAGACAGATTGTTGGTATTCGGGCGCTCTCCGTCCCGCGGGCTCGATACGGAATAGAGTCGCAGCGTGTGTGGATTGCCCCTGGCGTCGGCGCCGGGCGCGAGGACGCCGACGCTCTGCCCCTCCAGGATCGGAAATGACTGACCGCCGAGATCTATGATGATGTGGCGCACATCGCTGTCGGCGGTTGGGCTTGTCAGCCGATAGTTGCCCTGAACCGTCGCCAGGGCGGGGTGCTTGGCGTTGTAGAGGTTCACGCTCGGCTTCGAGGCCGAGGTCGGCGCCTTGGTAACGCCGCCCGCGCCAGAATGCGCCTCGGCGAGAAGCCCGGCAACGGTCTCGTCGAGCGCTTCGATCGTGCTCTCCGAATTGGCGGAGCCCAGATCCTCCTGCGGCGGGAGCTCGACCCAGCCAAGCTGGTCCTCAACCGAGTAAGGTGCCCTGACCGCCCGCCAATTGTCGATCGAACCTGTCGGACAGGGCGAGATGCAAGCCATGCAGAAGTCGCAACTGGCCGCGTTCACCACGACATTGTTCTCGTCGTGAGTGATGGCGCCCGCCGGGCAGGCTTCTTCGCAGGTGTAGCAGCGAATGCAGATCTCGGGATCGATGAGATGTTGCTTGATAGGCGCATTCATCGTGGCAGGCCTCCCGCGGGACTGGTCCCCAACTCCCGTTTGCCTGGAAGGAACCCCCGAGCGGTTCGAAGGAATGTCACGCCATGTGAAGCTTGACGTATTCGAAGTCGCCCGGCTTGTTGTCGATGCCGACGCGCGGCGGCACGATCCAGCCCGCGAACTTGCCGGGCTGCCATTCCGGCTTCATCAGGGATTGAATGAAGTCGCCGTCGGCGGCCGACGGCAGCCATTCGTCCCTCCGCCTGTCCCATTCCTCCTTCGTCACAAGCTCGCCGTCCGGCGTAATGTGCGCGCCGGCGAAGACGCCAATCGCCCGGTGGAAGCCCGTGTGCGGGAGTTTCAGCTCGAACGGAACGCCGATCCTTGCGATCATCGCGTTCCAGCGGTTCACGCCTCCCTGCGAGTCGTGCACATAGTCGTCGCGCAACCTCATGTTGATCGCCGAGAGAGCGGGCATGTCCGCAATGCGAATCTCGCCATCGATCAGCTGAGCAACCGGGTACTGGGCGTCCTTCAGCTTGTGATCATCGTCGAGCTTGGCCTCGCGGTAGCGGCCCTTGATGCCGGCGCTGAAGGCGTTTGCCGCATTGGTGGAAACTTCAGAACCGAACAGGTCGAGCGACAGCGAGTAGTGCAGGTTCAGCTTCTTCTGGAGGGTGGGCAGGTCGATCACGCCGAGCGATCGCACCGCGTCTATGTCACACGGGTCCTCGACGCCCGCTTCCTTTATCGCCTCGGACGTGCGCTGGATAATCCGGCCGACGCCGGTTTCTCCGACGAACATGTGATGCGCTTCCTCGGTCAGCATGAAACGGCAAGTGCGCGAGAGCGGGTCGAAGCCGGACTGGGCGAGGCTCTCCAGCTGCATCTTGCCGTCGCGATCGGTGAAGTAGGTGAACATGAAGAAGGACAGCCAGTCCGGCGTCTTCTCGTTAAAGGCGCCGAGCATGCGCGGCGCCTCCACAGAGCCCGACTGCCGCCGAAGCAACTCGTCCGCCTCCTCCCGCCCGTCGGCGCCAAAGTACTTTTGCAGCAGGTAGACCATCGCCCAAAGATGGCGCCCTTCTTCAACGTTCACCTGGAAGAGGTTTCGCATGTCGTAGAGCGACGGGGCGGTCTTGCCGAGGTGGCGTTGCTGCTCGACCGATGCCGGCTCCGTATCGCCTTGAATCACGATCAGCCGACGCAGCATGGCCCGGTGCTCGCCCGGTATTTCCTGCCAGGCCGGCTCCCCGCAGTGCTCCCCGCAGGGTATGGTCCGACCCTCGACCGGCGGGGCGAGCAAAATGCCCCACCGATACTCAGGCATTTTGAGGTAGTCGAACTTCGCCCACCCCTTCGGATCGACCGAGACGGCGGTCCGAAGGTAGACAAGGGTCTCCTGGAAGCCTTGCGGGCCGAGGCCCTTCCACCAGTTGATGTAACCCGGGTGCCATTTCTCCAGCGCTTTCAGCACCCGCTTGTCTGACGATAGTCCGACATTGTTTGGAATTTGCGTGTCGTAGTTGACGTTGACCAGATCAATCATGCCTTGCCTCTTGAAGGGTTGGCGAAGCCGTAGACATCCGCGCCACCAGAACGCGCCCGGCCCCCTCTCAGACCCGACTCATATCGAAATCGCCGCGCGACCCCGTTCCGTAGCTCTTCAGCGCTCCGTGGTCCCCGACAGCGTTGGGCCGCTGAAATATCCAGTTCTGCCAAGCGGACAGACGACCGAAGATTCGCGTTTCCATTGTCTCGCGCCCGGGAAAGCGAAGGTTCGCCTCCATGCCGGTCATGGCGTCGGGCGAAAAGCTCGCGCGTTCCTCGAGGAATATCCGGACCTCATCGCGCCAGTCGACTTCGTCGAAGCAGAACGTCACGAGACCGAGGGCGCTTGCATCGCCGGCCTCGAGCGGCTCGCCTGCTCGACCTCTGGCCTCCGCGACGCGCCCCGGCTCCCCCAGGAAGCGGGTTTCGAGTCGCGTCAGGTCGTTCGACATGGGATAGAGGCCGAAGTTCCCCTCGCTCAACGTGACAGTCGCGACTGGACGATTATCCCCTTCGAAGGCGCCGTCCGCCATGTAGCTGCGGTCGGCCGAGAAGAGGATTTCCGCCAGGACGCCGGCGAAGCACGAACCGGGCTCGACCAGTGCGACCAGCGAACGAGACGTCAGATCGATCCGCTTCAGCACCCGTTTCCAGTAGAGAAGGATTTCGCGGGCGAGCCAGTGGTCGCGATGCGCCAGCAGCTTCACCTCGTGCGCGATCACGGCATGAGGGTCGCCCTGACTACGGAAGACGATCGTTCCGAGCTCGGGCTCGTTCAGGCGCAGATGCAGGATGGCGTCGTCAAGCTCCCGCGCCAGGCGCAGCAGCCACAAATCGTCGCCGCTCTCGATGAGGGCGTCGCCATCTGCGGGCGCTGAGGTATCCGGTCCGGCGATGGTGACGTCCACCAGGCGCTTGTCGCGGTCGACGTCGACTTGAAGCGTTGAGTAGACAACGTTTCCGCTGTCATCGAAGTCGCGCCTGAGCGGCGTTAGTTCAATGCCGCGTTCCGCATGCGCGCGCTTCGAGTTGGCCGCGAAATGCTTCGCGCGCTCCCTGGCAATCTCCGCAAACTTGGAGTTCGGGACGACTTCGTCCACAAGGCGCCAGTCGGCGGCTCGCTTACCCTTGACCCCCTCCTCCGTGGAGCAGAAGACATCCGCGAGATCGCGGCGCACCTTGCGTTTGTCCGTCACCCGCGTCAGCCCGCCCGTCCCCGGCAGGACCGCAAGAAGTGGCACCTCAGGCAACGCCACGGCCGACGAGCCGTCGTCGGCGAGGATGATGTGGTCGCATGCGAGCGCCAGCTCATAGCCTCCGCCCGCGCAGGTGCCCTTGACGGCACAGACGTAGTGCTGACCGGACTCCCGGCTCGCCTCCTCCATGGCGTTGCGCGTCTCGTTCGTGAACTTGCAGAAGTTGACCTTATGAGCGTGGGTTGCGCTCGCCAGCATGCGGATGTTGGCGCCCGCACAAAAGACACGCTCCTTGCCGGACCGCAGGATGACCGCCTTCACCTTCGGGTGCTCGAACCGCATCCGCTGCGCGATATCGGCCAGCTCGATATCGACCCCGAGATCGTACGAATTCAGCTTGAGCTCATAGCCTTGGAAGAGCCCGCCGTGCTCGTCGACGTCCATGTAGAGGCTGGCGATGTCCCCGTCGTACTCCACGCGCCAATGCTTGTAGCTTTGGGGCTCCACCTGGAAGTCGACGCGTGGGGTCAACGAACGGCCCTCCCTGGGCGCAAGCGAATGCGTTCCTGCATTTTAGTGCATCAAGAAGGCTTGCCAGTGCTTAGATAGGGGTCTCGCTGTCATGCGTCAACGCCGCATTCCGAGCCGAATTATGCATTATAGTGCAAATACGCACGCGCCTGCTCCGGCCCTCCGCAGTGCGCATCCCCAGCCCAGGAAACCTCGACGAGGAGAGCCGCGACCTCCACACCCATGATCGTCTTGCTTCCCGAGTAAAGGCTTCTCGAAGACATCCGCCCGGCGATCGCCGCCAGCCGCGCCGCTGCCTTTGGCTTACCCATCACGAGCTTCAGCCGAGCGTTCGCGAGTTGGATCAACCCTTGAACGAAGTGGCGTTCTGGGCTGTTCGGCCGAGCATCCATCCACACCGCCTCCCAGACCTCATGCGCTTCCCAGTAACGGCTCGGGAGGCAGATCCCAGTCTCGGAAGATCACGGGCGCGACGATCTTCCGGGCGCGTCGGTCAGAGCGCGGCCTCGGCGGCATCTTCAGCGAGCGCTCTCAGCATGCTCGGCGAGCCTTGAACCGCCGAGCGCTGCATGTGCAGCCGAAGGCCGCGCACGCCGCCGAGCTCCTCGCCACCGCCCGCACGGCCAGGCCCCCCGTGAACACATTGCGGCATGACGATCGCCTGGCCGGTGTGGTTCCTACCGACCTCGCTATCCACGATCAGCAAACGCCCGTGCCAGGGGGCAAGCTTCGACACCGCCTGCTTCTGAAGGACGGCATCCGAGGAAAACAGACCGAGCACCAAGCATCCACCGGCGCGGTTCGCCAAATCGAGGGCCTCATCGAATGAGCCATAAGGCATGAGCGTTGCGCACGGCCCGAACACCTCCGTCTCGTGAACAGCCGTTGCTGCCGACGGCTGGTTGCAGACCAGAAGCGTGGGCGCGAGAAAGGCGCCCTTCGTCGGATCGGCTCCTTCTGCCGTCGCCGGTATCCCACCGCCAAGCACGACCTCTGCCTCCTGCTTCAGCCGCTCAATGCCATCCAGCGCTGCGGTTCGCTGCTTCAGATCGACGAGCGGGCCCATTCGCACCGATTCCAGCGCAGGATCGCCAACGAGTATCCCGCTCAGCTTTTCCGCCACCGCATCTCTAAACGGAACCAGCGCTGCCCGCGGAACTAAGATTCGCCGGATGTTCGTGCAGAGCTGACCCGCCTTGACAGTGAGCGCCTTGACGACCTCGCGGACGGCTAGGTCGAAGACAGGAGAGGATGGCTCAGCATCGGGTCCGAGGATGGTGGCGTTCATGCTGTCCGCCTCCACCGATAGGCGCGGCGCGGCCTTGAGCACGGCTTCGTTCGAACGCAGGCGGAATCCCGTGTCGGCCGACCCCGTAAACGCTAGGCTGTCCGTGGGCTGCAGCGCATCGACCAGATTCCTGCCGCTTCCGCAGATGAGCGAAAGTGCGCCTTCCGGCACGACTCCGGCTGCGACCACGTCGCGCATCATCTCATGAGCAAGCCAGGCGGTCGCCGAAGCAGGCTTCACCACACTTGCGACGCCAGCGAGCGCCGCGGTCGCAGTCTTTTCCCACATTCCCCACGAGGGAAAGTTGAACGCATTCACCTGCACTGCAGCGCCTGGTCGACTCGTCCAAACATGCCGGGCGTAGAAGACCGGTTCGCGCTCGAGCTGGTCCTGGCCGGACTCGACCAGAATCCGCTTGTCACCCAGGGCTGCGCCGTAGCGGGCGTAGGCCTTCAGAACGAAGATTCCGCCGTCAATGTCGATCGCCGCGTCGCTGGCGGTGTTGCCGCCGTTCTGTCGCGCGATGTCGACATATTTCTGCCGGTTTGCCTTCAAGGCGTCGGCGATAGCGCGCAGGATGTCGGCGCGCTCTGCGAAAGTCAGCGACGATAGCGCAGGCGTCCCACGCCGGCGGGCAAAATCGAGCGCGGCGGACGCATCGATTCCCTCGTCGCTTACCTCGCCGAGCGCTTCCCCTGTCGTGGGGTTCATAAACGTGCGGGCCTCGCCCGTGCCGGAGACCCAGGCGCCGGCGACGTAGTTCTCGAGCTTCATGCCATTTCCAGTTGCGCGGCCTCGATGCGGTCGAGCCGCGCGACGAAGTCCGCCACCGCTTCCAGCGTGCGCTGCGGCTGATCGAGGAATGGCGAATGCCGGCAGTTTTCCAGGAGCACCACGTCGAGGGGGGCATAGAGCCGCTGCTCCAGCGCATCTACCTGAGCCGCGGTTCCGTATTGATCCTGCCGTCCCTGGATGGCGAGCACCGGGACGCGGATGTAGTCGATGCATTCCTCAATGTTCCAGCCTCGGAAGCCCTCGGCCAGCCAGGCGTTGTTCCATCCGCGAAACGCGACGTCGGGGTCGCGGTGATGGTTGGCCATGCGACGGCAGAGATCGCCCGTCTCATACGCGACCTTGGCCTCGGCGATCGAGAGGAGGCCCTCCGGCTCGGTGAAGAAGTGAGGCGCCAGAAGAATGAGACCGCGAATACGGTGGTCCTGCACGCTGCCGGCATAGATCGCGGCGATCGAGGCGCCGTCGCTATGACCAAGCAGAACTCCGCGCCTGAAGCCGATCGCACCAAGAACGTCGGGAAGGGCATCGATCGCCTCCCGCGTCATGTAATCGAGAGGACGCGGCTGATCGACAAGGTCTGACTGGCCATAGCCGGCGCGCGAATAGACGAAGACGCCGTGCCCGGTGGCTGTGGCGATGTCGTCGGGGAAACTCCGCCACAGCCGCATAGAACCAAGTCCCTCGTGCAGCATCACGATTGTCGGCGTCCGCTCGGGGGATGGGCCGATACAGCGGCCCTCGAGGTTCTTTCCACCGGCGGAGAACCAAATGTCGCTGCCGCTTGCCCACGCCGCCATTACCCCGCCTCCGCTCGACGGAGCCTGAAGCGCTGAATCTTGCCCGTTGCTGTTTTTGGGAGGTCGTCGACAAACTCGATCCAGCGCGGATACTTCCACTTTCCGATCTTGCTCTTGACGTGCTCCTTCAACTCTCCTTCCAGGCCGCTCGCTGGCGGCTTGGTCTTCAGCACCACGAAGGCTTTTGGCTTCTGGAGTCCGTCTTCGTCATTCTGCGCAACGACGGCCGCCTCCAGAACATCCGGGTGCGAAATCAGCGCCTGCTCGACTTCGAAGGGCGAGGTCCAGATGCCGCTTACCTTGAACATGTCGTCGGTCCGGCCCCGGTAGACCAGCCGTCCGTCCTCGCGCCTCTCGTACTTGTCGCCGGTGCGCGTCCAATGGCCCTCGAAGGTGCTGCGGCTCTTCTCCCGCTTGTTCCAGTAGCCGTCGGCGGCGGATGGCGCCTTCACGAGCAGCTCGCCCAACTCGCCGGGCTGAACCTCTACGCCATTCTCGTTGACGAGACGCAGCTCGTATCCCGGCACCGCGCGACCCGACGTTCCGTAGACGACGTCTCCCGGCGTGTTGGACAGAAAAATGTGAAGCAGCTCGGTCGAGCCAACGCCGTCCAGTATGTCGACGCCGGTGAGCGCCAGCCACCGCTCGCCGATGTCCTCCGGCAGCGCTTCGCCGGCCGAGACGCAGAGCCGCAGGCGCTCGAAGCCCTCCGGCTTCTTCCCCTCCGTGGCGTGAAGCATGGCCGCGTAAAGCGTGGGCACGGCGTAGAAGATCGTCGGGCTGTTGCGGCGGGCGACCTCGAACAGGTCTGCCGGCGTGGGACGCCCCTGGAAAAGCACGCTGGTGGCCCCGACGGCCATCGGAAAAGTCATGGCGTTGCCCAGGCCGTAGGCGAAGAACAGCTTGGCCGCGGACAGGATCACGTCGCCGCGCCTGAGGCCGAGAACCTGCTGACCGTAGGTGTCGGAGGTCGCCTTCAGGCTGGAATGGACATGCCGCACGCCCTTCGGCTCGCCGGTTGAACCTGACGAGTACAGCCAGAAGGCGCATTCGTCCGCGGAGACCTCGACCGCGGGCCGCACCACGCTCCGCCGCTGCTCTTCCCAGAACGAGAGCCGGTCGTCCCCCTCGCCCGCATCGCCGATGACGAACACCGCCTTCAGGAATGGCGTCTCGGCAAGTGCGGGCTTCACAACGTCCAACAGCTGGCTGGACACGAAGGCCACTCTTGCGCGGCTGTCTCTCAGGATGGCGGCGTATAGCCCGGTTGTCAGCAGCGTGCTGACCGGCACCGGCACAATCCCGGCCTTCAAACTCCCCCAGAAGATGATCGGGAACTCGATCTGGTCGAGTACGATCATCACCGCGCGATCCTCACGGTTGATGCCGTGGCGCTCATAGAGATCGGCCATGGTTCCTGCTGCCTCCGCGAGGGAGCGGTAGGTGAGGGGCCGGCCGAGTCCAGCTGCTTCGACGAAGGCTACTTTGTCGGCCGTTTCCTCCGAAAGATGTCTGTCGACGAAGAAGCTGGCGGCGTTTTCATTCTGGATGGACAAGCCAACCTCCGAAATCCCTCTGACCGCTGTGTCTCAGCCAAGCCGACTACGCTACCGAGGTCGAGCCAGATTATGGCCCCTGTCTCGCACTGTTGCAAGATAATGCAGGTATCCTGAGCAGTCTGGGCACCGAAGGTCGTAGCGTGAGTTCGAGTCTATGCATTATATTGCTTGATGCGAACCGGCTCACTTGTTAGTGTCCTGCCGCGTGCCTCGTCGCCTCTTGATGAGGTCGAACAGGGAAAAGAGAGACATGGGAGGAACTGAAATGGGGATTCGTTTGAAGTACGCCCTCGCGGGCTTCATGGCTCTCTTGGGCACCGCAACATTCGCCCAGGATGCGAAGATCGACGTGGGCATCCTCCTGCCTTACGCGGGTGTTTATGCGGCCCTCGGGACTGAAATCGACCAGGGCTTCATGCTCGCTCTTGAGGAGAGCGGCATGGTCGACCGGTTCAACATCACTCGTGAGGACACCGAGGCCGCGCCGCCGGTGGGCGTGGCCAAGACGCGCAAGCTCGTGCTGGAGAACGAAGTCGACGTGCTGGTCGGCGTGGTGTCTTCAGGCGTGCTCGCGGCCATGCGCGATTTTGTCGACTCCTCCCAGGTTCCCCTGATTGTTGCCAACGCGGGCAACAACGAGGTCACCGGGGAGGCATGCAGCCAATACATCGTCCGCGTCTCGTTCTCCAATGCGCAGATCAACCGCCCCATGGGGCGATGGCTTTACGACCAAGGCGTCCGCAACGTGTACGTGATGGCATCGGACTATGCCGCGGGTCACCAGATGATCGACGCCTTTCGCGCGGAGTTTGAAGCCGCCGGGGGCAGCATAATCGGCGAGGGCTATACCCCCTTCGGTCAGACGCAGGATTTCGGGCCATATCTGACGACCGCTCAGGCCGCCAGTCCGGACGCGATCTATGTCTTCTATGCGGGGGGCGAAGCCATCAACTTCGTAAAGCAGTACGATTCATTCGGCATCAAAGAGAAAACCCCGCTTTACGGCTCCGGCTTCCTCACCTCCCAGCTCTACCTGAACGCCGAAGGCCCCGCGGCCGTGGGCGTCACCACGTCGCTCCACTACGTCCCGACGCTCGATACGCCGGAGAACAAGGCATTCGTGGATGCTTTCACCAAGGTCGCCGGCCACGTGCCATCCGAGTACGCCGTGCAGGGCTATGACGCCGGTCGCGTCCTGGTGGAAGCGGTGAAGGGGGGTGCAAGCGACCGCGCTTCGATTAATGAGGCATTGAAGCAGGTCCAATACACCGGGCCGCGCGGTCCGCTGGAGATCGATCCCGCCACCAACAACATCGTGCAGAACATCTACATCTACAAGATCGTCGAAGAAGGCGGAAAACTGACACAACAATTGCTGGATACGGTAGAGTCCGTCCGCGACGAGCCGAGTGGTTGCACGCTCTGACACCTGACGTTTGAGCGAATTGCTGCGGGGACGTCCAACGTCCCCGCGATTCCATCCCGGCCGAAGGCGAGGCGCCGGATGACGTTCTGGGTTGTGCAGGCCCTGAATGGCCTGCAGCTTTCGATGTTGCTTTTCCTGCTTTCGATCGGGCTGACCGTGATCTTCGGCCTGATGCACTTCGTCAATCTCGCGCACGGCGCATTCTATGCCCTGGGCGCCTATGCGGCTGTCACGGCATTCACGCTGACCGGACTCTATTGGGGCGCGCTGGTGGCAGCGCCCCTCGCTGTCGCCCTTGCCGGTGTGGTGCTTTATGTCGGCCTTGTCCGGCGCATGCGCAAGGCGTCGCCAATGAACCAGGTCCTCGTTTCTTTTGGACTGGTGTTCGTGTTTGTGGATCTGTTCCGCATCTTCTGGGGCGATATCGCGCTGAGCATCCCGGAGCCGGCTCTCCTCACTGGCCGCACAACGCTCCTCGGTGTGGCCTATCCGACCTATCGCTTGTTCATCATCGGGCTCGGATTGTTCACCATGCTCGGCCTCTGGCTCCTGCTGTCGCGGACGCAGCTCGGCGCGATGATTCGCGCCGGTGTCGATAACGACCAGATGGCCGCCTGTCTCGGCATCAACGTCGAGCGCGTCTTCTTCGTGGTTTTCTGTATCGGTTGCGCACTCGCCGGCCTCGCCGGAGCGGTCGCCGCGCCGGTCCTCTCGGTGACGCCGGAAATGGCGATCCAGATACTCATTCCCACTCTGATCGTTGTTGTCATCGGCGGCCTCGGCAGTCTGAAAGGCGCGATCGCCGGCTCGCTTCTGGTCGGCTTCATCCAGACGTCCGGCGCCGTTGTCGCACCGGCGCTGGCATCCGTCAGCGTTTACGCTCTGCTTGCGGCCGTGCTCATCCTACGGCCCGCGGGGCTGTTCCCCGCGAGGTCGTAGCCGCCAATGTTTCACCAAAGCCGGCTGAAGACTGTCGCCATCGTGCTGCTTTTCGGGGGCATGGTCGCGTACGTCGCCATAACCGGCTTCTACGGACGCGAGCTCGCCACCGAGGCGGCTGCGCTCGTCATTCTCGCAATCAGCCTCGACCTCGTCGCCGGATATGCCGGCATGATCTCCCTCTGCCACGGGGCAATGTTCGGCATCGGCGCTTACGTCTTCGCTCTGCTGACGGCGAAGCAAGGAATATCGCCCGCCATCGCATTCTTGCCCGCGATTGCCGGGAGCGCGCTGTTCGGACTGATCGTCGGCGCGGTGATCTCGCGGACGCGAGGGATCTTTTTCATTATGGCGACGCTGGCCTTCGGCCAGATGGTCTATGTCTACGTCTTCGAAAACCGCGCGATCGGAGGCGACGACGGCCTTTCAGGGATCAAGCGAATCGATCTCTCGCTGTTCGCGATCGATCTCAACAATTCCATGCACTTCGCGCTTTTCGCGATCGTGCTGGCAGCGCTTGCCTATGCATTCGCGGCCTTCATCTTGCGCTCCGGTTTCGGCCGCACCCTGGTGGGAATCCGGTCGAACGAAGCGCGCATGCGGGCGCTCGGCCTGCCGGTGCGCCGCTACAAGGCGGTCGCGTTCGCAATATCGGGCGGGATGGCGGGCCTTGCCGGCACCATTGCCGCGCAGCAGACAATGTTCGTCTCACCGCACATGATGGGATGGGTCACCTCCGGCGAGGTTCTTGTTGTGGTGATCCTCGGGGGGCTTGGCACGCTTGTCGGGCCGGCCCTCGGCGCGGTCTTCTTCATCTTCCTGGAGCACCAGCTCAGTTCTTTCACCCGTCATTGGCACATGATCATCGGCATTGTGCTGATTCTTGTGGTCTTGCTGGGCAACCGCGGGCTCTACGGCCAAGTCGAGCACGTGCTGGAGAGCCGTCGGCTGCGGCGCCGACGCCGCGAGAGACCGGAACTCTCACCGCTGACCAGCAAGGAGGCCCAGCATGCTTGAGGCCGCCGGGCTCGAAAAATCGTTCGGCCGCCTCAAGGTGACCAACAACGTCTCGATCAGTATCGAGGCGGGCGAGCGGCGGGTCGTTCTCGGCCCCAACGGCGCCGGCAAGACCACCCTGTTCAACATACTCGTCGGCGAGATCCGACCCACGGCCGGAAGAATCATGCTCGCCGGGCGTGACGTGACCGCCGACACGGTGGAAGCGCGCGCACGGCTCGGATTGGCGCGCAGCTATCAGCGCAACAACCTGTTCGACAATCTCACGGTGCGCGAGAATCTGGCCCTGGCCGTGGCGACGTCGGGCTCCGCGGCAAGCTGGCTGTTCCGCGACACGCTCGCCGACCGGGAGATCGGCGCTCGTGTCGAGGAAGTTGCGACGCGCGTGGCGCTTCTTGACCTGCTTGACGAGAAGGTGAGCACCGTCTCCTACGGCGCGCGGCGTCAACTGGAGGTCGGCCTTGCGCTGGCGCCGCGGCCGCGCGTCCTCCTCATGGA
>JBOHKB010000151.1:0-3808 GCA_050728815.1 Propylenella sp.
GGCTGACGCCGACGCCGCCCAGGCCGGGTGTACCCAGGCCGCCGCGTAGCCGCTCTCGGGCGAACGCAGAACCGGCTGGCCTTCCAGCGCGCCGCACCGCGACCGCGATCCTCCAGCAGGTGATCGAGCGGAAGACGCCGCTCGACCAGGCGATCGACTCCGAAAACAATCCGCATTTCGCCGCGCTCGACCAGCGCGACCGGGCGCTCGTCCGCGCCATCCTCGGCCAGGCGCTCCGCCGCCGCGGCGAGATCGAGACGGCGCTGAACCAGGCGCTCGACCGGCCCCTGCCGCCGGGCTCGTCGCTTCTCTCGGCGATCCTGCACGTCGCCGCGGCGCAGATCCTGTTCCTCGACGTGCCCGATCATGCGGCGGTGAACATCGCGGTCGCCGAAGCGGCGAGCGACCGGCGCACCGGCCGCGCGCGCGGGCTGGTGAACGGCGTGCTCCGCAGGCTGGTGCGCGAGCGCGACGAAATCCTGGCGCGGCCCGAAGCGGCGAAGCTGAACACGCCGGGCTGGCTCTACGCGCGCTGGGAGGCGGCCTGCGGCGAAGCGACCGCAGCTGCCATCGCGGCGGCGCATCTGAAACCGCCGAGCCTCGACATCTCGGCGAAGGCGGAGCCGGAGCTGTGGGCCAAGCAGCTCGGCGGCGCGCTGCTGCCAACCGGCACGATCCGGCTAAGCGAAACGCAGCGCGTCTTCGAGCTTCCCGGATACGAGGAGGGCGCCTGGTGGGTGCAGGACGCGGCGGCGGCGCTGATCGCAAAACTTCTCGGCGATGTCGCCGGAAAACGCGTCGCCGACCTCTGCGCCGCGCCCGGCGGCAAGACCGCGGCGCTCGCGGTGGCGGACGCACAAGTGACGGCTGTGGATATCTCGCGAAACCGGCTGAAGCGGCTCGCCGCAAACCTCAATCGCCTGAAGCTCGAGGCGCGACTCGAATGCGCCGATGTTTTGGCGTGGCAGCCGGACGCGCCGTTCGAGGCGGTGCTCCTCGACGCGCCCTGCACCGCTACCGGCACGATCCGCCGCCACCCGGACATCGCGTGGCTCAAAACGCCGGAAGACCTCGCAAAACTGTCGGCGCTGCAGGCCAAATTGCTCGACCGCGCTGCGGCTCTGGTAAGGCAGGGCGGCGTGCTGGTCTTCTGCACCTGCTCGCTCGAGCCGGAGGAAGGCGAAGCGCAGATCGCGCCGTTCCTCCGCCATCATTCCGACTTCTCTCTCCTGCCGATTGAGCCGACGGAACTTGCGGGGCTTACGCAGCTGATCACGCCTCCAGGATATCTGCGCACATTGCCGTGCCACGGCTTCGGCGAAGGCACCGCGATGCATGGCATGGACGGCTTCTTCGCGGCCCGCTTCAGCCGGAACTGAGGCGGGGAGCGCCGCTTGCCAAGGTCCTCGAACAGGATTACGCGCGGCTTCATGTCGGTGATCGCCCCGGTCGACCAGCTCCGGCTTGCCCTGCACCGGGCGGGACGCCTGACCCGGAAATTGCGGCTTGGAGCGGTGTCCGGCCCGATCGGACGGTTCCGGGTCGCGGGCGGCGGACGCTCGCAGCTTCTGATCGCTCCGCCCGACTTGAGAACCGCCGATCCCACCGTCGCTGTGGAAATCTATAGCGGCCGCTTCGCCTTCGCCGGCCATGTCGTCGAGGTGGGCGGCCGCTCGCCCTTCCACATCGGCCCGCCCTCGGAGGACTGGCTCCGCGAGCTGCATTCGTTCGGCTGGCTTCGGCATCTCCGCGCCGCCGACACGCCGCTCGCCCGCTCCAATGCGCGCACGATCGTCGAGGACTGGCTCAGGATGCACAGCCGGGCGACCGGCGAGGTGGTGTGGGACGCCGACGTGACGGCGCGGCGTGCGCTCTCCTTCCTCGCCCAGTCGCCGCTCATCCTGCACGACGCCGACCACGACCTCTACCGCGACTTCGTGCGCTCGCTGCTCCGGCACGCCAGCATGCTCCGCTCGGCAGTCGGCACCAGCGAGCCTGGCCTGCCGCGCCTCCACTCCGCCATCGCCATTGCGCTGATCGGCCTCTCGCTCTCGCAGCAGGAACGCCTGGCGCGCTCCGGCCTAGACCGCATCGACGCCGAGCTGCAGACGCAGATACTCCCGGACGGCGGACACATCTCGCGCAACCCGACGGCGATCGTCGACATCCTGATCGACCTCCTGCCGCTCCGACAGGCGCTGATCGCGCGCGGGCTCATCCCGTCGGAAACGCTGATGAACTCCATCGACCGGATGATGCCGATGCTGCGCTTCTTCCGGCATGGCGACGGCGCGTTCGCGCATTTCAACGGGGCGGTGACTTCGGCGAGCGGGCTGGTCGCCACCCTCGTCTCCTACGACGAAACGCTCGGCACGCCGGCGGCGAGCGCCACCTATTCCGGCTACGAGCGGATCGAGAGCGGCGCCGCCCTCCTCCTCGCCGACGCCGGCGGGCCGCCGCCGATCGCCTACAGCAGCGAAGCGCATGCGGGCGCCCTTTCCATCGAATTCTCGCACGGCATGCATCGCATCATCATCAATTGCGGCGCGCCCGCCGCGCGCCACGAAAACCTCCGCCGGGCCGCGCGCCGCACCGCCGCGCACTCGACCGCCGTGCTGGAGGAGCAATCGTCCTGCCGCTTCTCAAGCCCCTCGGCGAACGCGCAGATCGTTTCCGGCCCGCGCAGTCTCGCAGCGCACCGGCAGTCGCCGGGCGACGGCTCGACCGTGCTGCAGCTCAGCCATGACGGCTATGCCCGCCGCTTCGGCCTGGTGCACGAGCGCAGCTTGAGGCTCGGCAGGGACGGCCACACGCTGGAGGGCATGGACCGATTTTCCGGCCAGCCCTCGGCGCGCGATCTCTCCTTCGTCGCTCGCTTCCACCTGCACCACGCCGTGAGCGTCCATTCGACCGGCCGCGAAACCGCGCTCGACCTGAGACTTTCCGACGGAACGATCTGGCGGTTCGAGGCGAACGGCCCGGTCGAGCTCGAAGAGAGCGTGCATCTCTCCGACGTCTTCGGCAGCCGCCCGTCGCATCAGCTGGTGCTGGCGAGCGCGGCGGACTCCGACGCTCCATCAAAGTGGCGGCTGTCGCTGATGTCGTGATCGGTTCCCGTCCTTTGTCCCCCAAAGCCCCTGTGGTAGAGCACGCCCGATCGGAGCGCGTGCCTTAACCTCCCCCTTGAGGGGAGACCGAAATTCTCCGAGCCGCAGGCGAAGGAAAATTTCGGAAGTAGGTGGTAGCGCCGGACGTGCAACACCCCCTCCCGAAGTTCTCTCAGCTTCGCTGCGAGAACTTCGACCTCCCCTCAAGGGGGAGGTTATCGCGCGGATCCGCCCTCGTTGAGAGCCCGTTGACCTCCGTGATCCAGGAGACTGCAGGAGCATCCCGCTGGTGCAAGCTCAACCGATGGCCGGCCCCGAGCGCCTCAGAATCGAGCGCGCGCTGATCTCGGTCTCCGACAAGACGGGGATCGTCGAGCTGGCGCGCGCGCTGGCGGCGCATGGCGCGGAGATCGTATCGACCGGCGGCACGGCGAAGGCGCTCGCAGAGGGAGGCGTCGCCGTCACCGACGTGAGCGCGGTCACCAGAATGCCGGAGATGATGGACGGGCGGGTGAAGACGCTGCATCCGGCTATTCATGGCGGGCTTCTTGCCATCCGCGACGATCCCGCCCACGGCGAGGCGATGCGGAGCCACGGCATCCGGCCAATCGACTGCCTGGTCGTGAACCTCTACCCGTTCGAGGAGACCGTGGCGCGCGGCGCCGGCCCCGCCACGGCGATCGAGAACATCGACATCGGCG
>JBOHKB010000152.1:0-3210 GCA_050728815.1 Propylenella sp.
GCCTTCGCCCACCGCTTCAACCATCACCGGCCGCATGACGCCCTCGACGGCATGACCCCGGCCGAGTATCTCAAAACAATCAGCAGCGGAAACGCCCCCGCGTCTCATATGTCCTGAACCCGGACAAGGCCTTGACCGACTCTTGATCTAGCTTTATCTAGCTCTCGATCTAATTTTCGGAGGCCTCTCGGATGAAGAAGCCGCCCCTTACGCAGACCGCAGAAGAAGCGCTGGAAAACATCGGCCGCTTCGAACGTGAGCTCGCGAAGAACCCGGCGCTGCAGGAACGGCTCAGCCACGTGCATGCCTGGTACGCCGTACGCCGGCCGAATGGCTGGGCCTTCGGTCCGAGCATGTTCGTCGGCTACCGCAACAACAACGCGGCGCAATACCTCCGCACCTACAAGTCAAGCGCGGACGGCGGAAAGAGCGAGGCGGCGCTCGGCCGCTGGTTCGAAACGATCGATGCCGATTCGCGCCTGGGAAGCGAGCTTATGGACGCGCTCGTCCGATTCCTGGCGCGCTGGAATCGCTCGCCGCGGAAGTCGCTCCGCATCAAGGCGCTGAAGTCGGAGCTCGACAAGATGCCGGCCGCGCCGCGCGAGCGCGCCGGAGCGAAGGACCGCCTCCTCGCCCGCATCTCGACCGACCCCCGTATCTGTGGCGGCCGTCCCTGCATCAAGGGAACGCGCATGCGCGTGTCGGACATCGTCGACATGTTGGCGCACGGCGCGGCGTGCAGCGAGATTCTGGAGGACTTCCCCTACCTCGCGGAAGAGGACATTGCGGCCGCGCTTGCCTATGCGGCGCGCGCCGCCGATCACCGGGTCATCCGGGCGGCCTAGACGTTGCGCTTCATCATCGATGCGCAACTGCCGCCAGCGCTCGCATGGCATTTGATCGCGGCGGGACATGAAGCCGAGCATGTGAACGAGATCGAGCGCGGTGCGGCGACCGACGCGGAGATTTGGGCATACGCAGTCGAGGCCGAAGCGGTCATCGTCACCAAGGACGAGGATTTCGCAGCGCTTGCGCGCAACGATCCGTCCGGGGCTCAGGTGATCTGGATCAGGCTCGGCAATGTTACGAACAAGGCGCTGTGGTCGGCGTTCTCGCCGCTCCTCCCGGAGATCGTTGAAGCGATCGAGGCCGGCGAGCGGCTGATCGAGATCGCCTAGGCGGCGCGGCTTACCAGCCGCCCCCGCCGCCGCCTCCTCCCCCACCGCCCGATCCTCCGCCACCGCCGGAGAAGCCCGAGGAGCTTGACGACGAGCGCGGCGTTGCGCTGGCGAGCGCGGCCGTCGCGCCGGCGACCGTGGAAGAGACGCTCCGGCCGAAATCGCGGCTCGACCAGCTCGACCCGCGGCTCCATCGCGGATGGTAGTGATGCATCGGATCGGGGTCGTCGGGATGCGCGCGGGCGAGCGCCGCGGCGAACGCATTCGCCCACGGCCGCTCCACGTCGAGCGCCACCGCATAGGGAAGCAGCGCCTCGAACCGCTCCGTGGTGATCTCCGGCGCATCGGCGATGTTGAGCCGGCCGGACTCAGCCGTGTCCAAATAGAGCCGCAGCCCTTCGAGCTTGTCCATCACCGGCTGGCCGAGCGCCGTCGGTGCCCGCAGCAGATAGAAGAAGAGGCCGTTCAGCGCCGGGAAGACCAGCACCAGCGCCAGCGGGAAAGGATTGCGCGCCAGCCCCCCGAGCATTGAAAAGACGATCGTGCCTGCTCCACCGGCAAGGCCGCTCACGAACTCCGCTCCAAAGGCGATCAGGAAGCCGAGCATGACGATCAGCGACAGCGCCGCCTTGATGGAGCCTCCAAAGGACGACGCGTCGAAAATCCCACGCAGCACCGGCACCACGAACACGCCAAGGAAGATGCCAACGAACGCGAATGGGATGAGGAACAGTATGGACTCCGCCTGGAGCCCGCCGAAGACGAGAATCGCGGCGAAGACCGCTATCGTCAGCGCCACCCCGCCGACGAAGTAGAGCGTGTTCCTGCGAAAGAACTTGTCTCGGTTCTCCTTGGTGATGCTCTCGCGGAATTTCTGGCCGACGCTCTGCACGGAGACCGCGTTCTTCTTGTTGATCTCGGCGCGGCCTCCCTTCTTCTCCACCCAGTCGAGGATCGCCCGCTCTCCGGGCGGGAGCGCGGCGACACCGCCGGCCGGCTGCGCCTTTGTCCGCTCGAGCGTCAGCTCGCCCTTCTTCTTCTCGTCGAACACGACGAGCCCGCGCACCGCGAGACTAAGCGCCGCGGCCGTGAAGGCGCGCCAGGCGTTCAGGCCGAAACCCCAGCGGTGGATGTAGCTTGCGAGCGCCGGCGACACGCCTTCGGGCGGATGGAAGAGCGGGATGATCGTGCCGGCCTTCGGGTCGCGTCCAACCGCGTTCCACGCCGCCGCGTAATAGCCGAGCACCGCCATGAAGCCGAGAATCCCGATGATCCAGCCACGATTGTCGCTGAGGAAATAGCGCGCTTTCGTCGCTCCACTCGGCTCATCGACCGCGCCGGCGGGAATCTCCACGACGACGGAGAAACCCTCCTGCGGGCCAAGCGCCCGCGTCGTCTGCACGGCGAGCACGCCGTCGGCGCCGACCGCGCCGGCGAAGTCGGTGCCGCGCGCGCCAAACGGCCCCGTGTAGGCGGTCCAGCGCACCGGTTCCGCGCCGCCCGGCAGCGTCACGCGGACGACGGTGCCTTCGATCGGAAACACCCAGGCATTTCCGGTGACGTTCCAGAACAATTCCGGTTTGCCTTCGAACCAGCGGAGCTGCCGCTCGGTCTCGTAGGTGATGGTGTAGGTATGCGGGCCGGTGTCGAGAAAGACGCTCTCCTCGCCGGCATAGATGCGGATCGCCTCGCCCTGACGCTGGGTGAAGTGAGGCTCGGGGCGGCCATCGCGGGTCACGCCGAGAAGCTTGAAGCCGACCTCGCGGACCCGCCCCTCCGCGTCCTCGAAGGTGAGCGGGAAGTCGCGAAAGATGCCGCGCCTGATCTGGTCGCCCTCGGCCTGCACGCGGATCGTCTCCACCACCGTCAGCATGCCGTCGCGCGCGACGGTGACGTCGGAAGCGAAGCGCTCGATCACCTCCTCGGCAGTGGCGGAATGCGCCGCACCGAGAACCAAGCCGGTGACAAGCGCAAAGAGCGCTCGAACCATCCGCCCGCCCTCCCCCCTTGCGGGGGAGGGTGGCCTTCGGCC
>JBOHKB010000153.1:0-12287 GCA_050728815.1 Propylenella sp.
AGCCTGCAGAGCGATCTCCTCGGCGCGGCTATGCTCGGAATCGAGAACCTTCTCCTCATGAAGGGCGACGACCCGCGCGCCGGCGACCAGCCCGATGCCAAGCCGGTGTTCGACATCGACGTTGCCGAGCTGCTGAAGACGGCCGCGGCGCTCCGCGACCGCGGCGAGCTGCCCTCCGGACGCAAGGTCGAGGGGCCGGCGCCGTTCTTCCTGGGCGCGACCGACATGCCGATCGATCCGCCGCCCGGTTGGACGCCCGACCGCCTGCGCACAAAACTCGACGCCGGGGCGGAATTCGCGCAAACGCAGATATGCATGGATCCTGAGCTGGTGCGCCGCTACACCGCGCGGCTCACGGAGGAGGGGCTCAGCCAGCGGTTCCGCTTGATCGTAGGCGTCGCGGTGCCCCGCTCAGCCAAGTCGGCGCGCTGGATGCGGTCCAAGCTCTTCGGCGCGGTCATCCCGGAGGCGCTGGTGACGCGGCTCGAGCGCGCCTCCGACGAGAAGGCGGAGAGCCGGCGCTTCTGCGCTGAGGTCGTTGAGCAGCTCGCAGAAATCCCCGGGGTAGCGGGCGCGCACATCATGGCCCCACGCAACGATGAGGCGATACCGGGGGTCGTCGAGGAATCGGGCATCCTGAAACGCCGGTAGGCCCGGGGAAACGGAAGCGGTGACCGCCGGGGCGGCGCATCCCTCCGACCGAGAGCAGCGCCTCAATTTCGTTCAGTGGCTGTGAGATTGACGCGGCGCTCGGCCCCTGGGCTCGGCTTAACCAAATGCTAACCGTTCGTTTGCCGGCGGCGGCGATCCGCGCGCAAAGTGCGCGCTTCTCCGGGGAGATCGGCCGGTCGCCTGGAGGAACTGCCGCCTGCGTCAGCGCTCCGACCGGCGCCGGGACTCCGCATGTTGCCGCCGATTCCGAGCCGCAAGACATGGCTGAACGCGCTTGCGCTGCTCGCCGTCGGCGTGTCGCTCTACGTCGTCCTGAAATTGGTGGAAGTCGCCTACGGCCTCTCCGATCTTCCGGTCTGCGCCGAAGAGGAAAGCATTCTCGATTGCGCGCGCTCGTGGTCCGGGGCGGTCGCTCTCGTTTTCCTCGCGCTCGCTCTCCTGGTCTTCATGCGTCGTCAGACCGATATCGCGGCGCGGCAGACGGGTATTGCCGATCGTCTCGAAGAGATCTCGGGGAAACAGCAGAAAGCATCGCTCCTCAAAGAGCTGATCGAGCGGCGCGCCGAAATCGACAACGTCACCGACGGCATCGCGCGCGAGTTCATGAAGCTTCAGTTCACGGCGGAGATTGCCGTCGCCCGCAACGTCGTCGTGACGTTGCAGAGCCTGATCGAGGCCCCGGCCTTCGTGAATTTCACCTCGGTCGAGCTCCGCTTCGAGTTCCGCAGGCTCCTTGAGCAGGTCAAGGAGCGCCACGCGGCCGGGAGCCTCGACCTGAAACGGCTGCCGATCGAAAGTCTGCTCGACCGCTTGTTCGAGCGGTCGCTCGAGGCGCAGGACGGTTGGGAGACGACTTATGAAGCGCTGATGGGGGAGCCGATCGCAAGGCCCGCTCGCGAGCTTTTGGAGAAGTGGCGCGCCGACAAGGCGGCGGTCAGGCCGAGGTTGAAAAAGTAGAATCTGGAGCGCCGAGCGCGGCGCAGTCGTCTGGCAGACGAGCGGCCGGTTAGCGTTTCGCCTTCGCGACGCGAGCGCGCTTCGTGCGCGGTTCGGCTTTCGTCTTGGGGCGGCGCAGGCTGCCGCCAAGCAACAGCTTGGCCTGCGACTTGCCGATGGCCTTCAGGTTGGAATAGCCGGCGCGGAGCCGCGCGGCGAGGCCGAGCCGGCTGGAGCTGATGAAGAGCGTTCCGTAGGGCTCGCGTTCGCGCCAGAGCTGCGAGAGCAACGCATTGTCCTCTTCGCAGACCGGATCGACCCGCTCGACCTTGCTCTCTGAAAGCCAGCGCCGGGTCTCGTCGCACATCAGCTGCTTGCCGGGCGAGAACGCTGCGAATTCCTCGTCGAATGCGATCTTCCACGGGATGGACAGGCTGCCCCGCTCAAAGCGGATGAGCGCGGCGACCGGCTTGTCCCCCACACGCAGCACGTCGATCGAGGCGTGTCCGATCTGCGCGAGCTGCATCACCGCAATGCGGGCGAACTCCTGCACCTTGTGCCGTCGGGCCATCGCCGTGCCGCGCCGCCCCTTCCAGCCGGCGCCCTCCAGCGCGACGAACTGGTTGAACGCGGTCTCGATCTCCATCGCGCTCCTGGCCGACATGAAGCTGACCGCGCCAGCCTCGCAGAGCCTCCGGAGCTGGCGGTCGAGCTCGCGCCGCCGCTTGTGGCTGACCATGCTGTCGAAGGCGTCCGGACCGCCCGCGGCGGAGGGATAGAGGACCGGCCGCATCTGCCGCGCGGCGACTGTCCAGTAGCCGTGCCGTTTCGCCGCTTCGCGCAGCGCCTCGGCCGTAGCGCTTGCGAGCGGCAGGTGCGGGACCGTGAAGAGGCCGCGTCCGCTTCGGCGCATGTGGCGAAGCAGCGCGTCGCCCGCCTGCCGCGTCATGTCGCGGTCGATGAGCGGCGTGCCGAGCGGCGCGTAGGGATGCGTCCACACGCTGAACCGCCGCCCGCCCAGAACTTGGCCGCCGTTCGTCGCGACCGGCGCGAAGAAGCGGAGGTCGTCGCGATCCGAATAGGTGGCGAGCCGGAGCCCCTTGCGGCCGAGGGCCTGGATTGCCGGTTCGAGGAATTGCGGCAGCAGGAAAGGATTGGGCTCGAGCGACCGCTCGGCGAGGCGGCTCACGCGCTCCGCCAGCCGCGGCAGCGCCTCCACCGGCTCCAGCGCAAACGTGCCGCGCCGCGGCTGCGTGCGCACAACCGGGGCGACGGCTGCTGGATTGCGAAAGAGCATCTGCATTTTCATTGCCTATAGCCGGGAGCCTCGCCCGCCCGTACTCAAGGCGTTGTTAATCTTAAAGCCGCTCTAGCCGCCAAAGCCCCCTCCGTCGAGAAATGCCCGCTCGGCCGCCGTCGTGTCGCGGCCCAATACGGCATTTCGATGTGGGAAGCGCCCGAAGCGTCGGATGATCTCTTCATGCTCGCGCGCGTGTTTCAGTCCCTTCGCGCCGGAATGGGCGTGGAACAGCGAGACGCAGCGCTCTTGGTCGGCAATCGCCTCGGAGTGCATGAACGGCATGTAGAGGACGAGACGCAGCTTCGCCTCAACCGCCTTGTCGAAGCCGGAGTCGAGCGCCTTCCGGGCCACCGCTGCCGCCGTCGCGTCCTGCTGAAAGGCCCGCGGATCGCCGCGGAACAAGTTGCGCGAGAACTGGTCGAGGAGGAGCACGAGCGCCAGCGCGCCCTCGGCGGTCTGGCCCCAATCCGCCAGCCGGCCCGCCGCCGCCTCGGTATGGAGCGTCGCAAACCGCTCTGCGATCAGGCGGTCGAAAGCCTCATCCTTGTTGAACCACTTCTTCTCGCCAGCGTCGCGCCAGAACGCAACAACATCGGCCGGGCCGTTCGCTCCCTCGGTCAAAACCGCACTCCGCCGCCGCAGATTTCCCCGTAGATCGTCTCGTCGAGCACGACATAGGACTGCCGCTCGGGGTGGAAGAAGTAGAGCGGATCGCCGGTCGCACCGGGGTCGAAGCCCTCTCTCACCAGATCGAGCTTGCGTTGCTTGAACGTCGAGGTCGTCTCGATTTCCCGGCAGATGCGCAGGAACACCGGCCGCGCGTACACGGCGAGCTGCTGGGTCATGTGCTGCCTGAACCCGTCGAGATCGAGTTCCTCCTCGATGACCAGCGCGGCCATGCCTACCCGCCCCTCGGCGCCCGGCACGCGCACGCCGTAGACGTTCGCCTCCTTGACGCCGGGGAAGACAGTGATCGCCTCCGACACCTCCGAGGTCGCGACGTTTTCGCCCTTCCAGCGGAATGTGTCGCCGAGCCTGTCGACGAAATAGTAGTAGCCGAGCTCGTCCTTCTTCATCAGGTCGCCGGTGCGGAACCAGCGGTCGCCGTCCTCGAATGCGTCGCGGAGGATCTTCTTCTCAGTGGCTCCCGGATCGGCGTAGCCCTCGAAGCGTTGGCTCGGGCGCGCGGGATCGTTGACGATCTTGGAGATGGCCTCGCCGACCTCGCCCGGCGCGCATTTGATGCAGCGGCCGTCGGGGTCGCGCACCGGCTGCTCGGTCTCGATGTCGTAGCGAACGATCTCGACGAAAAACTTTCGCTCCATCCATTTCGGAATGCGCCCGATCGCGCCCACCTTGCCGTCGAAGTTGAAGAACACGCAGTTGCCCTCGGTCGCTGCGTACCATTCAAGGATCTTGGGGATGCGGAAGCGCTGCTGAAATTCCGTCCAGATGTCTGGCCTGAGCCCGTTGCCGGTCACGATCCTGAGCTTGTGCTTGGTTTCCTTCGGATGCGGTGGGCTGTTCAGCAGGTAGCGGCAGAGCTCGCCGATATAGACGAACGCCGTGCATTCGTGGCGGACCACATCGTCCCAGAAGGTCGAGGAGGAGAACCGCTCGCGCAGCACCACGCTCCCGCCCGCGGTCAGCGCCGCGCCGGGACCGAGCACGCCGCCGGACGTGTGGTACATCGGCAGGCAGACATAGATGCGGTCGCTCGGCTTCATACGCAGGGCGCCGCTGAAAGCGCACATGATGCCCTGCACGCGGTAGTGGTTGATGTTGGCGGCCTTGGGCATCCCGGTGGTGCCGCTCGTGTAGACGAACAGGCAGCGGTCATCGATGTTCAGTCGTGGCAGCTGCTCGTCTGGGATCGGGTCGTTTGGCAGCCTGTCGATTTCCGTGTCGATGCGTCGGAAACCCAGCTGCGCTGCCCCGTGGCACCAGAGCTCGGGGCCGGCGTCGAGATGCTGCTCGGCGGTGCGGAAGCTGCCGAAGAGCGTGGCCTCGACGATGATGTGATTCGGCTTGACGATATTGATGCAATAAGCGAGGGCCGAACCGGTCAGGTTGGTGTTCAGGAGAGCGATGACACCGCCGGCGCGCGAAATGCCGAGCCACGCCGCGAGATATTCGGGCCGGTTCGGCATCATCAGCGCAACGACGTCACCCTTCGTGACGCCGTGCGCCATCGCCCAGCGTGCGTACTGGTCGCCGCGCTGGTCGTACTGGCGGTAGGTCATCGTCTCGCGGTCCGAGATCAGCGCGACGCGATCGCCGTACTGGGCGACGAGCTGGCGGACGACCTGCGGATAGGTGCGGTTCGGGTTCTTGGCGACCTTGGTGACCTTGGAGAGCGTGCGGAGCACGCCGGTCAGGTAGGCGTAGTCGCTTCCGATGCGCTCGATGAGCCCCATGCCGCTTCCTCGCCGCGGGGCGCTGCCGCGCGCCCTCGTTGAACACTTGCGCCGATTGCCGAAAAATAGCATCCGGGCGGAGGCAAGGCGAGGCCCGGCAGGAGCACTCTCAGCGCAAGATGGACGAGCCGGTGCTTATCGACGTCCGCGGGCTCAAGTGCCCGCTGCCGGTGCTGAAGGCGGCGCGCCGCATACAGCAGCACGCGGCCGGCACCCGTTTTCTCCTCCTCGCCACCGATCCAGTGGCGGCGATCGACGTCCCGCATTTCTGCAACGAGCACGGCCATCGGCTCATCGCCAGCAGCCGCGAAGGCGCTGAGCTCAGGTTCGAGATCGAGAAGGGCTGAGGCGCACGGTCTCCACCAGCTGCGCGCGGAAGGCACAGCTCTACTCCGGCTCCACCTCTTCGAGTGGGCGCGGTTTGCCCGCTGCGGCGCCGATGGCGGCGGCCGGCCCCGACGCGCTTGCGTTGGCATCGACCGGAGCGAAAGCGTCGAGCACTTCGGCATCGCCCTCTGCGCCCGGCCGCGGCCGCGGCAGCCGCGCCACGAAGCCCGGCTCGCCGTAGTCGGCGGGCACATAGGCGCTGACACGGATCGGAGGCCCGAGGTAGACAGGAGGGGTCAGATGCGATTCCGCCACATCGCCCGAATCGTCATCCTCGCCGCGGAGCGCGGCCATCGCTGCTCCACGCTTCGGCCCGCAGACGTAAGAACGCATATCGAGTGGCGAATCGTAGTCCTCACCTGATGTGAGGTTGAGGAGCGTGGTTTCGACCTCGACCCGCCGCCACGGCGTCGCGAAGGCGTCATCAAGCAGAACGGCGGCGTGCTCGTTCCTGAGCCTGCCGCCGTATTCGCCGAAGACGACCGCGATCAGCTCGCGCCCGTTGCGTTCGGCGCTGGCGACGAGGTTGTATCCGGAGGCGCAGATGAAGCCGGTCTTCATGCCGGTAGCCCCGGGATAGCGGTCGAGCAGCCGGTTGTAGTTCCGCAGCACCTTTCCGCCGATCTGGATGGCGTGAACCGCAAGGTAGGAGCGATGCTCAGGGAAGTCCCGCAGAAGTGCCCGCGCAAGCAGCGCCATGTCGCGGGCGCTCGTCACCTGCCGCTCGTCGGGAAGCCCATGGGGGTTGACGAAATGCGAGCGCGTCATTCCGAGTTCGGCGGCCGCGGCGTTCATGCGCGAGGCGAAGCCCTCGATGCTCCCACCGACCCTCTCCGCCACCGCGACTGCGATGTCGTTAGCCGACTTCACCATCATCATCTTCAACGCGTTGTCCAAGGTGAAGCTTGAGCCCGGCCTGAAGCCCATCTTGCTCGGCGGCTGCGCGGCGGCGTTGGGGCCGTAGGGAATCTCATCGTTCAGCGAAATCTCACCGGCGCGGATCGCGAGGAACGCCGTGTAGATCGTCATCAGCTTGGTTGTGGAGGCCGGATACCATGGCCGCAGCGCGTCGAATTCCTGGATGACCTGGCCGGTCTCCGCATCGGCGACGAGGTAGGGGCCGCGCACCACCTCGACCACGGGATCGCTCTTCTCCGCCGCGCTGGCCGCCGCCAGCATAACGACGGTCAGCGCTGCAGCGAGCGCCGAGCGCCGCATCCTCCTGCGCATCATCGTGAGGTTGGCCCCTTCTTCCTGGCGTTGTTTTACCTGATTTTTGCCGGTTCCGCACCCCCGCCGTTTCAGCCGACCGTGGATAGCGGGGGCGAAGCCGTCTCCGCCAGGCGGATGCGTGATTGCGCCGCCGCTCCGGCGGGGCATAGAGTCGGGTCGCGCGAGGAGGAACAACGAAATGCCCGTGATCAACCGCTTCGCCGAGTTGCACGACGAGATCGTCGCCTGGCGGCGCGACTATCACCGCCATCCGGAGGTGCTTTACGACGTGCACCGCACCGCCGCCGATGTGGCGGGAAAACTACGCGCCTTCGGCTTCGACCAAGTGGTCGAGGGAATCGGCCGCACCGGCGTGGTCGGCGTGCTGAAGGGCGAGCGCGAAGGGCGGGGCGGCGCGATCGGTCTCCGCGCCGACATGGATGCGCTGCCGATCCACGAGGAAAGCGGCAAGCCCTGGGCATCCGAGACTCCCGGAAAAATGCATGCCTGCGGCCATGACGGCCACACCGCGATGCTGCTCGGGGCGGCGCGCTATCTCTCCGAGACGCGCCGCTTCGCCGGGAACGCCGTGTTCATCTTCCAGCCGGCGGAGGAGGGCGGTGCCGGCGGCCGCGCCATGGTGGAGGACGGGTTGATGGACCGTTTCGGCATCGCCGAGGTCTATGGCATGCACAACATGCCGGGCCTCCCGCTCGGCCATTTCGCCATCCGCCCCGGCGCGATGATGGCGGCGACCGACATGTTCACCGTGGACATCGATGGTCAGGGCGGCCACGCGGCGCAGCCTCACCGCACCATCGACCCGATCGTGACGGCGAGCGCCATCGTGCAGGCGGCGCAGGCGATCGTTGCGCGGAACGTCGATCCGCTTGGGAGCGCCGTCGTCTCCTTCACTACCATCAACGCCGGCGACGCCTTCAACGTCATCCCGCAGCGCGCGAGACTGACGGGCACGGGGCGCTCGCTCGATCCGCTGGTGCGCGACCTCCTGGAGCGGCGGCTCCGCGAGGTGGTGCAGAACGTCGCCGCCGCCTACGGCGCGACCGCACACTTTACCTATTCGCGGAACTACCCCGTAACGGTGAACCATCCGGCGCAGACCGAGAAGGCCGTGGCGATCGCGAGCGACGTCGCCGGCGCGGCGAACGTCGATCCGAACCATCTGCCGGTGATGGGCGGGGAGGATTTTTCGTTCATGCTGGAGGCGCGGCCCGGCGCCTTCATCTTCGTCGGCAACGGCGACACCGCCGGTCTGCACCACCCGGCTTACGACTTCAACGACGCGGCTATCAGCTACGGCGCGTCATACTGGGCGCGGCTGGTCGAGACGCTCATGCCAGCGGATTAGCGCATGGGCTTCTTCCAGAATCTGTTCAGCGCGGAGACGCCGACGATCCGCGAATACCTCGCGGGCCAGCTCGGCGAGTCGAATCTGCCCCGCGTCCGGGTGAGTACGAAGCAGCTCCCCGCCTTCCGCCTTCCGGACCTCCACAGCGCGATCAACTGGTTCGCGGAGAAGGAGGGGAGGATCGCCGAGCTGCAGTCGGAGCATGAGAACGTCTTCCTGAACACGCTGCTGCACGACCGCTGGAGCCAGTGGGCCAAGATGCCGGTCAAGCAGTCGCGCCTTCTCGGCTGGATGGTCGATGTCGACCAGGAGCGGAGCCTCCCGGTCGATCATTTCTGGGTCGTCGGGCGCGGCGGCTCGCGGATGATTTTGCGGCTGAGCTACAACCAGTATTCCCTGGAGGCGCGGCTTGAGGCAGCGGGCCTTGACGAGGCCCTCGCCGCGCGCGCAATCCAGGAAATCCTCGACCGCAGCATCGCGCACTCCATCTACCGCAACAAGATCATCGAGCTCGCCTTCGTGACCGGCACGCGCGACGAATACGGCGACGTGGAGAAACCGGAGCAGCTGAGGCTGCTGTTCAAGAGGATGGAGCCGGTCGGCGAGGAGGATATAGTGATCGACGAGGACGTGCGGAGCGTGCTCATCCGCAACATCGTCGATCTGCACGAGCGCCGCGACATCCTGAAGGCGAACGGCGTTCCCGTGCGCCGCGGCGTGCTCCTCTACGGTCCGCCCGGCACCGGCAAGACCTACGCCTGCCGCTACGTCTTCGCCAGGCTGCCGCAGGTGACGCGGATCGCGGTCGCAGGCACCGCGCTCTCGCAGGTCGGCCACATCTTCAACCTCGCGCGCCTCTACCAGCCCTCGCTGGTGCTGCTCGAAGACGTGGACCTCGTCTTCGCCTCGCGCGAGATCAATCTCTACAGCTCCGTGCTCGGCGAGCTGCTCGACCAGATGGACGGGCTGCGGCCGTTCGAGGACATAGGCTTCCTGCTCACCACCAACTCGATCGAGCGCATGGAGGCGGCGATCAAGGACCGCCCCGGCCGCATCGGTCAGTGCATTCACTTCGGTCCGCCCAAGGCGGCGCTCAGGCGGCGCTACCTCGCGCACTACCTGAAGGACTACGAGAAGGAGGACGTGGACCTCGACGCGCTGGTGAAGATGTCGGAGGACGCGACCCAGGCTTTCCTCAAGGAATGGGTGCACCGTTCCGTGCAGATCGCAACCGAGCGGCTGAATGGGCCAGAGGGGAGGGCGCGGATCCGCACTGAGGATTTCGAGGCGGCGATGGACGAGATGAAGCGTTTCGCCGAAGGCTCGACCGGCCGCATTGTCGGCTTCATCAGGCCGCAAAGCTGAACGGAGCGGCGCGGTCGTCCGACCGCGCCGCTCCATGTCGTTGACCGAGCCCTTTGGGCTCGCTTCTCGTCAGAGCCGTTCGAGGTCGAGCAGCGAACGGTCGCCGGCCCAGGTCCGGTCAAGCCGTTCCTTCAACGCTTCGGCCGCCGCGACCTCGCCGCGCCGCTTGTGCACCTCGAGCAGCCCGAAGCAGGCCCAGCCGTTGTTCGGCGCCGCCGTGAGACTCGCGCGGAAGATTTCCTCCGCCCGTTCCGTCTCCCCGGCGAGGAGGAGGACCGCGCCGAGCGACTGCTTGACGGGATAGTACCAGAAGGGCGGCTCCATGTATGGGAGCGATTTCTCGATCTCGGCCGCGGCCTCGAACTCGCTGATCGACGCCTCGAGCTTGCCTTCGCTCTGGGCGATGCGAGCCAGAACGACATGGCGTGCGAGCTTCAGGAGATCGTCCGCCGGCACGCCTCCCGAAGTCAGCCCGGAGAAGTCGGCGCTTTCGCCGATTTCTGCGATCGCCTCGGCTTGGAGCGTCGCCCCGGCGCTGTCGCCCTGCGCCGCATAGGCGACGCCCCGTGCATAGTGCCACATCGCAACGACATACGGGAAATCGGCATGCGGCTGCGGGATGGCGAGGATCGTGTCCGGCGTGCTGAATTGTGCGTGCGCGAAGAGCGGCGCGGCCTTCACCGGCTGCACCCACGGCACCTGGCGGGCGACGTCGTCGGAGATCGCCTTGTCGAGCTTCTCTGCGGCCGCGACCGCCGTTTCGCCGTCGCCGGCCATCTGGGCGGAGACGAGCAGGAAGTGGATGTTGTGCGGGTAGTAGCCGCCCGGATAGATTCCTTCCGCCTCGACCTGCGCGAGATAGGCCTCGTCGGCGGCGACCGCCGCCTTGTTGGCCTCGAGCGAATCCGCGTAGCGGCCGACGCGGTAGTAGATGTGCGACGGCATGTGCACGAGGTGGCCGGTCGAGAGCCGCTGGGCGGCAAGCCGGTCGGCATAGGGCTCAGCGCGCTTCGGCCGGTCGGACGCCTCCACCGTGTGGATGTAGAGGTGGATGGCACCGATGTGGTCGGCGTCGGCCGCGAGCACGCGCTCGATCGTGGCGACCAGTTCAGCGGTGCGGCCCTTCGGCGACTTGCCGCCGTCGGCCCAGTAATCCCACGGCGAAAGGTCCATCAGCGACTCCGCGTAGAGCGTCGTGATGTCGAGGTCCTCTGGGAAGCGCGCCGCGACCTCCTGCATCGCGTCGGCGTAGGCGCGGTCGAGCGCCGCGCGTTCCGCCGATGGATCGTCGGAGTAACGCTTGCCGAGCGCGGCGATCAGCGCCTGCTCCTTCTCGCTTGCGTTCGGGGCGAGGCGCTTTGCCTCGGCAAGCGCCGCGAGCGCCGGTGCGCGCGCCGCGTCCTCCATCGGCCAGTTGATGTTCGGCCCGAGCACGAGCGCTTCGCCCCAGAAGCACATGGCGCAATTCGGATCGACGGCTTGCGCGGCCCTAAAACTCCGCTGCGCCTCCCAGTGGTTGAAGCCGAAGGCAAGGGTGAGGCCCTGGTCGAAGTAGCGCTGGGCCTCGGAGCTCGACGTGGTGATCGGATACGTGCGTGAGCCGAGGCCGGTCCACAGCGGCACGCTTGCCCCGCTCGGGATCAGGTCGGACGCATGCGGCAGGTTGCCGAATTGCTTGAGTTCCGTCGGCTTGGCCTGGTCGTGTGCATAGGCGGCGCTGGCGCTCAAGATCGTGCTCGCCAGCAGAATGGTGCGAAATAGCATGCGGGTCATTTCCTATCCTTCATTTCGTGTTTGATGCGGGGCGTCCGCCAAGACCGCGGACGCCGAGCCGCATTCGACAATGTGAAAACCTCCCAATCCGCCTGCGGCCGTAGGTCCGGTTTGTTTCAGGAAGGTGTCGTCCGGCCCGCGGTTTGGTTTCATCGATGACGGAAAAGTCGGATTTGTCGCTTGACTCTGAGCCGTCGACGGGCGGGACGGGCCCCAGCAAACCATGACGTCTTGTCTGGCGCGCGCCGCCGGCTAGTCTGGGCGGAGAGATGAGCGACGGCGGTATCAGCGATTGGCGGCCGATGGCGAGCGCTCCGCGCGACGGGACGCGGGTGCTCGTGGCGCTGCGGCCGACCGAGCAGGGGCCTGCGGAAGTGGACGTGGTGCGCTGGGCGCAGCCGCGTCCCGGCATCGATCCCTGCTGGATCGCCATCGACTCCGATCCGAAGGCGCTCGTCACCTACTCAGAGGTGGAGGTGACTTGGTGGATGCCGATGCCGGAGCCGCTGCCGCGAGCCCGCGGCACCGGAAAGCCGGTTCCGCCTACCCCACCGCCCGCGTCCGATGAAATGGGCGGCTCGGGGATTTGAGCATGGTCGAGTGGCGCTGGCCGGTTCCTCACCCGCGAAGCGGGGGAGGGGGAACAACGCCGAAGGCGGTGGAGGGGGCTGGTGCGGAGCGCCTCGCTGGTGTCCGCCCCCTCCACCATGCTGCGCATGGTCCCCCTCCCCCGTCTCCGACGGGGGAGGAGCCGCGCGCGACTCTGCAAAGAATCATGGTCGGGGCAGTCCTGCTTGCGGCGATTGCGTGCGGCCAGCGCGAAGCGTTCGGTGCTGAGAGCGCCGCCGGTACGAAT
>JBOHKB010000154.1:0-10196 GCA_050728815.1 Propylenella sp.
GTCCGAGAGGCCGCCCGGATCCTCCAGGTCGAGGAGCTGCTCGAGCGGAAGCCCCGGCAGCTCTCCGGCGGGCAGCGGCAGCGCGTCGCCATCGGCCGGGCGCTCGTCCGGCGGCCGGGGATTTTTCTGCTCGACGAGCCGCTGTCAAATCTCGACGCCGAGCTGCGCGTCGCCATGCGCGCCGAGCTTGCGGCGCTCCGCGAACGCATCTCCGGGACGATGATCTACGTCACGCACGACCAGGTCGAGGCGATGACCCTCGCCGATCGTATCGTGGTGCTCAACGCCGGGCGTGTGGAGCAGATCGGCGCGCCGCTCGATCTGTTCAATCAGCCGGAAAGCCGATTCGTCGCCGGCTTCATCGGCTCGCCGCGCATGAATTTCCTGGAAGCCGAGGCCGGCCCTGGGGATTGGAACGCGGCCGAACTCAAGTTTGCCGACGGCGCCAAGCTGAACGTTGAGGAGGGAATGACAAGCGGACTCACGGGGCGTGTGACGGTCGGTTTTCGCCCCCAGCAGGCGGTGCTTGCTGCAACCGGCGGCTTGGCGCTCAAGGTCACGCAGGTCGAGCAGCTCGGCTCGGAAACGATCCTGCACTGCACCACGACGGCGGAAGAAACAGTCGTGGTCGCCCAGTACGGCCAGAGAATGATCGCCGCAGGCGCCATACTCCACCTCGACCTCGAGCGGACGCCGCTCCTCTTCTTCGGCGCGGATGGGGAGCGGGTTGGCCCGCGGGGAACGGCCGGGTCCAGGCGGAAATAGCCCTTCAGGCTGCGAAGCCGCCGGCGCTCTTGTCCTTCAACGGCGTGATGACCGACGGGCCGCCCAGCCGAACAAGCAGTCCGGTCTTTACGGACTCCTCAGCCGCTAGCCCGATCTCTACAGCCCGTAACCCGTCTTCCACCGTCACCTCCGGCGCGCCGCCGCTCCGCACGATCCCCATAAAGCGTAGGTGCTGAAAATAGGTCGAGCCGTGATGGTCGCCGGCGGAGAGCACGCCCGGATCGACGTGGGAGATTTCGCGCATCGGCGTCTTCGTTGCACGCGGCGAGACGATGAATTCCGCCTCGCGCGCCTCCCCTTCAGGAAGGAAGCGCGCCGGGCCCGGCACCTTCGCCTCGAGTTTCGCGGCGTCGCCGATTGCGGCGATCTCCTCCTGGAAAAAGGAGCCCTCGGCGAACATGCAGAGTTCGAGCATGGCGCGCGCGCCGCGCGAAAAATCGACGACCACAAGCGCGTTGTCGATGATGTCCGGCGTTTCGCCGCCATAGCTTTCGTCGCGGTGGTTCACGTCGGCTGCGCCCGACGCGAAGACGCGGACCGCCTCGTCGCGCAGCACGAGCCGCATCAGGTCGAAGAAGTGGCAGCATTTTTCGACCAGCGTGCCGCCGGAGAACCGCGCGAAGCGGTTCCAGTGGCCGACCTTGTTCAGGAACGGGTAGCGGTGCTCGCGGATCGAGACGACGCGGATCGGACCGGCCGCGCCCGAATGCGCAAGCTCGATCAGGCGGGCGACCGGCGGCATGTAGCGGTATTCCATCGCCACCCAGACCGGCGCCTTCCTGCCGCGCGCCGTCGCCGCGATGCGCGCGCCGTCGGCAAGGTTCGTGCAGAGCGGCTTCTCGATCATGACAGGCCAGTCGCCGGAAAGCGCGTCCGTCAGGATCGCGGCGTGCGTGTGATTGGGGCTGGCGACGACGAGGATGTCGGCGAGATCCGATTCCAGCAGCTTGCGGTGATCCGAGAACACCGTTGCGCCGCCGGCGAGCCCGGCCCCGGCCTCGCGCATCTCCGCGTCGGGATCGGAAATCGCCGTCACCTTCGCGCCCGGCAGCAGCGCGATGTTGCGGATGTGCTCCTGGCCCATCATGCCGGAGCCGATGATCCCGTAACGCAGCATGTCGCGCATCGTCGCTTCCCTATCGCGTTTGACCCAGAGCGGGAAGCATTCGCCGCGGCGTCAGTAAATATCGGGCTCGGGCAGGCGCGACGTCCCCTCCAGGAAATCGAAGTCGCAGCCGGTGTTCGCCTGCCCCATATGCCGCTCGGAGAGCGCCCCATAGCCGCGCGGAAAGCGCGGGTGAGGCGCCCGCCACCCCGCGCGCGAGTTCCTCCTCGGAAAGCTCGACGCTGAGACTCCGCGCCGGGATATCGAGTGCGATACGGTCGCCGGTTCTGATGAGCGCCAGCGGCCCGCCGACATGCGCTTCCGGCGCGACGTGCACGACGCACGTGCCGAAATGCGTCCCGCTCATGCGCGCGTCGGAAATCCGCACCATGTCGCGGATTCCCTCAGCGAGCAGTTTTTTCGGGATCGGCAGCGCGCCCCATTCGGGCATGCCGGGCCCGCCGATCGGACCAGCGCCGCGCAGCACCAGAACGGTGTCGGGGGTGACGTCGAGGCCGGGATCGTCGATCCGAGCGCTCATCTCTTCGTGCGAGTCGAAGACCAGCGCCGGCCCGGTGTGGACGTGAAGCTGCGGGTTCGCCGTGCTCGGCTTGATGACTGAACCATCGGGAGCGAGGTTGCCTCTGAGCACGGCGAACGCCGGCTCAACCAACACCGGCCGGTCGAGCGCACGGATTACGTCATCGTTCCAGCATTTCGCATTGTTGATGTTCTCGCCGAGGCTTACGCCGTTGACGGTCAGGCAATCGAGGTCGAGCCGGTCGGTGATGCGGTTGAGCAGCGCCGGCAGGCCGCCGGCCTGGAAGAAATCCTCCATCAGGTGCCGTCCCGCCGGGGCGAGGTCGGCAAGGATCGGGATTCTCCGAGCCTCCGCGTCGAAGGCATCGGCGCCGAGCGCGAAGCCCAGCCGCCGCGCGATCGCGGTCAGATGGATGACGGCGTTGGTCGACCCGCCGAGCGCGGCGGCGGTGGTGACGGCGTTCCGGAGTGCGGATTCGGTCAGAATGTCCGAGGGACGCAGGTCCTCCCACACCATGCCGACAACTCGTCCGCCGCATTCCGTCGCCATGCGGACGTGCGCCGAATCGACGGCGGGGATGGAGCTTGCACCGGGCAGCGTCATGCCCATCGCCTCGACCATACTTGTCATCGTCGAGGCGGTGCCCATCGTGTTGCAGGTGCCGAACGAGCGCGTCGCGCGGACCTCGAAATCGACCCAGTCCTCCGGGGATATCTTCCCGGCGCGGAGCTCGTCCCAATAGCGGCGGGTGTGGGTGCCCGCGCCCACCTTCTCGCCGCGCCAAAAATCGTTCAGCATCGGCCCGGCCGGCAGTAAGATCGCGGGGATATCCATGCTGATCGCGCCCATCAGCAAGCCGGGCGTGGTCTTGTCGCAGCCGCCCATCAGCACCGCGCCGTCGACCGGGTGGGAGCGAAGCAGCTCCTCCGTCTCCATCGCAAGCAGGTTGCGGTAGAGCATGGTGGTCGGCTTCACCATGACTTCGCCGAGCGACAGCGCCGGCAGCTCGACGGCGAAGCCGCCCGCGCGCGTGATTCCGGCGCGCACCGCCGCGGCCCGCTCGCGAAGATGTGCGTGGCAGGGGCTGAGATCGCTCCAGGTGTTCAGGATGGCGATCACCGGGCGGCCCATGAAATCGTCGCGCCGGAAGCCCGCCTGCTGCATGCGCTGCCGATGCGCGAAACCGCGCATGTCGTCGCGCGCGAACCAGCGCTGGCTACGGAGCGCCGACACTTCCAGGCGGGGCCTCTGCATGCGCTTCACCATGGAAGCAGGTTCCCGTCGGAGAAAATGAAGTGCCCGGTCTCGTGATTGCCGAGCCGACGGATCGCGTCGCGGATGCGCGCGGCGCTCTCGTCGGCGTCGAACGGCGCGTCGGGACTGCCGGCCTCGGTCCGGAGCCAGCCCGGATGCACCATGACGACAGTCACGCCGCGGGGAAAAAGGTCGATGGCGAGGCTGCGGCCGATCGCGTTCAACCCGGCCTTGCTCGCACGATACGCGTAAGCGCCGCCCGAGGCGTTCAGCCCGATGCTTCCCATCCGGCTTGAAATGAGCACGATGCGCCCGCTGGCCGCGGCGACGTTTTCGACGAAGGCGTCCACCAGCCTGAGCGCGCCGACGAGGTTCACCGAGAGGACCGCCTCGGCATGGCCGAAGTCGAGGCTGCCGATCTCGCCGACCTGGCCGCTGATTCCGGCGTTCGAAACAAGCACGTGGATCGGCTCGCCGCCGATCTCAGCCTTTAGTGACTTGAAGGAAGCCGCGTCGGTGACGTCGAGGGCGAAGTGACGGAGACCTCTGCCCCGCTTCAGCCGGTTGCCGAGTTCCCGATAGGTGGCGATCACTCCAAAACCGTCGCCGGCATATTGTTGCGCCATCGCCCGCCCGAGGCCGCTGTCGCATCCGGTGATGAGCACGGTTGGCATTGGCGCATTCCTGTCGGAGAGTTCCCAAGCGGAGGCAGGCGCACAGCTTGCAGTTCGCGGAACCTGCGCGCAATTGGCTTCAGCGGATCGGAACGAGGAATGCGCCGTGAAGAACGCGCTCAAGAGCTTTGCGGAGATCGAGAAGGACCTCGCCGGCAAGCGGCCGTTCCTGTTTCTCGACTATGACGGAGTGCTGACGCCGATCGTTGCGCGGCCGGAGCTGGCGGTGCTCAGCGACGAAATGCGGGCAATACTGGCGGCTCTGGCCATACGCGCGCGTGTGGCTGTCGTCAGCGGCCGCGATCTCAGGGACGTGCGCGATCTGGTCGGGCTGGACGAGCTTGTCTACGCCGGCAGTCACGGTTTGGACATCGCGGCTCCGGGCGGCGTGGCGCTGCAGCCGGAGCAGGGCGGGTCTCTCACCGCCGCCGTGGCTCGGGCGACACAGAGCCTCGAGTTTGCGCTCGCCAAAATCCCAGGCGCGCTTATCGAGCCGAAGCGCTTTGCGGTCGCGGTGCATTACCGCCTGGTCGCGGACGATCAGGTGGCCGCAGTCGAGGCCATCGTCGACCGGGTGCTCGAAGCAATCCCGACTCTCACCAAGTCGCACGGCAAGAAGGTCTTCGAGCTTCGCCCGCGCCTCGGCTGGGATAAGGGCAAGGCGGTGTTGTGGCTGCTTTCGGCCCTCAAAGAGGATGGCGCCGAGACCCTGCCTTTTTACCTGGGCGACGACCTCACCGACGAAGACGCCTTCCGCGCGCTCCGCGACCGTGGCGTCACGATCTTTGTCGGCTCGCCCGCGCGCACGGCGGCGCGCTACCAGCTCGCCGACCCGAAGGAGGTCGCCCACTTCCTGAAGACGCTGATGCAAGTGCTCGATCGCCGGGAGGCAAGGGCATGACCTCGGTGGTCCGGCCGTTCGAAGGCGAATACGACTACATCGTCGTCGGCGCTGGCTCCGCCGGCTGCGTGGTCGCCAACCGCCTTTCCGCCGACCCGCGCCGGCGCGTTCTGGTGCTCGAAGCCGGCGGCGGCGACAACTGGATCTGGTTCCACATCCCGGTCGGCTACCTCTTCGCCATCGGCAATCCCCGCTCCGACTGGATGTTCCAGACGGAGTCGGAGCCAGGGCTGAACGGCCGGAAACTCAACTATCCGCGTGGCAAGGTCATCGGCGGCTGCTCGGCGATCAACGCCATGATCTCCATGCGCGGACAGGCCGGCGACTACGACCACTGGCGGCAGCTCAGCAATCCAGGCTGGGGCTGGGCCGATGTGGCGCCGGTGTTCCGGCGGCTCGACGACCATTTCATGGGCGAGAGCGAGCATCACGGAGTCGGCGGCGAATGGCGCGTGGAAGCGCCGCGCGTCCGCTGGGACATCCTCGATGCGATCGCTGAGGCGGCGGTCGAGATGGGCGTCCCACGGGTTGCGGACTTCAACACGGGGAACAACGAGGGCGTCGGCTATTTTCACGTCAACCAGAAGCGGGGCCTCCGCTGGTCGGCCGCGCGCGCGTTTCTGAAACCGGCGCTAAAGCGCCAAAACCTCCGCCTCGAAACAGGGGTGCACGTTCACCGGGTCGAGTTTTCGGGCGACCGCGCCGCTGCAATCGTCTTCGAAAAGGATGGGCAGAGTTTTCGCGCAAGCGCCAAGGGCGAGATCGTGCTCTCGGCCGGCGCGATCGGCTCACCCGTCATCCTGCAACGCTCGGGCCTTGGCCCCGCGGAGTGGCTGCGCGAGGACGGCATCGAGGTGGTGCGCGACATCCCCGGAATCGGCCGCAACCTGCAGGACCATCTGCAGCAGCGGGCGATCTACAACGTGGCGGGCGTCCGCACGCTCAACACGGACTACGCCTCGCTCGCCGGGCGCGCTAAGATGGGTCTCGAATACGCGCTGTTCCGCACAGGGCCGCTCACCATGGCGCCGTCGCAGCTCGGCCTCTTCACGCGCTCCGACCCGCGCTTCGAGCGCCCGAACATAGAGTTCCACATGCAGCCGCTGTCGCTCGATCGCTTCGGGGAGCCGCTGCATGCGTTTCCGGCGGTGACGGTCAGCGCCTGCAACTTGAGGCCCGAGTCGCGCGGAGTTGTGCGCTACCGCCGCGACGGCCCGCCGCTCATCGCACCGAACTATCTTTCGACGCCGGAGGACCGAAAAGTCGCCGCCGACTGCATCCGCGTGACGCGGCGGCTGATGCGGCAGCCCGCGCTGCAAAAGTATCGGCCGGCGGAATATCTCCCGGGCCCGAAAGTCGGCGACGGCGACGAGGAGCTTGCCTGCGCTGCGGGCGACATCGGCACCACGATCTTCCATCCGGTCGGGACCGCGAAGATGGGGCCGGCAGACGACAGGATGGCGGTGGTCGACGAGGCGCTCCGCGTCCACGGCGTGGCGGGCCTCCGTGTCATCGACGCCTCGATCATGCCGACGATCACCTCCGGCAACACCAACACGCCGACCATCATGATCGCCGAGAAGGCCGCGCGGGGGATGATCGCGGGTTGAGCAGCCCGTTTACTTTCAAATCGCAGGCGCGAATAATCCCGGTCGGGAGGAGACCAGATGCCGGTCACGCACGAGCTTTGGCTCGTCGGGCTGTCGATAATCGTCGCGATCCAGGGCGCTTATGTCGGCTTGAGCCTCGCCGTGCAGGTCGCCGACGCGGCCGGCGTCCGCCGGCGGGTGCTTCTCGCCGGGAGCGCGCTCTCCCTGGGCGTCGCCATCTGGTCGATGCACTTCGTCGCAATGCTCGCCATGCGCGCGCCGTTTACGGTCGATTATCTCGTTCTTCCGACGCTGCTTTCCTTCCTCGTCTGCGTGATCGTGGTCGGTGCGGCGATCTTTGCCGCGAGCGCCGGCCCGCTCACGCCGCTGCGGCTTGCCGCGGCCGCGACATTCATGGGCCTCGGCATCGTCTCCATGCACTATCTCGGCATGAGCGCGCTGCACGCTAGCGCGCACATGCAACACGCCCCGGCCCTCGTCGCCGCCAGCATCGCGATCGCGATCGTCACATCCGGACTTGCGCTTTTCCTTGCCGGAGGGCGGAGCGGACGCCCGCCGCTGATCCTCTCCGCGGCCGCCCTGGGCAGCGCCATCTCCGGCATGCACTACACCGCGATGGCGGGCCTCACCGTCATGCCCCGCTCCGAGGCTCTGACGACGGCGCCGGTGCTTTCGACCGATCTCCTCGCCATCGTGGTGGCGGTGGTCGCCTTCGGCGTTTCTGGGATTTTCCTGCTGACGCTCGTGCCGGACCGGCGGAGCCAGAGGTCGGAGGCGGTTGCCCCTGTGCTGGCGGCGGCATCGACGCCGGCCGTGGCAGGCAGCGCCGGCCTGTCCGCTCCCACCATCGTGGTCCCCCCCGGAGCCTCCATCGCACAGGCTGAGACAGCCAACGGGACCAATGCAGGGGCCAAGACTCGGCAGCAGCCTGCGCGAATTCTTCCGATCGTCCGCGACGGTGCCACGCATTTCGTTCCCGTCCGCGACATCGTCGCCGTCCACGCCAACGCGCACTACACCTATGTCTTTGACGGGACGTCAAAACTCTTCTGTCCGCTTCCAATCGGCGAAGTGGAGGCGCGCTTGGACCATGCGCACTTCGTGCGCGTGCACCGGAGCCACATCGTCAATCTCGAGCGGGTGGTCGGGCTGAAGCGAAGCGGCGACCACGGACTGATCGAGCTTTCCGGGCTCGACCCCTACACGGTGCCGGTCAGCCGGGCCCGTTTCGGCGGGTTGAAGTCGCAGCTGGGCCTCGGCCCGCGCGAGGCGAACATCGCCCCCTCCTGACCGACTCTGTTGCCCGGCGACAGGCGAGTAACTCTCGAAAAACCAGCCGTCGAAGCGGCCAGGATTGATGGCTTTGCGGGCGGTGGGTCAGACTGCCTGACGCAGTTCGTGCAGGCTTTCATGCGGTTCGTGTGATGCCGCGCCGGCTGGTGAATGCGCTGTTGTCGCCGCACCGCAAGACCACCCAGAATTGGGTTTTGACGAACCTCGGGAACGCACTGGGCGCGCTGCCCGGCGCCGGCGTGTGCGCGCTGCGCGGGAGGATGAGAATGATACCGGCTGCTTTCGAATACCACCGGCCCAATTCCGTCGGCGAGGCCGTCAAGATGCTCGCCGATCTCGGCGAGGATGCGCGGCCGCTCGGCGGCGGGCACAGCCTCGTGCCGCTGATGAAGCTGAGGCTCGCGGCGCCTTCCCATCTCGTCGACCTCGGCGGCATTGCCGACCTGAAGGGCATAAACAGCGACGGCGGCGACATCGTCATTGGCGCGATGGTCACGCAGCACGAGCTTATTTCGTCCAGCCTGCTCGCGACGAAGCTCCCGATCCTGCGCGAGACCGCGCTGCAGATTGCAGATCCGCAGGTGCGCTTCGTCGGCACGCTCGGCGGCAATGTCGCGAACGGCGATCCCGGCAACGACATCCCGGCGGTGATGGTCGCGCTGAACGCGACCTATCAGCTCGCCGGCCCAAGTGGCGAGCGGCGGGTGCAGGCGCGTCTCTTCTATAAGGGCGTCTACGCGACCGATCTGAAGCCCGCGGAGGTGCTGACGGCGGTCCGCATCCACGTTCCGGCCGCCGGCCACGGCTACGCCTACGAGAAGCTGAAGCGGAAGGTCGGCGACTACGCGACCGCCGCGGCGGCGGTGGTCCTGACGATGAACGGCGGCCGGGTCGGCTCGTGCGCCATCGGCCTCACCAACGTGGCCGACCGGCCGCTCTACGCCGAGGCGGCGTGCCGGCTGATCGCCGGCTCGAGCCTCGACGCCGACACGGTGAAGAAGGCGGTCGCGGCGGCCGAGGCGATCACTTCGCCCGCCAGCGACCGTCGCGGTTCGCCGCAATACCGCACCAAGATGGCCGGCGTGATGCTTTCGCGCGCGCTCGCCCGCGCCAAGTCCCGCGCGTCCTGATCCGGAGCCTCGCCATGCCCACGCACATTTCGCTCACGGTGAACGGCAAGAAGGTCGACAAGCTGGTCGAGCCGCGCACGCTGCTCATCCATTTCCTCCGCGACGAGCTCAGGCTCACCGGCCCGCACGTCGGCTGCGAAACCAGCCATTGCGGCGCCTGCACCGTCGATCTCGACGGAAAGTCGGTAAAATCCTGTACGGTCTTCGCGGTGCAGGCGAACGGCTCGGACATCCGGACAATCGAGGGGATGGCCGCGGCCGACGGCTCGCTGCACCCGCTGCAGGAGGCGTTCCGAGAGCATCACGGGCTCCAGTGCGGCTTCTGCACACCTGGCATGATCACCCGCGCATACCGGCTCCTGCAGGAGAACCCCAATCCGACCGAGGCCGAGATCCGCGCCGGCATCTCCGGCAATCTCTGCCGCTGCACCGGCTACCAGAACATCGTGAAGGCCATCGAGAGCGCCGCCGCAATCATGGCCGGCGCCGAGGCCAAGGAGGCTGCCGAATGAACGACGCCACCGAAACCGCAGAAGTCCGCGCGGAGAAGCTCCAGGGCATCGGCTGCAAGCGCAAACGCGTCGAGGACGTCCGCTTCGTGCAGGGAAGGGGAAATTACGTCGACGATTTGAACCTGCCCGGCATGCTCTACGGCGACATCGTCCGCTCGCCTTATGCCCATGCCCGGGTCAAGTCGATCGACGCGTCGAAGGCCAAGGCGCTGCCCGGCGTGCTCGCGGTGCTGACCGCGGCCGACCTCAAGCCGCTCGGCCTCCACTACATGCCGACGCTGGCCGGCGACGTCCAGGCCGTGCTCGCGGAGGACTACGTCCTCTTCCAGAACCAGGAGGTCGCCTTCGTCCTTGCCGACGACCGCTACGTCGCGGCCGACGGGGTCGAAC
>JBOHKB010000155.1:0-7224 GCA_050728815.1 Propylenella sp.
GGACCGCTCGGCTGCCGGTCAACAAGCGATCGCGAAACGCGTCGCGAAGCGGCTGGACCGTTTGCAGACCATCGACACCGCTCGCCTCGGCGAGGCTGCGCGCATCGACGTGGATGTCGTCCGTACGGCGCACGAATTTGCAGCCGAAGGGTTCGCCCTGCCCTACGGCGATTCCGCGTTGCTCAACTCGAGCTGGTCATATCGCAACGCGCCGTACGTCGTCGCGCAGAACACCGGTGCGTTCCTCGAGATTCCGAGCCTGCTCGACGAACAGCACACGGTGAAGTCGCGAGGAGACGCCGAAGCCTACCTCGAGCGACTTCGGGCCTACGCCGGCCAGATCAATGACGAAACCGGCCGGCTGAAGTCAGCGGCGGCACAGGGCGTCATCGCGCCGGATTTCATCCTCGACAAGACACTGGCCCAGATTCGCCTCGCGCGCAACGGAAAGATCGCCGACTGGATGGTCGTGGCATCGGTCGCGAAGCGCGCCCAAGGCATTCCAGGCGACTTCGGCGCGAAGGCGGAAAAAATCGCGGCGGACTCGATTGCCCCGGCGCTCGACCACCAGATCGCGGAACTCGAAGTGCACCGCCAGCGTGCAACCGACGATGCCGGTGTCTGGAAACTCCCCCAGGGCGATGCCTACTACGCGTGGACGCTGCGTGCCGCGACCACGACGACATTGACGCCGGACGAGATCCACGACCGCGGCCGTGAGGAACTGGCCGCACTCCAGTCCGAGATGGACGCGATCCTCAAAGGGCAGGGTCTCACCCGGGGTACCGTGGGCGAGCGCATGACGGAGCTCGGCAAGGATCCCCGATTCCAGTTTTCCGATGACGACGCCGGCCGCGCGCGAATCATGTCGTTTCTCGCGGAGCGAGTCAGCGACATCCGCTCGCGGCTTCCGCGCGCCTTCGCAACGCTGGTTCCGGGAAACTTCGAGATCAAGCGCATGGCGCCGGAGGTCGAGCCGGGCGCGCCGGGCGCCTACGGCGGCCCGGGCAGCATCGACGGCAAGCTGCCGGGCAAGTTCTGGATCAACCTGCGCACGACGAGCCTCTGGAGCACCTACAGCCTGCCGACTCTGACCTATCACGAGTCATTGCCGGGCCATGTCTGGCAGGGCGAGTACGCATTCAAGCTGCCGTTGGTCCGCTCGCTGCTCGCCTTCAACGCCTATTCGGAGGGCTGGGCGCTCTATGCCGAGCAGCTCGCAGACGAGCTTGGCGTCTACGAAGGCGACCCATTGGGGCGGCTCGGCTATCTCCAGTCGATGTCGTTCCGCGCCTGCCGGCTGGTCGTCGACACCGGTCTCCACGCCAAGCGCTGGACCCGCGACCACGCCATCCAGTGGTTCGCGACCACCAACGGTTCGACGGTCGAGGAAGTGCAGGGCGAGGTCGACCGCTACTGCGCCTGGCCCGGCCAGGCCTGCGGCTACAAGATGGGCCATAACGAGATCAACCGCCTGCGCGACAAGGCCGAGGCTGAGCTGGGCGATGGCTACGACTATCGCGCCTTCAACGATGCCGTGGTCAAGACAGGCGGCGCGCCGATGACCGTTCTGGAGCAGGAGATCGACGCCCACATCGCATCGCGAAAGGCCTGATCAGGCGGCGTCGTGGAAGATGATGCCGAGCGTGTGGCGCCGGCCTGAGCGGATCGTGCTGACGCCGTGGCGCATCTTCACGCGATAGGGGCCGCGGCTGCCTTGCACGGGCCGTTCATTGACGGCGAAGATCACCGCGTCGCCCCGGCTCAGCGGCACGACCGAGCCACGCGACTGCATGCGCGGACGCTGTTCTGTCAGCAGGAATTCACCGCCCGTGAAATCCCCGCCGGGCTCGTCGAGCAGGATCGCGACCTGGAGCGGGAAGACATGTTCACCGTAAAGGTCCTGGTGGAGGCAGTTATAGTCGCCCGCGCCATAGCGAAGGATGAGCGGTGTCGGCCGCGCCTGACCGGCGGCGTGGCAGCGGGTGAGGAACTCGGCATGATCGTCCGGAAAGTCGACGCCGATGCCGAGCGCGCGGTTCCAGCGATTGGCGATCGGCGCGAGGCGCGGATAGAGGGCGGTCCTCAAATCCGCCACGATTTGCGGCAGCGGATAGGCGAAATAGCGGTACTCGCCGCGCCCGAAGCCGTGCCGCGCCATTGTAACCGTGCTGCGGAAGCGATCGTCCTTGCGATACAACCCGGCCAGTGCTCCGCATTCATCGGGTTGCAGCAGCCTTTCCATGACCGCCCATCCTTGCGTACCGAGGTCGGCTTCGATCCGGGGCCAGTCAACGCTATTCTTTCTGTCCATGCGCCACCCTTAGCGGGCGCGCCCGGCGGCCGCATCCCGCCCCTTGCGGCCGAACTCAGAGGGAGAGTTTCTCCACCCTCGCCCGCAAATGGTCGCGCTTCTCCTATTGGGCGTCGCAACGATATTCGCCATCTCGGGGTGGATCATCGGCAAGGATCATGAGGCGCGGGCGGAAACGCTCGCCGCGCCTTCCCCGACCCTTCTCGCCGACGCGGCACGCCAGGCGCTGGCTTGGGCTTGCAGCCGCCGGGCGGCGGAAACGACCCTGACAAAAGCGCGCGTCGGCGAATGAGCGATTCGCAACGACGAAGCTGTTGCCCGTCACTCTAGCCTGCGCAGATTGATCGACGGCAGCGGCGTCTTCGTCGAATCCAGACATCCTTGTCGAAATCTTTCGCGCCGCGGTCGATCCGCCCGCGCGTCGTCTTGCGTCGGCGCCTAGCAGGAAGCGGTCGGCACCCAGACCGGCGAACGAGAGGGAGAGACTCGATGACCGCGGAACTGTTTCGCACCGTTTCGACCTGTGTCGCGGCGCTGTTCGTCAGCACCCTGTTGCTGACCGCCGCCACGTCCATGTCGACGGCCTTCTGAGCGAAGATGAGCGAACACTCCATCTTCGGTGAGTCGGGGGGCGCGGAGCGCCGTGACCGTCCGGTCCGGGCGGCTGAAACGCGGCGGCCCAATCCCACCCATGGTCTGTTCGGCGCGCGTCTGTTTCCGGACGATCATAATACGGGTGATGACGACGAACGCGGACTGCCTGTCAGCCGCAACTGAATCAGGTTCAATCGAAGCCCAGAGCCTCCCTGACCGCTCCGATATAGCTCGGCCCTACCTGCACATGGGCGCCGTCGGCGAGAATGAGTGTCAGCGACCGATTGGTGCGTTTCACCTCCACGACCTTGTCGGGCCTCACGAAGGCCGAGCGATGGACACGCAGCAGCGCCGTGCCCTTCAGCTTCGCCTCGAGCGCCGCCATGGTCGTCCGGAGCAGATGTCCCTTCACATTGGTATGGAGCAGGACATAGTCCCGCGCGGCCTCGATCCAGTCGATGCTTTCGATCGGAACGCGCCGCTGGCCATGCCGCTCCGGCACCCAGAAGCCGTTGTCGTCGAGCGCCGGGCCACCTGCCCTTAGCGCCGCGACCTCGTCCTCAAGCTGGCCGGCGCGATCCGCCTGGGCACGCATCGTCCGGCGCCGGCGAGCTCGGTCGACCGCCTGGCGTAGTCGGTCGAACCGCACCGGCTTCAAGAGATAGTCGGCCGCATCGACGTCGAAGGCGTCGGGGGCATAATGTTCGTGGGCGGTGACGAAGACGAGTTCCGGACGTGGCTCGATGGAGAGTTCGGCGGCCGCGTGAAGTCCGCTCTTGCCCGGCATCTGCACGTCGAGGATGACGAGGTCCGGAGTCAACCGCGCAATCTCCGCCAGCGCTTCATCGCCGTCCAACGCCTGGCCGACGACTTCGACGTCGTCGATATTGTCGAAGAATGTGCGCAGCCGATCGAGAGCGAGAGTCTCGTCGTCCACGAGCAACACACGCATCACCGCTACTCCCCGCCAGCACGGCCTCGCCTTCTTTTCCGGGTCATCGCGCCTTTAGTCAATGCGCTCGCTGTATCTCCGGGATGCAGATGGTCGCAGTATAGTAATCCTCGCGCCTTTCGGTCGTGAGGCTCGCCATCTTGCCATAGACGGCCTCGAGTCGCCGCTCGATATTGACCAGCCCCACGCCGATCCGCCCGTCCACCTGCGGCGTGCTGGTGCCCGCGTGATCGTTGGCGACGGTGATGCAGAGGTCACCCTCATCGAGCGCCGCGCGCACCGCTATGTTGACCGGATCGCGCGAGGGGGCGACGCCGTGCTTGATGGCGTTCTCGACGAGCGGCTGCACGAGGAAGCCGGGAACCAGCGCCTTGCCCGCCTCGGGGGGGCACTCGATCTCGACTTTCAGCCGCTCGCCGAACCGAACCGCTTCGATGTCGAGATATTCCTCCAGCAGCGACAGCTCGTACTCGAGCGGAACGAGCTCCGCCGGGTCGCAGGCGAGAGACGTGCGCAGAAAGGTCGACAGCTTGTCGGTCATCACCTCGGCGTCCTCGTTGCGGCGGGTGACGATCAGGGCTGAGATGGAGTTGAGCGTATTGAACAGGAAATGCGGATTGAGCTGATAACGGAGTGCCGCGAGCTGCGCCTGCTGGGCGGCCGAGCGCGCGTCGACCAGCTGGCGTTCCTGGCGAAGCTCCCTGCGCCGCGCGAAGCTCAGCTGGAAGAAGGCCATGTTGACGCCGAAGACGAGCGTGTAGTTGAGCGCCGAGGGATAGCCGCGTTCCAGCGTTCGCTGAAGGTTGCTCCAGGAGGATTCGACGTTGGCGGCCACCCAGTCGGTGTAGGCGAGATCGAACAGCGTGTTCGACACGGCCACCGCGAAGACGGTGGCGACCAGGATCAGTACGCGCGCTGTCTGCGGCCAGTCGACCGTTTTCCGGAACACCCAGAACATGGCCATCGCGAAGGCGAAGGAGATGAGATAGGTCGAGAAATCCAGCGCCATGCTGCCCAGCCCGGTGCCCCAGTGGCGTATGATGATCGTCGGCAGGAAGATCACCGCAACGAACAGCCACAGGGTGAGCGTCAGCAAGATAGCGTCCCGCCAGCGCGCATCGGAACTTGCGGAGCGCATGATCGAAATGACTCTCCCCGACAGCGGAGGGGTAGCTAGCCGCAAAAAGTGCGGCCTGTCGATTGCCATCGTCATCGGAAAATCACCATCCGGCCCGGATCGCGCACGAAGCTGGCGGAAAACATCTCGACGTGACGAAAATGCAGGCTGCTGCGACGAAAATAAGGCGGCGGTCTGAGAAGAAGGATTCCGGGCGACGACTGGCGTCCTAAACGTGCCTGAACGCTCCGATGAACGAGCCATTCAGAGCAGGTTTAAGCTGGCGAGACCATTGGTCTCCTGAACGCGGCGAGCCGAAGGATTCGGCCAGGAACGGCCTAAACTTCCTGCTCGTTCTTGTGCGTAAGAGGAAACTTCCTGCTCGTTCTTGTGCGTAAGAGGAGAAGTATCATGCGCAGGCTTCTATTGCTCGCCAGTGCTGCCGCGATAACCATTACGATGCCGGCCGCCGCCAAGGATCAGGATCGCGGCAGGGCGGCCGAGAGCCGAGAGGATCGCGGCGAGGCCCGCCGAGCCAAGGCGAGGGCGCGCCAGGAGACGCGATCAGAGGCGCGCGCCGATCGCAGGCGCGCTCGTTCGAATGCACAGACAAACCGGCGGGCGCGGGCGGAAGCCCGGTCCGAGCGGCGCGAAGCGGCCGACCGCCACCAGCAGCGTCGGGCGGCCGAATCTCGCAGGGAGCGCACGCAAGAGCGGCGACAGGCGGTGGCCGCGCGCGGGCGCGCCGAGGACCGCCGCGAGGCGCGACGGGAGCGTGTGGCGTCTCGCGAACGCGCCCAGAATCGTCGGGAACGCCAGCAGCGGACCGCTACTCGCGAACGTGCCCAGGACCGGCGCGAGGTCCGTCAGCAGCGTGTGGCTGCGAACGAGCGAGCCCAGAATCGCCGGGAGCGTCAGCAGCGCGTCGCCGCGCGAGAGAATCGCAGGGAGCTCCGCCAGCGCCAGCAGCGGATTGCCGCTCGTGATCGCACTCAGGATAGTCGCCAGCGGATCGCCCGCCAGGATCGCCTCGAAAATCGACGCGACCGGCAGCGCCGTCTAGCGGTCCAGGAGCGGCGCGAGGATAGGCGCGAGCTTCGCCAGCGCCGCGTCGCGCGCGAACGCTGGCAGGATCGCCGTCAGTGGGAGCGGCGGCTGGCGCGTGAGCGCAGGCAGGATAGGCGCGTCTTTCAGCGTCGTCTCGCCGCTCGCGAGCGCTGGGAGGACAGGCAGCGATTCTACGCCCAGCAGGCGCGGCGCTATAGCTTCGCCGGCTATGACGACGATTACGACTATCGCTATCTCTATCGTAACGTCTCGCCGGCCTATTTCTATTCGGCCAGCGACTTCTATCCGGTCGGTCGGTCGGCTCCCCCTGCCTGGGCGCCGGCATAGGGCCGTCGCTACAATGTGCCCTCCCGATATCAGGACATCTATTACGACACGCCGTCCAACTATTACCGCTATGACGACGGCTACATCTATCGGGTCAACTCAGGCTCGAACATGATCGCCGACGTGATTCCGTTGCTCGGCGGCGGCTTTGCGGTCGGACAGCTGATGCCGGTCGGCTACGACGCCTACAACGTGCCGGACCCGTATCGGGATTATTATTACGACACCGACGATGCCTATTATCGCTATGGCGATGGCGGCATCTTCCAGGTCGATCCGTCGACAGGCATGATCGAGGCGATCGTGGCGCTGCTCGCGGGCGGGCTCAATGTCGGACAGATGCTCCCGACAGGGTATGACGCCTACAACCTGCCGTACGAGTATCGCGATCAATATGCCGATAATGACGACTATCTCTATCGCTACAATGACGGCAACATCTACCAGGTGGATGCTCAGTCCAGGCTGATCGAAAGCGTCATCTCGGCCGCGATCTGATCGGCGCCGGATATCCTGAGGGCCGCCCCGAAAGGGACGGCCCTCTTCTTTGGCGCTTGTAACGCAACCGGTACGGTAGCTCATGCGTAATGGCTGGCGTGATGCGAAGGGAGTGACGGAATGGCGATCCGATCAAGCTTTCCACTGATGTTCGCGGCAATGGCCCTGCTCTCCGGGTGCGGCGATAATGCCGAACGGAACGCGGTCGACGGGACGCCCGCCGACAACGCGGCCGCGGTTGCGGGCGGAGAGGCCTCGGCCGATCAGACCATCGCCCAGACGCTGGGTGGTTCGGCCGACCATTCGACCTTGGTCAGCGCCTTGCGGTCGGCCGGCCTGGAGGCGACCCTGGCC
>JBOHKB010000156.1:0-2910 GCA_050728815.1 Propylenella sp.
TTTCATTGGAGAGGAGATCAAGGGTTCGCGGCGCTGGCTGTTCATCGCCGGCATGTCGATCCAGCCATCGGAGCTGATCAAGCCGGCCTTCATCGTCATCACCGCCTGGCTCTTCGCCGAGGGCAGCCGCCGCCCAGACGTCCCCGGCCGGATGCTCGCGGTGGCGCTTCTCGTCATCATCGCCACGCTGCTCGTGGCGGAGCCCGACCTCGGCCAGACGGTGCTCTTCGTCGCCGTCTGGGGCGCGCTGTTCTTCCTTGCAGGCGTCAACACGGCGGTCGTCGCCGGATTGGGCGGGCTTGGTCTCGCCGGGCTCGTCTCCGCCTACTACGCATTCCCGCACGTCGCCCAGCGCATCAACCGGTTCCTCGATCCGGAGAGCGGCGACAATTTTCAGATCATGACCGCGATGCAGTCGTTCGAGCGCGGCGGCTGGTCGGGGACTGGGCCGGGTGAGGGGATCATGAAGCGGGTGCTTCCCGACTCGCATACCGACTTCGTCTTCGCCGTAGTCGGCGAGGAGTTTGGCATCGCACTCTGCCTTCTGATCGTCGTGCTCTTCTCGGTGCTCGTCATGCGCGGTCTGCTGCAGGCGTTCCGCCGCACGAGCGCATTTGAGCGCATGGCGATCGCCGGCCTCGCAACGCAGATCGGCATCCAGGCCTTCATCAACATGGGCGTGAACCTGCACATCCTGCCCGCCAAAGGCATGACGCTCCCCTTCATTTCTTATGGCGGCTCGGCGCTCCTTTCTTCGGCGATCACGATGGGGTTTCTGCTTGCGCTGTCGCGCCGTTCGGCTGATCAGCAGGTGACCGTCGTCCCGCGCCGGCGGTTGGCAGCTGAGGCGTGAGGCGGGCTTGCCGACAGCGCTTCTGGTTGCCGGAGGAACGGGCGGCCATCTTTTTCCGGCGCTCGCGCTTCGCGAGGCGCTCATTCGCCGCGGCTGGCGCGTTCATGTCGCCACCGATCCCCGCGTCGGTGAGCTGATTTCCGGCGTCCCGGCAGAGGAAACGCACCGGATTCCCTCCGCCACGCTCTCCGGCGGCTCGCCGGCGGCGATGCTGCGGTCCCTCGCGGAGCTCTCCAAGGGGCTGGTGCAGTCGCGAAAGCTTCTGCGGAGGATCAAACCGGCGATCGTGGTCGGCTTCGGCGGTTATCCGACGGTGCCGCCGGTCATTGCCGCTCGGCTCGCCGGCATCCCGATCGTCGTGCACGAGCAGAACGCTGTGGTCGGGCGCGCCAACCGCTTGCTTATCCGCTTCGGCGCGACGCTCGCCACCGGCTTCGACAAGCCGAAGGGCGGCGGACGGGCGCGCGCGAGCGTGCATGTCGGCAATCCGGTGCGAAAGGCGATCTCGGATGCCGCGCGTCCTTACAAGCCGCCGGGGGAGGGCGAGTCGTTCCGGCTGTTCGTCTTCGGGGGCAGCCAGGGCGCGCATGCCTTTTCGGAGCTGGTGCCCGGCGCGCTCGGAGAGCTTCCCCCCGAGAAGCGTGGCCGGATCGCTGTCGTGCAGCAAGCGCGGCCGGAGGACCTTGCCGCGACGCGGGACGCCTACCGCCGGCTCGGCGTTGAGGCGCTGGTCGAGCCGTTCTTCGGCGACATGGGCGAGCGGCTCGCCGCAGCGCACCTCGTCATCTGCCGCGCCGGCGCCTCGACCGTCGCCGAGCTGGCCGTCGCCGGCCGACCCGCGATCCTTGTGCCTTATCCCCACGCCCTCGACCACGACCAAGCGGAGAACGCCCGCGTGCTTTCGGAGGCGGGCGGCGGCTGGCTGATGCTGCAAAAGGACATCACCCTAGCGGTTTTGGCGAAGCGCCTCGCCGCGCTGATGGATTGGCCGGAGGAGTTGCAACGCGCCGCCGAAGCTGCCAAGGCCGTTGGCCGCACCGACGCAGCAGAACGGCTGGCGGATCTGGTCGTTCGCGTCGCGAAATCCTGACTCTGGAGCCGAACCGGACATGAAACTGCCGCGCGATATCGGGCCGATCCATTTCGTCGGCATCGGCGGGATCGGGATGAGCGGCATCGCCGAGGTGCTGGCGACGCAGAACTACCGCGTGCGCGGCTCCGATGTCGCCGACAGCGCCAACGTGCAGCGGCTCAGGCAGCGTGGCATCGAGGTCGCGATCGGCCACGACGCCAAGAATCTCGGCGATGCGGCGGTGGTCGTCGTCTCCTCGGCCATCAAGGGCGACAATCCCGAGCTGAAGGAAGCGCGGGCGCGCGGCCTGCCGGTCGTGCGCCGTGCCGAGATGCTCGCCGAGCTGATGCGGCTGAAGACGGCGATCGCGATCGGCGGCACGCACGGCAAGACCACCACCACCTCGATCATCGCGGCGTTGCTCGACGCCGGCGGCCTCGACCCGACCGTCATCAACGGCGGCATCATCAATTCCTACGGCACAAACGCCCGCATCGGCGCCGGCGACTGGATGGTGGTGGAGTCGGACGAATCCGACGGCACTTTCGTGAAGCTGCCGGCGGATATCGTCGTCGTCACCAACATCGATCCCGAGCATCTCGACCATTACGGCACGTTCGACGCGCTCCGCGAAGCTTTCCGCGCCTTCGTGGAGAATGTGCCGTTCTACGGCTTCGCGGTCATGTGCCTCGACCACCCAGAGGTGCAGGCGCTCGTCGCGCGGGTAGAGGACCGCCGCGTCATCACCTACGGCAAGAATCCGCAAGCCGAGGTGCGCTACCGCGATGTCGCGACCAAGGACGGCAGGACGACCTTCGTGATCGAGCGGCACGACCGGCTGAGCGGCGAGACGGAGACGATCGCCGATCTCGCCATCTCCATGCCCGGCGAGCACAACGTCTCGAACGCCACTGCCGCTGTGGCGGTGGCGCGCGCGATCGACATTCCCGCCGACGCGATCCGCAAGGGGCTCGCGGGCTTCGGC
>JBOHKB010000157.1:0-5775 GCA_050728815.1 Propylenella sp.
CGTCGGGATCGCGCGCGCCTTCGCCGGCAACCCAACGATGGTGATCGCCGACGAGCCGGTGTCGGCCCTCGACGTTTCGGTGCAGGCGGCCGTGACCGAGCTGTTGATGGATATCCAGCGCGACCACCGCACGACCTTGCTCTTCATCAGCCATGATCTTTCGGTCGTGCGCTACCTCGCCGACCGCATTGTCGTCATGTATCTCGGGCAGATCATGGAGCAGGGGACGACCGACGAGATTTTTTCGCCGCCCTACCACCCCTATACCGAAGCGCTGCTATCCGCCGTTCCGATCGCCGATACGCGGGTGAAGAAGCGCAAAGTGCTACTCTCCGGCGAAATACCGTCGCCATCGAATCCGCCGAAGGGCTGCCCTTTCTCCACCCGCTGCCCCTACATGATCCCGGGTACCTGCGACGTGATCCCGCCGCCCGTGGTGGAGTTTTCTGACGGCCACCGCATCCTCTGCCATCTGCCACCGGCGCAGCTTGAGGCGATGGAGCCGGTGATCCAGATCGGGGATGGACCCGAGCGCGTGCATTGACGGCGCGAATGTGGACCTGAGGCAGGGTGCGCTGGAAGCAAGCCATAGCGTCGGCGCTGCTGCTGATTTCGGCGGGTGCTTTCGACGGCGCCGCAGCCGATACGAATTGCCGCGCGGGGCAAAGTTTTGCCGCCTGGCTCGCCGATCTGCGCAAGGAAGCAGCGGGAGCGGGGATTTCTCAACGCGGCCTCAACGCACTCGCTAGCGCCTCCTACGACGAACGCATCTTCCGTCAGGATCGCGGGCAGCCGATGCTCTCGCAGAGTTTTCTCGACTTCGTCGACGGCGCGGTATCCGCCCAACGGCTTTCCCGCGGCCGTGCGCTGCTCAAGGAACACGCATCGACGTTCTCCCGCGTCGAACGCGAATACGGCGTCCCCGGGCCGGTCATCGTCGCGCTGTGGGGGCTTGAAACCGATTACGGCGGCTTCATGGGGAATTTCTCGCTGCTGTCGTCGCTCGCGACCCTGGCCTATGATTGCCGTCGGCCCGAGCTTTTCCGCGCAGAGCTTCTCGATGCGCTCCGGATCGTCGATCGCGGCGACCTTCAGCCGTCGCAGCTCAAGGGATCATGGGCGGGTGCGCTTGGCCACGTCCAGTTCACACCGTCGAACTACATCAAGCACGCGGTCGACGCGGACGGGGATGGCCGCCGGGACCTTGTCGCAAGCGTTCCGGATGCGCTTGCCTCCGCCGGCAAGTACATCCAGGCGCTTGGCTGGCGCGCCGGCGAGCCTTGGCTCGAGGAAGTGCGCGTCGCCGACACGGTTCCCTGGCAGGAGGCGGCGAGGAGCATCTTCCGCGACCGCAGCTTCTGGGCGGCAGTGGGTGTCGTACGCGCCGACGGCAGCCCGCTGCCGGCCGACAAGACGCAGGCGGCGCTGATCCTTCCCATGGGCCGTCTTGGCCCGGCGTTCCTTGCGTACGAGAATTTCCTGACGTTCTGGGAATGGAACAACAGCTCGAACTACATTCTCGCCGCCGCCTATCTCGCGACACGGCTCGGCGGCGCGCCGCGGCTGAATCGCGGCAATGCGCCCGCAATCCTCAGCGCGGATGACATGCGCGACGTGCAGGAGCGGTTAAACGCCCGGGGCTATGACGCAGGCAAGCCCGACGGCCGACTCGGCGAGACGACGCGCGCCGGCGTCAAGAAGGCTCAGCTCGAGTTTGGCCTCCCAGCCGACGGTTATCCTACCAGAGAGCTGCTCGAACTTCTGCGCAAGTAGCGCGCGCTACCGCGTCCTCGTCAACGCGAGCCACAGCCCGCCGCCGATCAGGACCCCGCCGCTCACGCGCGAAAGCCAGCGGATCGAGCGGCGGGAAATGCGCCGGCCGGCCCCGCCGACCAGGATGGCGTAGAGGCTGTCAGAAATCGACGCGACCACGACCGCGGTCACGCCCATTATTGCGACCTGTTCGGCGAAGCCGCGCGCGGGATCGATGAACTGCGGGATGAACGCGCCGAAGAAGACGAGCGTCTTCGGATTGCTGAGCGCCACCAGAAAACCCTGCAGCAGGAAGCCGCCGCGCGGCTTCGGGGCGGCGCGCGCCTCGCCCAGGGCACCGGTCGAGCGCAAGAGCCTGATGCCGAGCCAGACGAGATAGGCAGCGCCGGCAAGCTTCACCCACGCGAACCACCAGCCGAGCGCCTCGATCAGCGAGGCGAGCCCTATGCCGACGAGCGCGATCATCAGCGCGATGCCGATCTGCGTGCCGGCGACGTTCAAGAGCCCCGCCCGCGCCCCGTGCGTCAGGCTGTTCGCGATGATCAGAGACACAGTCGGGCCCGGCACGATGATGATGATCGTCGTGGCGAGCAGATAGGCGAGGTAGATTTCGGGCGACATGTGGGACTGGAGGCCGCGCTAGTACAAGCCCATGTAGTCGCGCTTCCCGACCTCCACGCCGTTGTGGCGCAGGATGTCGTAGGCGGTCGTCACGTGAAAGAAGAAATTGGGCAGCGCATTGTGAAGGAGATAACGCTGTCCCTTCAGCGTGCGTGGCTGCCCGCCGATGGTGAGCGTGATGTCCTTTTCTTCCGATCCGTCGATCTCGGACGCAGGAACGCTTGAGACGAAGTCGAGCGTCTTGGCGATCCGCGCCTTGAGCTCGTCGATGGTGGATTCCGTGTCCTCGTATTTCGGGTTTTCGCGCCCCGAAAGCCGCGCTGTCGCGCCTTTGGCGTGATCGGTCGCGATCTGCACCTGCCGCGACAGGGGGAACATGTCCGGCGCAAGCCGCGCGTTCACAAAAACGGACGGGTCGATCTTCTTGGCCGTCGCGTGCGCGGCAGCTTTGTCGAGATTGGCTGACAGCGCCTTTAGCATCTGCAGGAAGATCGGTTGCGAGGCTTGCGACATGGAAAGCGGCAAGAGAATTCCCCCTTCGACAAATTCCGGCGGGCCGCCGGCGGCGCTGCGTTCTTAGCCGCCTCGGGGAACGGATTCCAGCCGCTATGCTTCTGCTGACGCCTCGAGCAGCCCCCGCTTCCTGAGCAGCGCCTCGGGCTCCGGCATGCGCCCACGGAAGCGCCTGTACGCCTCGGCCGGCTCATGCAGGTAGCCGGCGGAAAGCACGTTCTCCCTAAGCCGCCGCGCCGTCTCTGCGTCGAAAATGTCGCCGGCCTCCTTGAACGCCGCGAAGCCATCGGCATCGAGCACCTCCGACCACAGGTAGCTGTAATAGGCCGCCGAATAGCCGTCGCCGGAGAAGACGTGCTGGAAATGCGTCGGGCGGTGCCGCATGACGATCGCCTCCGGCATGCCGATCTTCTCGAGCGCCGAGCGCTCGAACGCGGTCACATCCACGCCCTTCGGGTCCGCCAGGAGGTGGAATTCGAGGTCGACCAGCGCCGATGCGGCGTACTCGACGGTCGCAAAACCCTGGTTGAAGTTGCGCGCCGCCAGCACGCGCTTCAGCATCTCCGCCGGCATCGGTTCGCCGGTCTCGTAGTGAAGCGCGAAGCGGCCAAGCACCTCGGGCTCCTCCAGCCAGTGCTCGTAGAGCTGCGAGGGGAACTCGACGAAGTCGCGCGCCACATTGGTGCCGGCGATCGACCGGTAGGTGACGTCCGACAGGAGCGCGTGAAGCGCATGCCCGAATTCGTGGAAGAGCGTGCGCGCGTCGTCGAAGCTCAAGAGCGTCGGCGTGCCGTCTCCGCCCTTGGCGAAGTTCGCCACGTTGCAGACGATCGGGCGGATGTGGCCGGCAAGCTTCTCCTGCGTGCGGAAGCCGGTCATCCACGCGCCGCTCCGCTTTGAGGGACGGGCGAAGTAGTCACCGAAGAAGAGGCCGACATGGCGCCCGTCCGCGTCCGTTACCTCCCAGGCGCGGACGTCCGGATGATAGAGCGGAACGTCGTGCCGCTCGGTGAAGGAGAGCCCGAAGAGCCGGTGGGCGGTGTCGAAAGCCGCCTCGATCATCCTGTCGAGCTGGAGGTACGGCTTCAGCGCGCCCTCATAGAAATCGAACTCGGCCTTGCGGCGGCGCTCGGCGTAGTAGCGCCAGTCCCATGGCGCGAGCGCGAAGTTGCCGCCCTCGGCCTGGACCATCGCCTGCATAGCAGTGGCGTCTCCCAGCGCTTTCCGGCGCGCCGGCGCCCACACTGCACTAAGAAGCCCGAGCGCCGCGTCGGGCGTCTTCGCCATCGTGTCCTCGAGGCGGAATTGCGCGAAACTCTCATAGCCGAGGATAGTCGCGCGCTCCTGCCGAAGCGCGATCGTCTCGGCGATAATGGCGCGGTTGTCGGTCGCGCCGCCGTTCTCGCCACGCGCGATCCAGGCGTTGAAGGCGGTCTCGCGCAAGTCGCGGCGGGCCGAGAACTGCAGGAATGGCTCGATGGACGAGCGCGACAGCGTGATGACGTACTTGCCGGCAAAGCCGCGGTCCGCAGCCGCTTGCGCGGCCGCCTGCCTGAGCGAGTCGGGAAGCCCGGCAAGATCGGCCTCTCCGTCGAGCACCAGCGTGTAGTCGCGCTCGTCGGCGAGCACGTTCTGGCTGAACGCAGTGCCGAGCACCGCCAGCCTTTCGGTGATTTCGGCGAACCGCTTTTTCTTGTCCGGCGGCAGCGCCGCGCCCGAGCGGACGAAAGTCTTGTGCGTGCGATCGAGCACCCGCGACTGCTCGGCGGAGAGCCCGAGCCCGGCCTCGCCGGTCTTCAGAGCGTCGACGCGGCGGAAGAGAGCCTCGTTGAGATGGATCGCCGACCGATGCCTGGCTAGAACCGGGGCGATATCGCGCTCGATCGCCTGCAGCGCATCGTTGGTGTCGGCCCCTGCGAGGTTGAAGAACACCATCGAGACGCGGCGCAGTCGCTCGCCGGCGCGTTCGAGCGCCTCGATGGTGTTTGCGAAGGTCGGCGCGGCAGTTTCGCCGGCGATTGCGTCGATTTCAACGCGGTGCTCGGCCAGCGCGGCGTCGAACGCGGGCCGGAAATGCTCGGGCGCGATCTCCGTGAAGGGCGGCGCCCCAAAGGGCGTGCTCCACTCGGCAAGGAGCGGGTTCGGCTTGTCGGTCGCTTTTTGCATGGCCGCCGTATAGCGGCGGGTCGCAGAAAAGGAAGCCCGGAACGCCCGTGCGTCTCAGAGCTTGGGCGGCGCCGGCGGTTCCGCCTTGCCGAGGTACTCGCGCTTCCATTCGGAGACTTCCGTGGCGAGCCACACGTCGAGCTCGCTGATCTGCTCGCGCGAGAGGTAGGGCGCGGCGGCGTCGCGGACAGCCTTCGCACCGAGTTCGTAGCCGTGCCGGAAGCCGACCTCCGTGTAGAATTCCCTCCACTCTTCGTCGCGCTTCATGGCCATGTCTGTCCCCCCGGACTGGTTTGCGCCACCATAACGGAGTCGGGGGCGGCGCGCGACTGCCCGCGAGCGATGCGGCTCTCCCCCCTGGGTGCGTGGCTGGGATGGAGGCTAGGACGCCTGGTCGGCGAGGCGTGCGAGGCTCTCCTCGCGGCCAAGTGCGACAAGCACCTCGAACAGCGAAGGCGAGGCGGCGCTACCGGTAAGCGCGGCGCGGAGCGGCTGCGCAACGTCGCCAAGCTTGATGTTTTCCTGGTGCGCGAAATGGCGCACTGCCTGCTCGATGTCAGCGGACGCCCAGGGCACTTCGGCAAGCGCCGCCGACAGCCGGCTGAGCCGTGCACGTGCATCGGCGTCAAGCAAGGGCGCCGCCTTCTCATCGAGCGTCAGCGGGCGCTTCGTCACGAGGAACTGCGCGGCGTGGAAGAGATC
>JBOHKB010000158.1:0-16266 GCA_050728815.1 Propylenella sp.
GCGCAATCCTGTTCGTGAGCATGATCATGACGACGGTGGACGTCGTCGGGCGCTACCTTTTCAACAGCCCGCTCGGGTTCGCCTATGAGGTCACGGCGCTCCTGATGGCGACCGTGGTCTTCGTCGCGTTGCCGTCGGTGACGCTCCACCGCGAGCACATCAGCATCGGCCTTTTCGAGGGGGTCTGGAGGGGTCGCATCGGCGCGCTCCGCGATCTTGCCATCGCCCTCCTCATCGCGGCCTGCATGGCGTTCCTCTGCTACCGCATGTTCCTGTTCGTCGGGCGGTTCATGAGCTACGGCGATCGGACCGATACGCTCAAGTTCCCGCTCTATCCCGTCGCTGCGCTCGGCGCGGTCGGGATTGGGCTGGCGGGCCTCGCCGCCCTGACGCTCGCTTTCTATGCGGGTCGGCGTCTGGTCCGGGGAGGCTGATGCTCGTCTCCCTGATCGGCCTTGGCGTCGTATTCGCTCTGCTGCTGTTTGGCCTGCCGCTGGCTATTACCCTCGGTCTCGTCGGGTTCGTCGGCTTCGGCCTGCAGGTCGGTTTCGGTCCGTCGGCGGCGATGGTCGCGCACATCGCCTGGGACACGGTGAGCAGCTACAGCCTGTCGGTGCTGCCGATGTTCCTGCTGATGGGCAACCTGGTGAACCACGCCGGGCTGTCGCGCGAACTCTACGACGCTTCCAATGCCTTCGTCGGTCATCGGCGCGGCGGCCTCGCCATGGCGACCGTCATCGCGTGCGGCGGCTTCGCGGCCGTGTGCGGGTCGAGCGTCGCCACCGCCGCGACGATGTCCAAGATCGCTCTCCCCTCGATGCGCCGCTACGGCTACTCGGAGGCGCTTGCCGTCGGCTCGATCGCCTCGGGCGGCACGCTCGGCATCATGATCCCGCCCTCCGTCACCATGGTCATCTACGGCACGATGACCGAGACCAGTGTCGGCAAGCTCTTCATCGCCGGGATTCTGCCGGGCATCCTCGGCGTGCTGCTCTACATGAGCGCGGTGACGGCGCACACGCTGATCGACCCGAAGGCGGGTCCGGCTGCGCCCAGGACCCCTTGGCGCCAGCGCCTTTTCGTGCTTCGCGCAGTCTGGCCTACCGTCGCGCTGTTCGCGCTGGTGATCGGCGGCATCTATCTCGGCGTCTTCACGGCCGAGGAGGCTGCCGGGATAGGCGCCTTCGGCGCGCTGATGATCGCGCTCAGCCGGCGTCTGCTGACGGTCCAATCGCTGACCCGGATACTCGCCGAGACGGCCCGCTCCACCGCGAGCCTGATGGCCGTGCTCATCGGCGCTTTGATCTTCGCGAACTTCATCAGCACTACGGGCATCGCGAGCGAGACCGTCGGCTGGATCAGGCAGCTCGAAGTCCCGCCGATCGTCGTGCTGCTGATGGTCGTCGCCCTCTACGTGATGCTCGGCTGCATCCTGGAATCGCTGTCGATGATCCTCTTGACCATCCCCGTGCTTTTCCCGCTGCTCGTCAGCCTCGGCTACGACCCGGTCTGGTTCGGCATCCTGATCGTGGTGCTGGTCGAGGTGAGCATGATCTCTCCGCCGATCGGCATGAACCTCTTCGTCATTCAGGCGATGTCGGGCGTCTCCACCATGACGATGTACCGGGGCATCTGGCCTTTCATCGTTGCCGACGTGATCCGCGTGTCGATCATCGCGTTCATCCCGGCTTTCGTGCTTTTCCTGCCCAATCACATGGGCTGAAGCGCGCTCAGCCGCCGACCGCGATGCACACCTTGCCGAAGTGCTTTCGGGCGGCGAGGTGGCGATAGGCGTCGGGCGCTTCCGAAAAGGGAAACACGCGATCGACCACGGGACGCAGCTTGTTGGTCGCGATTGCCGCGTTCATCGATTCGAACATCGCCCGCGAGCCGACATAGATGCCGCGCACGTTGATGGAACGGCCCGAGATCGGCATCGGGTTGATCTCGCCCGGGCCGCCCATCGCACCGATGACGGTGACCCTCCCGCCGGGCCTTGCCGCTGCGAGCGAGCGCGGCAGCGTCTTCGGTCCCGCCACGTCGACCACGAGATCGGCGCCCTCGCCGCCGGTCAAGTCGAGCACCGCTTTGTCCCATTCCGGTGTCGCGGCGTAGTTGATGGTGGCGTCCGCGCCGAGCGCTTCGAGCTGCTTGCGCTTTTCTTCGCTGCTCGTCGTTGCGATCACCCGCGCGCCCGCGAGCTTGGCGAAAGCAAGCATGAACAGAGACACGCCGCCCGTGCCGAGCGTGACCACAGTTTCGCCGGGGCGGATCGGCTGGCCTTCGAACGCGGCGTTCCACGCCGTGACCCCGGCGCAGGGGAGGCAGGCCGCCTCCGCGTCGGAAAGATGTTCGGGAACGGAAACGCAGGCGGCTTCATCGAACGCCACCAGCTCGGCGAGCGTGCCCGTCCCGCCGGCGCCGAGAGTCGTCGCCGTCGCCTCGCGGGTGACGCGCGCGCCGAGCCATTTCGGGAAGAAGATCGGCGCCGCGCGGTCGCCGACCTTGAAGCGCGTCACGTTCGCCCCGACTGCCATCACCCGGCCGGCCGCGTCCGAGCAGGGGACGATCGGCAGCGAAAGCGTGCCAAACGCGTATGTGCCGCGCGCGATCGCAAGGTCGCGGAAGTTGAGCGAGACCGCGCCCACCTTCACGAGGATTTCGTGTGCGCGGGGCTTCGGGTCTGGCAGCTCGACCATTTCGAGGCCGTCGCCGGCCTTCGGCTCCTTCAGATGGTAGGCGCGCATCGCAGTCGTTCCCTCCTTGACGGCCGCCGTCCGTAACAGCGCTTATGCGGCGAGGAAAGTCGGCGGACGGTTTGGCATGCAAGCGCGGTCTGAGTCGCGGACGTCTCTGAAAGTGTCACTTTGGGCTGTGACTGACGCGGCGCGGCCTCCATGGTGATAGGGGCGCCCGATATGAATCTCTCTCCGCGCCCTCGCGCACCGGCCCGGCGCGATACGAGATATGGTAGCCGTCTTAAGACGATACGGAGGATGGGATGGACAAGGAAGCCTTCGACCGCGGCCTAAGAATCCGGCGGGAGATGCTCGGGCCCGAGATGGCGGACAATGAGATCAACAACGCCACCGAATTCGACCGGCCGCTGCAGGAACTGGTGACGGCCTATTGCTTCGGCGAGGTGTGGGGACGATCCGATCTCTCCCGCAAGACGCGGAGCATGCTGACGATCGCCATGCTGATGGCGTTGAACCGTCAGGGACCGCTCAAAGGTCACTTCAAGGGGGCGCTCAACAACGGCGTCACCAAGGACGAAATCCGCGAGATCATCCTGCACGGCGCGATCTATTGCGGCGTCGCTGCCGCGAACGAGGCGACGCGGATCGCCAAGGAAGCTTTTCGCGAAGCAGGGGTGGCGTAGCCGTAGGGAGTTTGGCGATGGCGCAACAGGCTGCCCAACGGTCGGCGGAAGCACGCGCCGCCCCGGACGTATCCACGCTCCTCTCCAGGGCGCGGGAGCTCGCGCCGCTGATCGGCGCGGAGGCCGCGGCGAGCGAAGCCAAGGGTAAGCTCACCGATAAGGTCGTTGCCGCGCTCGCTGGGACAGGCTTTTTCGGCCTCTGGATCCCGCGCTGCTACGGCGGCGCAGAAGCCGGCCCAGTCGAGGCGCTCGAAGTGATCGAGGCGCTGAGCTACGCCGACGGCTCGACCGGATGGGTGGTGATGGCGACGCAGGTTGCCGCGGGCACCGCTGCCGCGTACCTGCCGCGGTCGGCGGCCGACGCCATCTTTGGCGAGCGCATTCCGGTTTTCGCGGGCGTCGGCGCGCCGCGCGGGCGGGCCGATCCGGTCGCCGGCGGATATCGCCTGAGCGGCGACTGGAGCTATGGCAGCGGCATCCTCCACGCGGAATTCATCCATACCGGAGTGATGATTTTCGAGAACGGAGCGCCGCGGAAGCTGCCCGGCAGCCAGGCGCTCGACTCGCGCATCTTCATCGTCCCCGTCTCAGACGCGCGGCTGCTCGGCAACTGGGACGTGATGGGGCTGCGCGCGACCGGCAGCGTCGACTACGACGTGAAGGACGTGTTCGTCGCCGAGGACTGGACACACCTGCAGTCGCAGCGTGAGCCGCGTCAGGGCGGCAGCGTCTATCGGCTCGGCATCCAGGGGCTCGGCGGCATCTGCCACTCTGCCTTTGCGCTCGGCACCGCGCGCCGCGCGCTCGACGAGCTTGCCGCGCTCGCCCGCGCCGAGGCAGGGCGGCCGCAGCTCCTCCCCGAGCGGGGCGGCGGCGAAAGCTTTCGCGAGAAGTTCGGGCACGCAGAAGCGCAGTTTCGCTCTGCCCGCGCATTCGTGGTGGAGGCGCTCCGCGATGTCGAGGCGAGCCTTGCGAAGGGCGACGACATCAGCGTGCGCCAGTTCACGCTGATGCGGCTGGCGTTGAACCACCTGACATCGGTTGCCGGAGAAGTCTGTGCGTTCACGTTCAAGTATGGCGGCGGCATCGCGCTTCGCGACGGCGTCTTGCAGCGCTGCTTCCGCGACATGTGCGCCGGCATGCAGCACATCACCACTGGCCCCGGCATCCTGCGCGAATGCGGCCTCGAATTGCTCGGCGTGACGCAGGGCAAGATCTGGGGTCCGCGCGGGCTGATCGACCCGCCGTAGAGCGGGCGGTTCGGCGATGGCCGTCAGCCTGGACGAAACCCACGATCCGGACCGGCGGAGTTGGGTTGAGTCGGCGAACGCTCCTGACGTCGGCTTTTCGCTCCAGAACCTGCCTTACTGCGTTTTCCGCACGCGTCGCTCGAACGACGGCCCGCGCATCGGAGTCGGCATCGGCAAGCGGGTGCTCGACCTTGCTTTGGCCGCGCGCGCCGGCCTGCTCGATTCGGCCAGCCAGGTGGCCGTGGCGGCCTGCAAGCAGCCGCTGCTGAACGCATTGATGGAGGCTGGCCCGGCAGCCTGGACGCCGCTCCGGCGCGCGGTCTTCGCTCTCCTCGCCGAGGACGCTCCAGCCGATGACCGTCGTCAGGCGGCAGAGCTGCTCGTCAACATCGATCGCGCGGAGTTCTTCGTGCCGGCCGCGATCGGCGATTTCAGCGATTTCTACGCCTCGATCCACCATGCGACGAATGTCGGACGGCTGTTCCGCCCCGAGACGCCGCTTTTGCCTAACTACCAGTGGGTGCCGGTGGGCTATCACGGCCGAAGCTCATCCGTCCGCGTGAGCGGGACGCCGGTGCGCCGCCCGCAAGGCCAGACGAAAGCGCCCGACGCCGCGGCACCGAGCTTTGGGCCGTGCCGGCGGCTCGACTACGAGGCCGAGCTTGGCTTTTTCGTGGGGGAGGGGAATCCCCTCGGCGAGCCGATCCCGGTCGCCGCCGCGCCGCGCCACGTCTTCGGCGCGGCGCTCCTGAACGACTGGTCGGCGCGCGACATCCAGGCCTGGGAGTACCAGCCGCTCGGGCCGTTCCTCGCCAAGAGTTTTGCGACGACGCTCTCGCCTTGGATTGTGACCATTGATGCGCTCGCGCCGTTCCGCACGCACGCGCACGAGCGCGCCCCCGGTGATCCGACCCCGCTTCCCTACCTTCTCGATGGGGCGGATCAGGCGACGGGCGGCCTCGACATCAGGGTCACAGTGTCGATCGAGACCGCGGCGATGCGTGCGCGGAAGGAGCCGCCGCATCTTCTCTCGACGACCCGCTTCGCCGACCTCTACTGGACGATCGCTCAGCTCGTTGCGCACCAAACCTCGAACGGCTGCAACCTCATCCCGGGCGATCTGATCGGCAGCGGCACCATATCAAGCCGTGAGCTGGGCGCGGTCGGGAGCATGATCGAGCTGACCAGCGGCGGGACGCGTCCGCTTTCTCTCTCCGGCGGCGAGACGCGCTCATTCGTGGAGGACGGCGACGCCATCATCCTTCGCGCCTCCGCCGAGCGCGACGGCTTTAGCAGCATCGGCTTCGGCGAATGCCGCGCCGAGGTGCTTCCGTCGACGCAGGATGTGACCTAGACGGGTTGCATGCACGATATAAAGGCGTTGATCGCAAAGAGCGACACGCTGGCGGCCGTAGTCCGCCAGTTCAAGAGTGCGGCGCTGTGTCCTTTGGTTCAGGGGTTTTCGCTGCTGCCGATTACGGACGAGTTTGCCGCGGAGCTTTCCTTGGGTCGGCCAAAATCCAGCCTGATTCCGGCAAAGCCATTGCCGGAGCTTTCGGACGAGCTACACGCGCTCGCAATCGAAATCTCCCAATCAACTCCCGTCGCCTATGCCAGCACGTTCTACTTCGGCGGCCAGGGAAGGCAGGATGCCCTTGTCTGGGATGGAGGCGGCCTGCAATTCTCCCCGGCTACGAATGGCTACGACGGGAACTGGCCGGATTCCTCCATCAGCCAAGCTCTACGAGCCATCGGAGTCGTGCCGGAGGCGGGTATGGACGCGTTCGACACGGCCGGCCTTGGAAGGCACCGAGAAACATCTCGCTGGGCCGAATCAACGAAGCCCCGGGACTGAGCCTTCGCTCACCCCGCCACGTCGTAGTGCACCACGGTCGCCGGCGTCGTCGCGAAGTTCGCCGCGTCCGCCACCACAGCCTGACCCGCCGGCGACGTCATCGCCGCGATCATTGCGGGCCGATCGGCGAACTCGGCCTCGAAGATGCAGTAGAACGGAACCGGCGCCCCGGGCGGCGCACTGATCGAGAACGAGTGCCGGTAGGCCTTGAGGCCGGGAAGCTTCGCCACCAGCGGCATATGAACGTCCTCATAGTAGGGACGGAATTTTCGCTCGTCCTGCGGAAAAGGATAGAGCACCAGGATCTTGTGCATGTCGTTCACCCCCAGACCTGCCGCGCCACTTCCACCACGAGCCTGAGCTTGGCGAACTGCTCCCCGGCTGTCAGTGCATTGCCCTCCACCGTGCTCGCGAATCCGCATTGCGGGCTGAGCGCCAGCTGATCGAGCGGCACGTATTTCGCCGCCTGGTCGATGCTGCGTTTCAGGTCGTCGGCTTTCTCCAGTACCGGCGTCTTCGACGAGATCAGGCCGAGCACGATCGTCTTTCCCTTCGGCACGAAGCGGAGCGGCTCGAAGTTGCCGGCGCGTTCGGTGTCGTATTCGAGAAAATAGCCGTCCATGCCGATGCCGTTGAAGAGCAGTTCCGCCACCGGCTCGTAGCCGCCCTCCGCCACCCAGCCGCTCCGGTAGTTGCCGCGGCAAAGGTGCATGCACACCGTCATTCCCGCCGGCCGGCCCTTCAGCGAATTGTTGATGAGTTTGGCGTAGCGCGCGGGAAGCGCATCGGGGTCTTCGCCGGCTTTCCGCACCTGCTCCTTCAGCGTCGGGTCGCAGAGATAGGCGAGTGTCGTCTCGTCGAATTGCAGGTAGCGGCAGCCGGCGGCGCCGAGCTCACGGATTTCGGCAGCGTAGCCCGCTGCGAGATCGACATGGAAATCCTCGATGTCGGGATAGGCGTTCGTGTCGACCGACGCGCGCCCCCCGCGGAAATGCATGAGGCTCGGGGAGGGAATTGTGAGCTTCGGTATCGCCTTCGCGACCGAGTTCAGGAATTTGAAATCGTCGACGAAAATGCGGCGATCGTGCGTGAGCTTGCCGACGACGTAGGAGGCCGGCGGCTGCATCTGGATCTCGCCGGCGGCGGTATGGAAGCGCGCCTTCACCGTCGCCTCGCGCACCTCGACATTCGAGAAGGCGCTCAGGAAATCGAGATGGAACCAGGCGCGGCGGAACTCTCCGTCGGTCACCGCCTTTAAGCCGATCTCTTCCTGCTTCTTGACGATATCGCGGATCGCGGCGTTCTCGCGCTCGCGCAGTTCGGCCTTGGAGATCGCGCCGCTCTTCGCATCCGCGCGCGCCTTGAGCAGATCAGGCGGGCGGAGGAAGCTCCCGACATGATCGGCGCGGAAGGGAGGCGTCGTTCGTTCCGGCATGCTGTCTCGCTCAGGTCGGCTTTGCGGGAGGCTTCCGCTTCAATAGAGCAAATAACCAATCCGACCGTCACAGCCGGCTGGGACAGACAGTCTTGGGTCGATCGCCAATGAGTTCCGCGGTGAAACGCCAGCCCTCCGTCGTCGAAACGCCGGTGCTGATCGTGGGCGCCGGGCCGATCGGCCTGTCGGTCGCGATGGACCTCGCCTGGCGCGGCGTCGGCTGCACGATCGTCGATCTCGGCGACGGATCGGTCGACCTTTCGCGCGGAGGCATGGTCTCGGCGAGGACCATGGAATACTACCGGCGCTGGGGGCTCACCCGCCTCGTGCCGAAGGCCGGCTTCCCGCAGGACTACAAGCTCAGCATGGTCTACTGCACCGGGCTCGGCGGGCATCTCCTCGAGCGCGAGGAATACGGTTCGCAGAGCGAGCAGCCGCGCCCGGCGGAAAGCCCCGAGCAGCGCACGTGGTGCCCGCAGCTCTTCCTCGACCCGCTCGTTGCCCGCGCGCTGGCGCAACATGCTAGCGCCACGATGCTCTACCACCACCGCTTCGAGAGCTATGCGGAGCGGCCGGAGCACATCGCGGCGCGCGTGACCGACACGGGAAGCGGCCGATCGCTCGAAATCCGCGCGCAGTACCTCGTCGCCGCCGACGGCGCGGCGAGCGGTATCCGCGCCATGGCAGGCATTGAGCAGGAGGGGAACCCCAACCTCGGCTATTCGATCAACGTCTATTTCCGCGCGCCGGAGCTCTTGAAACGAAACCCGATGGGCGAGGCCGAGCGCTACATCCTGGTCGGCCCGGAGGGCACCTGGGGCAACATCACCGTCGTTGACGGCCGCGAGAACTGGCGGCTGACCGTGATGGCGGGCAAGGAGAAGGTCGATCTCGACGCGTTCGATTCACGCGCGGCGGTGCGCCGCGCGATCGCCGACGACACGATTCCCTTCGAGGTCACGGCGGTGAGACCCTGGCGGCGGAGCGAATTGATTGCAAAGACCTACCGCGCCGGCCGCGTCTTCCTCGCCGGCGACGCCGCGCACACGATGTCGCCGACCGGCGGTTTTGGCATGAACACCGGCGTCATCGACGCCGTGAACCTCGGCTGGAAGCTCCAGGCGGCGCTGCAAGGCTGGGCGGGCGAGCGTCTGCTCGATTCCTACACGGTGGAACAGCGGCAGGTGGCGATCCGCAACGCGCGCGCCTCGACCCACAATTTCCATCTCTGGACCGCGCTGAAGGCGCTCTGCGGCCCGATCCTCGACGAGACGACCGAGGGCGAGGCCGCGCGCCGCGAGGTCGGCCGCCGGATGAAGGAGGGCCTCCGCATCGAATGGGAATGCCTCGGCGTGCAGCTCGGCTACCGCTACGAGGATTCGCCGATCTGCGTCGCTGACGGAACGCCTCCCGCGCCCGATCCGATCTCCGAGGTGGTGCAGACGGCGCGGCCCGGCGCACGCGCGCCGCATGTGTGGCTCTCGGACGGGCGCTCGACGCTCGACCTCTTCGGGCGCGGCTTCGTGCTGATGCGGCTTGGCCGCAAGCCGCCGGATGTGTCGGCGATTGTCGAGGCAGCGTCGGAGCGCGGCGTTCCGCTCCGCGTCGAGACGATCGCCGAGCCGGCGGTCGCCGACGAATATGAAGGGAAGCTGGTGCTGGTCCGGCCGGACGGGCACAGCGCCTGGCGCACCGACGCGCAGCCGAAAGATTCTTGCGCGCTCATCGATGTCGTTCGCGGCGCGGGCAAATCACCGGCACGCCGCCGACGCCAAGCAGCGGCCGGCGCAACCGCCGCGGAGGAGCTTTCGCGATGAACAAGGAAGCGCCCGGCGCCTTCGCGGCGCTCGCGCCCGATGCCGCGCCCGTCCACCCAAGCGCGGCAATCGATCCAGCGTCGCCGCCCACGATCAATCTCGGCTGGCGGCTTAGGCTCGGCGTCATCCAGGCGTCGGTCAACACCGTCGCCGAGCCGCAGATGCAGGCGATGGCCCCGCCCGGAGTCTATTTGCACACGACGCGGCTGAAGCTCGTCGGGAGCAGCGACGCGGAAATTCTCGGCATGGCGGAGAAGGTGGAGGAAGCGGCTCTCCTCCTCGCCGACGCCGATCCGGCCCGCATCCTCTTTCACTGCACGGCGACCGCCACCTACGAGGCCGACATGTCGGCGCGTATCGCCGAGCGCATCACGAAGGCGACCGGCATCCCGGCGCACGCCACGTCGGAGTGCATCGTCGCGGCGCTGAAGACGCTCCGCGCCCGCAAGATCGTCATGGCGACGCCGTACATCCGTTCGGTCAACGAGCGCGAGGTGAAGTATTTCGCGGCGAACGGCATCGAAGTGGTGCGCGAGTTCGGCCTCGACCTCCCTGGAGGACGCGAGTTCCGCCGCGTCGAGCCGGCCGAGTGGTACCGCCTCGTGATGGAGCACCGCCGCGACGAGGCCGACGCCTATTTCATCAGCTGCGCCAACGTCCGCGCCGCCGAGGTGATCGAGACGCTCGAACGCGACCTCGACCGGCCGGTCGTGACAAGCAACACCGCGTCCGTCTGGCGCCTGCTTCGCGCAAGCGGCGTCAACGATCCCGTCGCCGGCTTCGGCACGCTCCTGCGCGAATTCTGACTCGTTGAGGAAAGTTGTGAGCGAACCGCCATTCCGCGCCGATCAAGTCGGCAGCCTGCTCCGTTCCGACGCTCTCAAGCAGGCGCGCGAGCGCCACGCCGGGGGCGAGCTTGCCGATGCCGCGTTCCGCGCGATCGAAGACCGCGAGATCGAAAAGCTCATCGGCAAACAGGAAGAGATCGGCCTTCGCGTCGCGACCGACGGCGAATATCGTCGCGCTGTCTGGAGCCTCGATTTTCTGGAGCATCTCGATGGCGTCGAGAGCTATCGGCGGGAGGGCGTCCAGTTCAAAGGCGTGAAGGCGACGCCGAAGGCTGCGCGGGTGGTCGGCAAGATCGGCTTCGGCGGCCACCCGATGCTCGACGACTTCCGTTTCCTGAAGGAGCATACGCGCGTCACGCCCAAGATGACCATCCCGGCCCCCGCGGTGCTGCATTTCCGCATCGGCGACGGCATCGACCGAAAAGTCTATCCGGACGACGCGGAATTCTTCGACGATCTCGGCAAGGCCTATCGCGAGACGGTGCAGGCTTTCTACGACGCCGGCTGCCGCTACCTTCAGTTCGACGACACGGTATGGGCCTATCTCTGCTCCGCCGACGAGGGCGAGAAGGCGCGCGGACGCGGGCTCGACCCCGAGAGGCTCCCGGAAACCTACGCGAAAGTCATCAACGCCGCGATCAAGGGCCGCCCGGCCGACCTCAAGATGACCACGCATGTCTGCCGCGGCAATTTCCGCTCGTCGTGGATTTCTGAGGGCGGCTACGAGCCCGTTGCCGAGGTGCTGCTCGGCGCGCTCGACTACGACGGCTACTTCCTCGAATACGATACCGACAGGGCAGGGGGCTTCGAGCCGCTCCGTTTTGTGCCGAAGGGCCAGAAGCGCGTGGTGCTTGGGCTCATCACCTCGAAGACCGGCGCGTTGGAGGAGAAGGACGCGATCAAGCGGCGGATCGACGAGGCGGCGACGTTCGCCGATCTCGAACAGCTCTGCCTGTCGCCGCAATGTGGCTTCGCCTCGACCGAGGAGGGCAACATGCTGACCGAGGAAGAGCAGTGGGCGAAGCTGAGACTGATCGTCGAGATCGCAGGCGAGGTCTGGGGCAGCACTTAGCGAGCGGGGCATTGATGGACGAGCGGGTCAGCGTCAACGGGACGACTCTTCGGGCGCGCGTGGAGGGAAAACCGGGCGCGCCGTGGGTCGTGCTCGTCCACTCGCTCGGCACCGGCCTCGATCTTTGGGACCCGCAAGTCGCGGCCTTCGGCGTGGATTACCGCATCCTCCGTTACGACATGCGCGGCCACGGCGGCTCGGACGCGCCGGCCGGCTCCTACACGATGCGCAACCTCGCCGACGACCTCTTGGACCTACTCAGGCACTTCGCGATTGCGCGCGCGCATGTCGTCGGCATTTCGCTCGGCGCGCTGACCGCGCTCGAAGTCGCGATCCGCCAGCCGCCGGAGATATCAAGCATCGCCGTCTGCGACTCGCGCGCCGACATGCCGCCGGAATTCGCCAAGGCGATCGACGACAGGAACAGGCTGATCCGCGAGAAGGGGATGGCTGCAATCGCCGACGCGATGCCCGAGCGGTGGCTAACGCCGGCGACGCTCCAGAACCGTCCTGCCATTGCCGACAAGATCCGCAAGATGGTGCTCGCGGCGAGTGTCGAAGGTTTTGTCGGCTGCTCCGAGGCGATCAAATCGGCCGGCCTGATGGATCGCATCGGCGCAATCCGACTCCCGTCGCTCTTCGTCGCCGCCGATCAGGATTCTGGCCTGCCGATCGAGGTGATGCGCGCGATGCAGGCGAAGGTGCCGGGCTCCGGCTTCGCTGTCATTCCCGCTGCGAGCCATCTCTCCAACCTCGAACAGCCGGAAGTCTTCAACGCCATCCTCTTGCAATACCTGAGGCGTGTGGGGTGATTCGCCGCAACGGTGCGGTGCTGCGCGATGCAAGCGCGCCGACGCCGGTTCCTCACCTGCGAAGCGGGGGAGGGGGACCGCCGAAGGCGGTGGAGGGGGCTGATTGTGCGTGCTGCCGCCCCCCCACCATGCTCCGCATGGTCCCCCTCCCCGTCGCGGGCGACGTGGGAGAAACCGGCTCCGCCTGCACAGGCTATCGTCATGGCCCCTTTGCCTTCGCTCTCGCGCGACCCTTGATTGCCGCCCGCCCCTTCGCCTTCTCTGGCGGGCCGAGCGTCACCCCGTTCAGCTCCTCCCAGTATCTCACCGCCGAGGTGTGGTCCTCGCCCGCGCCGACATGTTCGCGCGCGCGGAGCCAGAGATCGCGGACCAGCCGCGCCATCGGCGCATGCGCCTTCAGATCCTCCGCGAGGTCGGCTGCGATCTTCACGTCCTTCGCCATCAGCCCGAGCATGAATTTCGACCCGAAGCGGCGGCTGATCACCTCCTGGTTGGCGAGGTTGGCGGTGGCGTGATTCCGGCCGGTCGATTCGTTGATGACGTTCGCCATCATTGTCGGGTCGAGCCCGAAGCGCTTGCCGATCACCAGCGCCTCCGACATCAGGATGAAGCCGGCGCCGCTCATCAGATTGTTGAGCGCCTTCATGGCGTGGCCGCTGCCGGCGCCGCCGGTGCGGAAATGCCTCGGGCCCATTGCGGCGAGGATCGGCGTCACCCGCGCGACGGCCTTCTCGTCGTCGCCACCGATCATGATCGTGAGCCGCGCTTCCTCGGCTCCGATCACGCCGCCCGACACCGGTGCGTCGACGAGCGTGATGCCGCGTGCCTTCAGATCGCCCGCGAGCCGACGCGTGCCTGTAGGCTCGGATGAGGACATGTCGATGACGACGCTCCCGCGGCGAAGCGACTTCGCAAGCGCCCCGCCTTCCTCCTCGAGAAGCACGCTGCGGACGATCTGGCCGGTCGGCAGCATGGTGATGACGACGCCGACCTTCTTGCCCAGCTCGGCGAGCGACCCCGCGGCGCTACCGCCGTGTTCCCGCACGAAGCGGTCGCGCTGCGCTGCGTTCGAGTCGGCGACGGATACGTCGAACCCGGCGCGGATGATGTTGGTCGCCATGTGCCACCCCATGGCTCCGATGCCGATGAAGCCGATCCCTTCGTTGCTCGCCATCTGAGCTTGCTCCACTCCCAACCCGCCGGTCGCCCGCCTCGCCGATCGCGGCGCACCTCATCGCCAGCTGCGGGGGGACCGTCCATCACAGGCAAGTGTGACTTGTCCGCCGCATCGACGGACTCGCGCGCCGCGATGTGCCTCCGCCGTCACACCTCCTGTGTTGTCGATAAGTCCTTCGAATGCTATCCATTATCAATAAAAAGAACGGGTGGAAGCGCCGATGGAAGTGCACGACTTATCGGGCGTCGGCAGGCATGATTCCATGCGGTATGGCATTGGCCGCCTGATCGAACTTGTCGGCACTTCAAGGTTCGAGGAAGAGGTTTTCAACACGGCGCGCGAGGCGACGCGCTGCGAGCACCTGACGGCGTTCGCGGCGCGCAACAGCTCTCGGCCCCGCGTGCTTTTTGCCGCGAACGTCGGACCGTCTCCGGTCGCCAAGAATGTCGCCAAGAAATACCTGACCAGATACTGGTCGCTCGATCCGGCGCGGCGGCTGGATAAAGCGCGCCCCAGGTCGCAGCGCGACATCGCCATCCGCATCGTATCGAGCGACATCGCCGACGGCCGCTACCGGGACGAATGCTACACTTCGGTGAAGCTGATCGACCGCTTCACCGTCATGCAGCGGCGCAACCACGAAACCGTGTGCCTGAACTTCTATCGCGGCGTGCGCAGCGGGCCGTTCGGCGGTTCCGACATCGAGCGGATCGTAAACACCTCGGACCTGATTATCGCGCTGATGATGAAGCAGGAGTCGACCGTGCCGAACGACGACACCGACGCAAGCGGCGCGTTCGTCGAACGGCTCTGCCTGATTGCGCCTTCGCTGCCGCCACGCGAAGCGGAGATTTGCGGGGCGATCGCCGCCGGCATGACCTCGGAAGCGATCGCGCTGACCCTTGGCATCAGCATCAACACGGTGTTGACGTACCGGAAGCGCGCCTATCTGCGCCTTGGCGTCTCGAGCCAGAACGAGCTGCTGCGGCTGGTCCTCTCGTGACGCGGCCGGCGGCCCTTCAATTGTCCCAACGGGTTGGGACAGACGCGCCCGTTTCCTTCGTCCGATCATTCGCGTGAAGCCAGGAGTTGCAGACCCTTCCCGCCGCCGGATTCCGGCCTACCTCCCTCAGCTCAAGATGGCTCGGACCGGCGGCGGGCTGCGTGGAGGAGCTTAACGAGATGCTGCAGCACGAAATCGTCGCCCGCCCGCCCGCACGGCAGTCCGGCCGCGAGGCGGAGGCCTCCATCGCCTACCAGCCGGGGTTCGGCAATCAGTTTTCCTCCGAGGCGCTGCCCAACGCGCTTCCGGTCGGCCGCAACAGCCCGCAGCGTCCGCCCTACGGCCTCTATGCCGAGCTTATCAACGGCACGTCCTTCACCGCCCCGCGGTCGGAGAACCGCCGCACATGGACCTACCGCATCCTGCCTTCGGCGGTTCATCGTCCCTATGCCCGCATCGAAAACGGCATGATCCGCAGCGCGCCCTTCAACGAAGTGGAGGCGACGCCGTCGCAGCTCCGGTGGAGCCCTTTCCAGGTCCCGAACAAGCCGACCGATTTTGTCGAGGGCATCGTCACGGTTGGCGGCAACGGCGACGTCGCCGCGAATGTCGGCATGGCGGCTCACATCTACGCCGCAAACCGGTCGATGACCGACCGCTACTTCTACAATGCCGACGGCGAGATGCTGATCGTGCCGCAGCAGGGCCGCGTCCGCTTCGTCACCGAGCTTGGCGTGCTCGAGGTGCAGTGCGGGGAGGTTGCACTGATCCCGCGCGGCCTGCGCCTCCGCGTCGAGCTGCCGGACGGCCCGTCGCGCGGCTACATCTGCGAGAACTACGGCGCCGCCCTGCGGCTTCCCGAGCTTGGGCCGATCGGCTCGAACGGCCTCGCCAACGCGCGCGACTTCCTGACGCCCGTCGCCGCCTACGAGGACCGCGAGGGCGACTTCCGCGTCGTCGCAAAATTCCAGGGCAATTTGTGGGAGGCCGAGATCGATCATTCTCCGCTCGACGTGGTAGCCTGGCATGGCAATTACGCGCCGTATAAATACGACCTGGCGCGGTTCAACACGATCGGCGCGGTCAGTTTCGATCATCCCGACCCTTCGATCTTCACCGTATTGACCTCGCCTTCCGATACGCCTGGCGTGGCCAACGTCGATTTCGTGATCTTCCCGCCGCGCTGGATGGTGGCCGAGCATACGTTCCGCCCGCCCTACTTTCATCGCAACGTGATGAGCGAGTTCATGGGGCTGATCTCCGGCCAGTACGACGCGAAGGAAGAAGGATTCGCGCCCGGCGGCGCGAGCCTGCACAATTGCATGTCGGCCCACGGCCCCGACGCCGACGCTTTTGAAAAAGCCCGCGACGCCGACCTGAAGCCGCAGCGCTACGAGAACACGCTGGCGTTCATGTTCGAGTCGCGCTACGTGATTCGCCCGACTAAATTCGCGATGGAGACCGAGGCGCGGCAGGAAGATTACTTCGAGTGCTGGGAAGGGCTGAAGAAGAATTTCGACCCGCAATCGCTCGAATCGTTTCTTCAGCCTCAACTGAGGTAAGCGGCAATGATCTATTCGCTTCGAGATTTGTTGTTAGGCTTGATTGATTACGC
>JBOHKB010000159.1:0-5348 GCA_050728815.1 Propylenella sp.
CCTCGTCGGCACGCATCTGAGGGCCGACGCCATTGACTACCGAGAGGCCGTCTACTCCCAGCCGCTGATCCTGTTGATGGGGAACGAGCAGCAGGGCCTGACCGAAAAACTCACCGCCGCCTGCGACCAGCTCGTCCGCATCCCCATGCGCGGCAAGGCGGATTCGCTCAATCTCGCCGTCGCCACCGGACTGATGATCTATGAGGCGCTGAGGCGCGAACAGGCGTAAGAAGATGCAATTCGTCAGCGTTGACAGGTGCTGCGGCCGGGCGGACGATTGGTCCGCGGCAGCCCTTCTGGCGATTGGACAGTGGCCTTGGCGTCGCGGGGCACAGGCAGATGACGCAAGCTGAGATCGACACCGGCGATCCATCGGATCCGCCGCTGTACGATGCCGAGACCGAGCTTCGTCACCTGCGCAAAACCATCCACGCCCTGCGGCGGGAGCTTGAGGAGCAGCAGGCCGACAAGGCCGAAGGCGTCCAGCGCGCCATCGCCGACTCGCAGGGCGAGATCGTCCAGCTCAGAAAGACAGCGGCCGCGCTCCGCAATGCGCTCGAAGCGAAGCAGATCGAGAAAGATGAGGCGGTTCAGCGCGCCATCGCCGAATCGCAGGGCGAGATAGGCCAGCTCAAAAAGACCGCCGCCGCACTTCGCGACAAGCTCGAGGAGCTTCAGATAAGCAAGGCGCAGGCGGTGCAGAAGGCGGTCGCCGACTCGGCGGGCGAGATCGCCCAGCTCAAAGAGACCGCGATCGCCTTGCGGGAGGGGATGGAGGCTCTGAGGGCCGACTACGAAGCAAAAATCCAGGAAATGCAGCGCTCCGCCCGCGCCGAGCAGAAAATGCTACACGAAACGATCTCGGCGCTACGCGCCGAATTGGAGAGACGCCATGCGCAGTGACCGGCGGCCGAAGCCGACCCGGCGGCAGGCGAACGGCGGTTCGCTTGGCGGCGGAAAGGCTCGGCCGCGGAAGAGCGCCACGCCGCCAGTGAAGGCCAAGACGACTCCGACGAAGGCAAAGGCCGCCACCGCGCGGCAGCGCCTCCGAGGCTCCGACGAAAAGCTCCATCGCGCCGAGATGCTGCTCAGCATCTCGCGCGAGGTGGCGGGAATCGAAAGTCTCGACGCGGTACTCGAAAAGCTGGTGGAGGTCGTGTCGCGCGAGACGGACAGCGAGCGCGCCTCCTTGTTCCTCAGCGACGACCAGACCGGCGAACTCTATTCGCGCGTGGCGCAGGGCGAGCACCGCCGCGAGATCCGTCTCCTCAACACCAGCGGCATCGCCGGCCACGTCTTCACCACCGGCGAGGGCCTGATCATCGACGACGCCTATTCCGACCCGCGCTTCAACCGCGCAATCGACAAGCAGACCGGCTTCGAGACGAAGTCGCTGATCTCTGCCCCGGTGCGCACGGTGAAGGGCGAAATCATCGGCGTCGCGCAGGCGCTGAACAAGAAGGGCGGCGCGAAATTCTCGCAGGAAGACCTGTCGCTGCTCGAGGCGATGACGACTCAGGCGGCGGTGGTCCTGCAAAGCAACCAGTTCGTCGAGCGCATGAGGAAATCGCGCGAGACGGAACTGAAGTTCCTCGACGTGGTCACCGACGTCACGTCCGAGATCGACCTGAAGGCGCTCCTGCAGAAGGTGATGGGCGAGGCGGCGCGCATGCTGAACGCCGACCGCTCGACCCTCTTCCTGAACGACGAGAAGACGAACGAACTGTGGTCGCAGGTCGGGACCGGCCTCGACGCAATCCAGATCCGCCTCCCGAACCATCTCGGCATCGCCGGCGCGGTGTTCACGTCGGGGAAGACCATCAACATCCCGTACGCCTACGCCGATCTCCGCTTCAATCCGTCCTTCGACAAGAGGACCGGCTATTTCACCCGGTCTATCCTCTGCGTGCCGGTGGTCGACAAGGCCGGCAAGGTGATCGGCGTCACCCAGGTGCTGAACAAGCGCGGCGGGCCGTTCAGCGAGGAGGACGAAGCGCGCCTGAAGGCTTTCACCGGGCAGGTGTCGATCGCTCTGCAGAACGCCAAGCTGTTCGACGACGTCCAGAACATGAAGAACTACAACGAGAGCATGCTGGAAAGCATGTCGAACGCGGTGATTACCACCAACGAGGACGGACTGATCGTCACCTGCAACCGGGCCGGCCACCGCATCATGAACGTGACGCCCGCCGACATCATCGCAAAACCGTTCGCCGAGTTCTTTTCCGGCGCCAACGCCTGGATCGCCGACAAGATGAAGGAAATCGAAGCGTCCAACGCCTCGTTCGAGCTGATGGACGCGGAGATGGCGTTCGGCGACCGGAAGGTGTCGGTCAACCTGACGCTCCAGCCGCTCGTGAGCACGGAGGGAAAGCGGCTCGGGTCGATGCTGATGTTCGAGGACATCAGCTCCGAAAAGCGTATGAAATCGACGATGTCGCGCTACATGGACCCGGGCATCGCGGCGCAGCTTCTGGGGTCAGGCAAAGAGGAGGACATCCTCGGCGGCAAGAGCGCGGTCGCGACCGTGATGTTCAGCGACATACGCGGGTTCACCCCGATCACCGAGAGCCTCGGCGCGCAGGGCACCGTCGGGTTCCTGAACGACTACTTCACGCTGATGGTGGAAGAAATCAGCAAGGCCGACGGCATGCTCGACAAGTTCATCGGCGACGCCATCATGGCCGCTTTCGGGCTGCCGATCCCGCACGAGGACGACGAAGACCGCGCGACCCGCGCCGCGATCAACATGATCCGGAGCCTGTGGAACTGGAACGTCGAGCGGAAGGCCAAGGGCCAGCTCCCCGCCGACATGGGCATCGGCCTGAACACCGACGAGGTGGTGTCGGGCAATATCGGCTCGCCCAAGCGGATGAACTACACGCTGATCGGCGACGGCGTGAACCTCGCCTCGCGCCTCGAGAGCGCCTGCAAGCAATACGGCGCTCGCATCCTTTTGAGCGAGAACACCTTCAGGCGGCTGAAAGGCACCTACCGCATCCGCGACATCGACGACGTGGTGGTCATCGGCAAGAGCAAGCCCGTCGGCGTCTACGAGGTGCTCGACTATCACACCGACGAAACCTTCCCGAACCTGATGGACGTAGTCGGCCATTTCCGCGAGGGGCGGAAACACTACCGAGACGGAAACTGGGAGAGGGCTATCCGGTCATTCGAAGAGTCGCTGAAGGCCAACAAAGACGACAAGCTGTCAAAACTCTACATCGACCGCTGCGCTCGCCTGAGGGCCGAGCCGCCGACGGAGTGGGATGGCGTCTGGCGGATGACCAGCAAATAGGCTGGCGAGTGTGACGGCTGCTGCGGCCATCGGCCTGCCGCCGAAAACGCGCCGCACTTCACACCTGGGGGCGGGCGCGATAGAGGAAACAGGCCAATCCCCGGCCCGCAGGAGCATTGATGCAAGCGCCGCGAAACTCCGCCAAGCTCGTCACCGTCTTCGGCGGCTCGGGGTTCATCGGCCGCTATGTGGTGCAGGCGCTCGCCAAGCGGGGGCATCGCATCCGGGTCGCGGTCAGGCGGCCCGACCTCGCCGGCCACGTGCAGCCGCTCGGTATGGTCGGGCAGATCAAGCCGATCCAGGCCAACCTCCGCTATCGCTGGTCGATCGACCGGGCGCTCGAGGGCGCCGACGCGGCGGTGAATCTCGTCGGCATCTTCCATGACCAGGGCAGGCAAACGTTGGATGCAGTGCAGGCCTTCGGGCCGCGCGCCATCGGCGAGGCGGCCCGCGCTGCGGGGCTCTCCGAGGTCGTCCACGTCTCGGCGATCGGGGCGGATCAGCCTTCCACCATTGGCTACATCCGCACCAAGGCCGAGGGGGAGGCGGGGGTTCTCGAAGCTTTCCCCGATGCGGTCGTCATGCGGCCCTCCATCGTGTTCGGCCCGGAGGACAACTTCTTCAACCGCTTCGCCGCGATGGCGCGCATGGCGCCGGCGCTGCCGCTGATCGGCGGCGGAAAGACGAGATTCCAGCTGGTTTTCGCCGGGGACGTCGGCGAGGCGATCGCGAGGGCGGTCGACGGCAATGCGCGGCATGGCGCGATCTACGAGCTTGGCGGGCCGGAAGTGCTCACCTTCCGCGAGTGCATGGAGCGCATGCTGGAGATCACCAAGCGACGCCGCGTGCTTGTGCCCGTTCCCTGGCCGATTGCGCGCATCATGGGCCAGGTGGGAGAGTTCCTGCCGGGAAAGCCGCTGACGCGCGATCAGGTGCGGATGCTCCGGTTCGACAACGTCGTCTCGGAGGATGCGACGCGCGACAACCGAACGCTTGCGGGGCTCGGTATCGAAGCGACGGCGCTCGAAGTGGTGCTTCCTACCTACCTCACCCGCTTCCGCGAGCACGGCCAGTTCACGCAGGCGCGCGCCTGAGCGCTCAGCCGAAGAGCCAGAATCCGACGAGCCCGACGGCGCCGACAATGATGCGCCACCATGCGAACGGCAGAAAACCGTGGCGGCCGACGAAATCGACAAACATACGCACCACGATCACGGCCGACACGAAGGAGACGACAAACCCGATGGCGATCACCCCGATGTCGCTGTCGGAAAGGACGCCGCGATTCTCATAGAAGTCGAGCGCGAAGGCGCCGAGCATAGTTGGGATCGCCAGGAAGAAAGAGAATTCCGCGGCGGATCGCTTGTCGCATTTGAGGAGCAAAGCGCCCGCAATGGTTGCGCCGGATCGCGACACGCCGGGCATTATCGCCAGGCACTGGACCACGCCGATTGCCAGCGCCACGCGGATCGGATAGCGCATCGCGTCCATATGCACCGGGTTCACGTCGTAGCGGTCGAGCAGCGCGAGCCCGACACCGCCGACGATGAGCACCCAGCAAATCAGCACCGGCGAAGCGAAGAGCACGGTCTTGATGAAGTCGAACGCAAGCAGACCGATTATTGCCGAGGGCAGGAACGCCACCACAATGGAGAACACGAAACGGCGCGCATCCGCATCGCTCGGCAGCGCCAGCAGAACCCGCCACAGCCGCCCGAAATAGACGACCACCACTGCCAGGATCGCCCCCAGCTGAATCATGACGTTGAAGGTGTCCCAGAATGCCTTCCGGCCGCCGGCGCCGAGCCCAAGCAGCTCGGTGGAGAGGAGCAGGTGGGCGGTCGACGATACGGGAATGAACTCGGTCAAGCCCTCGACGATTCCGAGAATGACGGCCTCAACGATTGTCTCAAGGTTCATTCCGCCTGCCCCCTGCCGAATCGCTTCTCAGCATGGCGTAGAGCACTTTCGCCCCGGCCGGAACCGGGATGCGTCGGCGTCCTTGCAAGACGATTGCAGGTCAGTGAGCGCTGACGCGCATCCCCTTTCC
>JBOHKB010000160.1:0-3753 GCA_050728815.1 Propylenella sp.
GTTCCAGACAGCCCAAAAAGGCAGAGAACCCGGTGAACCTCGTGCTGAAGAAACGCGGCTGGGTGCCCGGTGAGACGTTGATCATCGACGGCCCGGACGCCGGCGGCAGCGAGCAGCGCATGACCGAGATTGCCGCTGCGCTGGTGGAGAAGAAGGTCGACGTCATCTGGGCGGTAGGGCCCGAGGCCGCGCTCGCGGCGGCGCGGGCGACGACGAGCATTCCGATCGTGTTCTGGGGCGTCATGTATCCGGTCGAGCAGGGACTGGTCGATTCGATCGCGCGTCCGGGCCGCAACGTCACCGGCGTGGCTTTCACCGCCTCGCCGGAAAGCGACGCCAAGCGTCTCGAGTTGCTGCGAGAGATCGCACCTGCTGCTCGACGCTTGGCGTTTGTCTCGGTGCAGAGCTCCTTTGACACGGTCTCCGGGCGTCGCGCGCGCGTCGTCACGCTCTGGAGCGATGCGGCGCGCGCCCTCGGCTACGAGTTTCGCGAATTTCCGGTCGAGAAGCGCGAGGATTTTCCCGCCGCCTTCGCTGCGATCCTGGAGTGGGGCGCACAAGCGCTCGTCGGTCAGCCGAGCACGCTCATCAACCGGGAGCGCGCCAGCATCATCGAGTTTGCCAACAGCAATAGGATGCCGAGCGCCTTTACGCTCTGGGACTACGTTGAATCGGGTGGGCTACTCTCCTACGGCATCGACTGGAGACCCACCATGGCGCAGTCGATCGAGTATGTGGATCGAATCCTGCGCGGCGCGAACCCCGCCGAGCTGCCGGTAGATCTGCCGACCAAGTATGTGCTCGCGGTGAATCTGCGCACCGCCAAGGCGCTCGGCCTCACCGTTCCGCAGTCGATCCTTCTTCGCGCCGACAGGCTAGTTGAATGAAGCGCAGGGAAGCCGTCGTTCGAGTGCTCTCGCTGGTGGCGCTTCCGTTGATGGCGAGTGCACAAGGACGGCCGCTGCGTATCGGCGCTTTGCCCGATTTCATCGAGCCGTTCGGAGGATGGTTCTATGAAGCGATGCGCGAGCTGGGATGGCGCAAGGGACGCGACTTCGTCCTTATCGAAACCGGCTTCCCGTTCGGGCATCAAATCGAGCCCGCGGCAAAGCGCATCGTCGCCGAGGCGCCTGACATTATCTTTACCGTCAACACCGGCTATGCGCTCGCAGCGCATCGACTGACAAAGACGATCCCCATCGTGATGTGGACGAGCGGGTATCCCGTCGAGGTCGGCCTTGCCGAGAGCCTCGCGCGCCCCGGAAAGAACGTCACGGGGAATACGAACTACGCCGGCACCGGCGTGTGGGGCAAGATGCTCGAGCTGCTTCGCGAGCTGAAGCCATCGACACAGTGCATCGGGGTGATATGGGACTATGTTCCACCGGCGCACCCGCGGGAAGAGGTGGAGCCGCCGCACCGGGAGCTGCGCCGCGCGGGCAAGCAGCTTGGCGTGCGGATTCACATAGTCGAGGTCGCGCATCCGGACGCGGCGCCTGAAGCGCTCGGCGAGGTTGCGGCGGCGCGGCCCGACGCTTTGGTGGTGACGACCGGCACGCCGCTGTTCAATTTGCAAGCCAAGCTCATGCAGTTCGCCGTCGAGAAGCGATTGCCGACGATCGTCGACTTTCCGTGGCGGCCGGCGATTCAACCGCAGCCGCTGCTGGTTTTCGCGCCTTCTGCGCGAGATCTGATCCACCGCGCCGTCGCTTACGTGGATCGCATCGCCAAGGGCGCCAAGGCCGGCGAGCTGCCGATCCAGCAGCCCGCGAAGTTCGAGTTGGTGGTCAACATGAAGACCGCCAAGGTGCTGAGCCTTACGGTTCCAAGCTCGATCCTAGTTCGCGCCGACCGAGTGGTTGAATGAGGCGACGCGCGCTGCTGCTTGGCGTGGGCGGCATGCTTGCCTCGCCGTTGGCATGGCCGCAGGCGTCGCAAGGCGCAAGGCGATTGATCGCTCCCATCAATGCGCCAGAACCGAGGGACGCCGAGCGAGTCGCAATGCGGCAGAACTGGTTCGACCGGCTGGCCGCGCTCGGCTGGGTGCACGGGAAAAATCTGCAGTTCCAGACGCTGTACAGCGGTGGAGATGTGCCGCGGTTGCGAAGCTTTATTTCTGATGCGCTCCGTTCGGGCGTGGACGCGATTCTTGTCTTTTCGACTTCGGGAGCCATCGAGGCGGCGCGGGCCACCACGACTGTTCCCATCGTGCTCGCGGGCGCGTCCGCATATCCGACCGAATGCGGGTTGATCAAGTCCTACGCCCGCCCCGGCACGAACGTAACCGGCGTCGCGTGGTTCCAGGGGATAGAGGTGAACTCCAAACTCGTTCAGTTCGTCGCCGACCTCGTCCCGGCGGCGAAGCGGCTGGCATGGATCGTTTTCCCCGATGACCTGGTAACGGTGTCGGGAGGCGAGTTCAGCCCCAAGCCCTACTACGCCAAGGTCGCGTATTCCGCTGGCTTTGACTTCGCCTACCATGAATGCCGTGCACCCGATGACCTTGACCGTATTTTCCTGGCGCTGCAGGAGTGGCGGGCGCACGCCGTCATCATAGAGCCCGCGCTCTTCTCCTTCGTGGCAGCGGCAAGGATTGCGCAACTGGCAAACCAGGCGGGATTCCCGACTTTTGGCGGCTTTACGCGCAGCGTGGTGGACGGTGGCTTGCTCGGCTATTCACCGATCATTCGGGAACTGCACAACGAGGCCTTGCCCTACGTCGACCGCATATTCCGGGGAGCCAAGCCCTCTGAAATGCCCGTGGTCATGCCGAACAAGCTCGAGCTTTCTCTAAACCTGAAGACGGCCCGGGCGCTCGGGATCACGATACCGCCTCGGGTCCTTTTGGCCGCCGATCGGATCATCCAATGAAGGTCCTCCCACCGCGAGAAAGCGCAAGCCGATGTTTCTTGCGAGCCTTCTAGGCAGGAACCCCACCGGTTTGATATCATGATATCAAACCCGCTCCGGAGGCTGCCGTGGCCCAGTTCATCGTTCGCGACCTCGAAGAGGACGTCAAGACCCGCCTGAAGCGCCGCGCCAAGCGCCATGGACGCAGCATGGAGGAGGAAGTGCGCCAGATCCTGCGCAAGGCGGCGAAGGAAGAAAGCCGGCCGGCGCAGGGCCTGGGCTCGCGTATTGCCGCGCGGTTCGCCAAGTTTGGGTTGACCGAGGACATTCCGGAGCTGCGCGGGCAGGCGCCGCGGCCCGCAAAGTTCGGCAAATGATCATTCTGGACACGAACGTTCTCTCGGCGCTGATGCACGGCGAGCGGCTGATCGTGGACTGGATGAATCGTCAGGCGGCGGAATCGGTCTGGACCACGAGCGTCACGCTGTTCGAAGTTCGTCTCGGTCTTACGCTCCTGTCTAAGGGGCGGCGCCGCACCGGCCTCGAAAGCGCTTTCACGCGGGTGGTCGATGAGGACCTCGAAAGCCGGATACTGGATTTCGACGTTGCCGCCGCTAACGAAGCCGCAGCTCTGGCTGCCGAGCGGCAGAAGGCGGGGCGGCCGGTGGACATGCGTGATACCCAGATTGGTGGAATCGCGCTCGCTCGCCGCGGCACGCTCGCGACGCGAAACCTGCGCCACTTCGGCGATCTGAACGTGCCGGTCATCGATCCCTGGCAGGCGCGATCCCGTTGACATAGCCCGGGAAATAGCAGGGCGGCTGGTGCCGCGCCTTGCCACCGTCGGTCAGCTGGTCGACACCACGGCCTCGGGATGCAAGATCGTCGAAGCGCAGGCTCGCC
>JBOHKB010000161.1:0-6572 GCA_050728815.1 Propylenella sp.
CTTTCATGTCGGGTCAGAAGCGGCCGGTCTGGGATTTCGAGGATATCAGCGACTGGTGGACGCGCGCGAATGCCGACACGGTGGCCCCGATCGTGGCGGTCCCCACTACGGCCGGCACCGGCTCCGAGGTCGGCCGCGCCGGCGTCATCACCGATGTGGCGAACCACACCAAGAAAGTGATCTTCCACCCGCGAATGATGCCGAAGGTGGTGATCTGCGATCCAGAGCTCACCGTCGGCATGCCGCCCTTCATCACCGCCGGCACGGGCATGGATGCGCTAGCGCACTGCCTCGAAAGCTACTGCGCCGAATACTACCACCCGATGGCGTCGGGGATCGCGCTCGAAGGCATGCGGGTCGTCTTCGAGAACCTGCCGCGGGCGGTTAAGACGGGCACGGACATCGAGGCGCGGGCGGAGATGATGAGCGCGGCGGCGATGGGCGCCGCGGCGTTCCAGAAAGGCCTCGGCGCCATCCACTCGCTGTCGCATCCGGTCGGCGCGCTTTACGACACGCATCACGGCATGACCAATGCCGTCTTCATGCCCTACGTGCTCGTCTTCAACCGGCCTGCGATCGAGGTGAAGATCGCGCGCCTCGCCGCCTATCTCGGATTCTCAGGCGGCTTCGACGGCTTCCTCAAGGCCGTGCTCGATCTCCGGACGGAGATAGGCGTGCCGCACACGCTCGCGGATTTTGGGGTGGATGCGAGCCGGCGCGAGGAGATCGCGCAAATGGCGGTGGTGGATCCCACGGCAGGCGGCAACCCGGTGCCGCTGACGGAGGAGGGCGCGCTCCGCATCTTCGACATGGCGTCCATCGGCTCGCTCGCATAGCCTCCGCGGCGCCGCGTTATCCGGCAAGGCGCGAGGCGCATCTGTGCACCATCCCTACTTCGTTTGCGGCGGCAGGCTTGTCGGAATGGAATATTTGTTCCATTATGACAGTGAAGGGAACGGAATGACACTCGGGCTGCCATGAGCGAGGGGGCGGGGACCATGAGTAGCGATCTCGCCGTCGACGAGCTGGCGCCGCGGGATTTCGACGGTCTCCGGACAATCGTTGGGAAGCGCCTGCCGCGCCTCCCCAAGCGCCTGTCGCAGGTGGGACGCTACGCACTCGACCACCCCGACGAGATCGCCTTCGGCACGGCGGCGAGCATCGCCGAGGCGGCGGAGGTGCAGCCCTCCACGCTCGTGCGTTTCGCGCGCGAGTTCGGGTACAGCGGCTTCTCGGACCTGCAGAGGGTCTTCCGCCAGCGCCTGCGCGACCGGCCGTCGGCCTACTCCGAGCGGTTGGCGGCCTTGAAGGAGAGCCGCCAGGCCGGCCTCCCGGAGCTTGCCATCCTCGACGGCTTTCTCGGGGCGGCCTCCCGCTCGATCGACAAGCTCGCCCATGCGGTCGATTCGGCGCGTTTCTCCCGGGCCGTGAACATCCTGGCGCAAGCCGACACGATCTTTCTCGTCGCCCGCCGCCGCGCCTATCCGCTGACCAGCTATATGGACTACGCATTCGGCAAGCTCGGCGTGCGCACCCAAATGGTGAGCACGCCGAACCGTACGGACGCGGAAGTCGCGGCGCTCGCGCGGCCGACGGACGCGGCGATTTCGGTGAGCTTCACCCCCTACAGCGACGAAACGATCGCCCTGTCGCGCGCGCTTGCCGACGCCGAAGTGCCGCTCGTCGCGATCACCGACGGCAGCTTCAGCCCGCTCGCCGAATGCGCTGCCGAGTGGCTGGAGGTGAGCGAGGCGGATCATGCCGGCTTCCGCTCGCTCTCGGCTTCGATGGCGCTCTGCATGGCGCTAACCGTCGCCGTCGCCAGCCGGCGGCAGAACGCGCTCGAATAGCAAGCCAAGCAGGCCAGGAATGCGGCCGCACCTCAATATCGGGCTGATCGGCTCCGGCTTCATGGGCCGCGCCCACGCCGATTCTTTTCGCCGCGCGGCGTTGCTTGACCCGACGCTTCCGGCCACGCCGCGCCTCTACATGCTCGCAGACCGCGGCGCGAAGCTGGCGCGGGCTGCAGCGGATGCGTTCGGCTTCGAAAAGTCGACCGGCGACTGGCGCGAGCTGGTCAGCGATCCCACCGTCGACATCGTCGACATCACCTCGCCCAACAATCTGCATCGCGAGATGGCCGTGGCGGCGATCGAGGCCGGCAAGCACGTCTATTGCGAAAAGCCGATGGCCGTGACGGTCGCCGACGCCGAGGCGATGCAGGAAGCGGCGGCGAAGCGCGGCGTGAAGACGATGGTCGCCTTCAACAACGTCAAGGCGCCGGCCGCGCTCGTCGCACGCGGGATGATCGAGCGCGGCGATATCGGCACGCCGATCCGTTTCCGCGGCTGGTTCGACCAGGGCTATTTCTCCGATCCGGAGCTGCCGTGGTCGTGGCGCTGTTCGCAGAAGGAGGCGGGGACGGGCGCGCTCGGCGACCTCGGCTCGCACGTCATCTCCGTCGCGCAATTCTTGGTCGGCGACATCGCCGCGGTTTCTGCTTCGGAGCAGACGTTTTTCCCGACGCGGCCCATCGCCGGCGCGGGCGAGGGCTATTCAGCCAAGGCGCGCACCGACGCCGAGCGGCGCAAGGTCGAGAACGAGGATCAGCTGCAGGCGCTCGTCCGCTTCGCCTCCGGCGCCGGCGGTACGATCGAAGCCTCGCGCGTCGCCGTCGGCAAGGTTTTTGGCATCTACTGGGAGGTGTCCGGCACCGAGGGCACGATCCTGATGGACGGCGAGCGCTTCAACGAGCTGAAGGTCGCGCGCCTCGCCGACGCCAAGCCCGACCGCGGCTTCAAGACGCTCCTCGTCGGCTCGCAGGTGCCGCAGTTCAGGGCGTTCTTCGGCTTCGACTACGGCGGCGGCGGGCTCGGCTATTACGACGTGAAGGTGATCGAGGTGATCGACCTCATCAACGGCGTCGCGGGGAAGGGTCCGTGCTTCCCCGACTTTGCCTTCGGCCTACACAATCAGCGCGTCATGGCAGCGATGGAGAGGTCGATCGCAAGCGGCGGCTGGGCGGACGTGAAGCGGTAGGCCCGACGTCAGATTTTCGGCAGGTCGTAGGACGCGGGCTCCACGATAATGACGCGGCGCAAGAGCTCGACCGATTTCCGCATCCCCTCCATCGGCGACATCGCCATGTCCTCGTGCTCGATCGAGAGCACGCCGTCATAGATGGCGCGGCGGAGGGCGAGGCAGAAGGCACGCCAGAAATCGTCGCCGTGGCCGTATCCGAGCGTCACGTAGTTCCACGAGCGCTCACTCGCGAGTACGCTCGGCCGAGTCTCGATACGGCTGTCGAGCGCCGCGTTGCGCGGGTCGATGCGCGTGTCCTTGGCGTGCACGTGGAAGATCGCCGCGCCGAGCGCTTCGACAGCGGCGATGGGATCGGCGCCCATCCACATCAAATGGCTCGGGTCGAAGTTCACGCCGACCGTCTCGCCGCAGGCGTCGCGGAGCCGCGTAAGTGTCGAGACATTATAGACATTCTGGCCGCCGTGCAGTTCGAGGCAGAGATGGCGGACGCCCTTCCGCCCGGCGAAGGCGACGAGCTTGCGCCAATAGGGGATAAGCACCTTTTCCCATTGCCACTCAAGGACTTGCGTGGATTCGGGCGGCCACGCCACAGTTATCCAGTTCGGGTACTTGTCTCCAGGGGCCCCCGGGCACCCGGACATGAGGACCACATGGTCGATGTTGAGCTTCGGGGCGAGTTCGATGGTCTTACGCACCACCTTGTCGTGCTCGGCGCCGCTTGGTCCGGGATGCAGCGAGTTTCCATTGCAGGTGAGGGCACTGACGGTCAGCCCGCGGTCGCGCACGGCGGCCATGAAGCGGTCGCGCGCCGGCTTGCTGGCGAGCAGCCCGTCGAGGTCGATATGCGGCGCGGTCGACCAGTTCCCGGTGGCGAATTCGACGCAATCGAGGCCGAGGCCGGCCGCGGCATCGAGCACCGCCTCAAAACTCAGCCCGCCGAGACTATCCGTCACCATCCCGATCTTCATGGCTCGCGATCCTTGCTTTTCATTGCGCCCCGGACTGGGGCGTCAGGAAATAGAGATTGCCGCCGAGTTCCGAGACGACAATCTCGTCATCGTCCCAGACCAGCACGCTGACCGGCCGTGTCAGTCCATCGAGAAGCACCGAGCGGCCGCCATGCATATCGTCGAAGGCGATGAGGCGCCCCGTGCCTGGCTGAAAACCGGTCGCCTGGTCATAGGCGCCGTGTTCGAGGATGAGCAGAAAGCCGTCCTTCCAGGCGATGTCGACCGGAGCATCGAGGCCGCTCACGTCGATCTGAGATTCGCCGCCCGACTCCGAAAATGAGATCACCTGCCCGCTTTGTCCGGTGAACGGAAATCCGCCGAAGAGGCTGACGGAAATGCGGCCGTCGCGGAGCGCAATGCCGGTCGGCACGGCATCGAACTCGTAGCCCTGTTGCTTGGAAAACTCCGTCGGGGAAAGCGATTGCATGGCCGATCCCGAAGCGGCGAGGCGCGGCAAGCCAAGGATGGTCGTCTTTCCGCCCTCCGCATCGAGCCACTCAATAGTGTTTTTCGCGGCATCGACGATGAAGATCGCGTCGCCGGTGATGAGAAAATTGAACGGGTTCCAGAAATCGCCGTGTAGGACGCCGAGGATTCCGTTTTCATCGACCTCGATCAGCGCGTGATCGTTCGGGCCGGCCTCGGAGTTCGTCGGCGTCCATCCTTGCGCCACGAGGTAGTTCGCGCCGTATCGCACCACGCGGTAGGGGCCGGTCGGATCGCCGATCACGTCTAGGCCGTGCGGGAATTCGGGGCCGAATGCCTCAATCGCCCCATCCGGTCCACGCCGATAAAGCCGGCCGTCCGCAAGGTTGGAGAAGAGCAGAAAATCGCCGTCACGCGAAAGGCCGGAGATGATGGCGCCGAGCACGGTCACGATATCGAGTCTGTAGCCTGCGGCGGCCTTCGGGGCGGGCGAAGCGCCCGACGCGCCGAGCGCAAAAACCGCGGCTAGGATTGCGGCGCCGATCGAGCGCATCGGAATCCGCCATTGGCGGCGAAACGGAACGCCGGGTCGTAGGCGAGCCGGTAAGTCGTCGTGAGGTGCTCCGGGTCGCTGTTCCATGCGCCTCCACGGAGCACGCGGTATTTTCCGGCGATGTCGGGCGGCGGCTCGCCTTGGTATGGCGCGTAGAAATCGCGCGTCCACTCCCAGACATTGCCGACAAGATTGAGCACGCCCTCTGGGTTGGCTCCCGCGGAGAAGGAGTCGGCGGGCGCGGTCATGGAATAACCGTCGGCGTCGTCGCCGCTGCAGCAGGTCTGGCTGCCCTGGTTTGCGTGCATCGGACCGGGCGGAGCCTCGCCCCACGGATATTTCATGCCGGTCGTGCCCCGTGCGGCGCGCTCGTATTCGCGCTCCGACGGGAGCGTCAGCCCGTAGTGGCGGCAGAAGGCGTCGGCGTCGTCCCAGCTCAAGCCGACTGCCGGCCGATCGTCGAGTCCGAGGAAAGGGTGCCCGCCATAGAATGACGAGCGGTGGCCGGTCTCGTCGATGAAGCGCTGGTACTGTGCGTTGGTGATCTCGGTGCGGTTGATGGAGAAGGCTGCGCCTTCGACGATCTGGCGCGGGCGCTCATTCTCGTTGCCGCCGTCATTGCCGAAGACGAACGGGCCGGCCGGAATCGGAATAAGCGGGTTGCCGGTTATCGGGCCATCGTCCGCGGATGCCGCGCCCACGAGCGCGCAAAACACAGCCGCGACGCGGCAGGCCTCAAAAATCGACGCGATCTTGGCTCTCCCTGTCGAACAGGAATGCCCGCTCCGGCGTCATGTGCACGCCGATCGCCTGGTCGATGCTTCCGGAGAAATTCTTGTCGGCCCGCATGGTGACGAGCCCGCCGCCGGCGCTGACGCTGACGTGCGTGTTCTCGCCGGTCAGCTCTACCGAGTAGATCGGCGCCTTCAGGTTGGCGCGCCGGTCGCCCGCATCGACGACCTCTACGTCCTCCGGCCTCACGCCAAGCACCGCCTTTCCGACATCCGCCTTGCCCAACCCCTCGACCCTCAAGCCGTCGGCGCCGGTGAATACGCCGTTCTTCGCCTCGCCCTCGATCAGGTTCATCGGCGGCGAGCCGATGAAGCCCGCGACGAACAGCGTGCGCGGATTGTTGTAGATTTCCTTGGGCGTGCCGAGCTGCTCGATGACCCCCTTGTTCATCACGGCGACGCGGTGAGCGAGGGTCATCGCCTCGATCTGGTCGTGCGTGACGTAGATCGTCGTGACCTTGAGCTCGTGCTGCAGGTGCTTCAGCTCGGCGCGCATCTGCACCCGGAGCTTGGCGTCGAGGTTGGAGAGCGGCTCGTCCATCAGGAAGACGCGCGGCGTGCGGATGATGGCACGCGCCAAAGCGACGCGCTGGCGCTGGCCCCCGGAGAGCTCCTTCGGCAGGCGGGCGAGCAGCTTGTCGAGTTCGACCCTGCGCGCCACCTCCTCGACCTGGCGCCGCCGCTCGGCCGGCGGCACTTTCCGGATCTTCAGCGGATAGCCGATATTCTCGGCGACGGTGAGATGCGGGT
>JBOHKB010000162.1:0-7296 GCA_050728815.1 Propylenella sp.
AGATAGGGGAGGAGCGCCGACATCGCCGGCACGTTCACGTGCATGTCGCAATCGATCGCGCCTTTCACTTGCATGGCGTTTCCCTTCACTGCGCTCGTCCCCAACGCACTAGGCGGGATCGCGGTCGAACTGGCCGGCGCCGGCGATCGGCGCGAGCCAGTGCTCGCGGCGGATGATCCAGCCCTCGTGCGTCGGCGCAAGATCGCTCGGCGCATCGTCGAAAGCGCCAAGCATGATCGAGGCCCGCTCCGCGGAGAGATGAAAAACCCGCGACCCGCAGATCGGGCAGAAACTCCGGCCGACGTGCTCGCGCGCTTCGCCGGCGGAGGTGAAGGCGGAGCGGGGCCAGTTAGCGAAAGGCATCGCGGCCGCGCCGGTCGCCTTCCTGCATTCGAGGCAGTGGCAGACGCCCACCTCTTTCGGCTCGCCGCGGACCTCGAACCGGACCGCGCCGCAGCTGCAGCCGCCATAGCGCACGCGCATGCCGTCGCGGTCGTATCTCGGCCCGGGCCTCAGCACCGGGTATTCGCTCATCGCACCGGTCTCCATTCACGCGTGCGCCGCGCTCATCGACGCGGCGTCTTCCTCCGCGCCCACCCCGAGGAGGCGCGCCTGCGTGTCGTGATCGCCCAAAAGCTCGGCAGCCTTGCTTCGATGCACGACGCGGCCGCGGTCGAGCACGATCGCCTCGTCGGCGAGCGACAGCGCCAGCTCCACCTTCTGCTCGACCAGAAGGACGGTCAGGCTCATTTCGCGCTTCAGGCGCTCGAGCGCCGCGTAGAGGCTTTCGATCACGATCGGGGCGAGGCCTTCCATCGGCTCGTCGAGGAGGAGCACTTTCGGCCCGCCGACCAGCGCCCGGCCGATCGCGAGCATCTGCTGCTCGCCGCCGGAGAGCCGGTTGCCGCTCGCCGCACGCCGTGAAGCCACGGCTGGAAAAAGCTCATAGACATGCTCGATAGGCGTGCCGCCGGGGCGCGCCGCGACCGCGAGATTCTCCTCCGCCGTGAGCGAGGGAAAGATCAGCCGCTCCTGTGGCACATAGCCGAGGCCAGCGGCGACGCGGAGGTGCGTCGGCAGGCCCTCAATCTGCGGACCGCCGAGACGGATCGCGCCGGCGTGCCGGTTGGTGTAGCCCATGATGGTGGCGAGCAGCGTGGTCTTGCCGACGCCGTTTCGACCGAGCACCGCAAGCGTGCTCCCGGCGCGGACCGCGACCGACACGCCGTCGAGCACGACCATCTCGCCGTAGCCGGCGGTGAGCCCCTCGATCTGAAGATCGACGCTCACGCGGCAAGGCTCCGCCCGAGATAGACGGCGCGCACTTCCGGGTCCGCGGCGATTTCCTCCGGCGGTCCGCGCCGGATGATAGCGCCCTGCACGAGCACAGCGATCTCGCGGGCGAAGCGGAAGACGAGGTCCATGACGTGCTCGATGATGAGGACGGCGACATCGGCCGGCAGCCGGTCGAGCGTGTCGTGGATCACGCCGGCTTCTGCGAGCGGCACGCCGGCCGCCGGCTCGTCGAGGAGAAGGACGCGCGGCTTCAGGGCGAGCGCGATGGCGATCTCCAGGAGCCGCTGCTCCCCGTATGCGAGCGCGTGCACGGCCCGGTCGGCCACGTGACCGAGGCCGAACGCGGCGAGCCGCTCGCCCGCTTCCTCGCGGCAGCGGTGCTGCTCGGGAGCGTAGCGGAACGCCCGCCACGCGACCTTGTCTCGCTCGGCGATCCCCATCGCCAAGTGTTCGCGCGGCGTATCCTCCGGGAGCAGCGTGTTGATCTGGTGCGTGCGGACAAGGCCGAGGCGCACGCGTTCCTCGGCGGGCAGGCGCTCGATGCGCTCGCCGCCGAGCAGGATCTCGCCGGAATCCTGCCGGAGCATTCCGGTCAAGAGATTGACGAGCGTCGTCTTGCCGGCGCCGTTCGGGCCGATCAGGCCGAGCCGCGCGCCCCGCGCAAGATCGAGGCCGACCGCGCGGGTCACGTGCAGCGCGCCAAAGCTCTTGTCGAGGCCGCGCGTCTGAAGCTCTGGCGCCTCCGTCACTTCGTCTCGCCCTCGCTCGCTTGCGGCATCAGGGCGCGGAGCTTGTCGACGAGGCTCATCAGTCCTGCTTCCAGGAAGAGCACGGTCGCCATCAGCATGCCGCCGATGAAGAACATCCAGTAGAACGGGTTGATCTTGGCGGCGAGGTCCTGCACCACCACGTAGATGGCGGCGCCCAGGAACGCGCCGTAGATGCGCCTGACGCCGCCCAGCACCAGCATCACCGCGACGATGCCGGAGAGGAAGATGCCGAGCGTGTTGAGCCCGACGAACTTCGTGGTCTGCGCGGAGAGCGCGCCGGCCGAGCCGGCCATCGCGGCGGAGAGCGTGTAGACGGCGACGAGCCGCCGCCAGACAGGCGTGCCGATCGCGCGCATCCGCGCCGGGTTCTGGCGGATGCCGTCGAGCGAGCGGCCGAAGGGCGAATGCACAACGCGCCAGGCGATCAGGAACCACACGAACAGCACGACGAGCGCGTAAAGATAGGCGGTCCTGCCCCAGAGGCCGAAGCGGAAGAGGCCAAGCAGCGGGTCGATACGGATGCCGTGCAATCCGTCGTCGCCGCCCGTCAGCCAGCCGATCTCGTTGGCGAATTCGCCGAGCAGCGTTAGGATAGCAAGCGTCAGCATGAGCAGCGTCACGCCGCGCGTGTGCAGGATCAGCACGCCGGTGGCGAGACCGAGCGCCGCTGCGGCGGCCGTTGCGACGACGAGGCCGAGGAGCGGGTCCTGGTGGACGTGGATCGCGAAGATTCCGGCCGCGTAGGCGCCGAAGCCGAAGAATGCAGCCTGCCCGAGCGTCACGATCCCGGCGTAGCCGAGCGCCAAGTCGAGCGACATGGCGAATAGGATCATGACGAGGGCGTTGGTGCCGAGGCTGAGATAACCGCCGGCAGTGAAGAAGAAGACTATTGCGATCGCCCAGGGCAACGCGTGCCACAGCCGCCCGTAGCCCCGCGCGGTGGGGAGGGCGGCGAGCGCGGGGGAAGCGCCCGCAGCGGTCGTCCGTTCGCTCATGCGGCGGATTTCGGCGGCAGGATGCCGTGCGGCCGCCACAAGAGCAGCACGACCACGGCGACGTAAAGCAGGAACGATGCGACCTGCGGGATCAGGAATTTTCCCGTCGTGTCGATGATGCCGAGCGCGATCGCGGCGACGAAGGAGCCCTTGAAACTGCCCTCGCCGCCGACGATCACCACGATCAGGAACAGCACCAGGTAGCGAAGCGGATAGAACGCCTCGAGCGGCAGCATGCCGGCGCCGATGGCGCCGCCGAAGCCGGCGAGCGCGCTCCCGCCGATGAAGGTCACGGTGAAGAGCCGGTTGACGTTGATGCCGACGCCGCGCGCCATCTGCGGGTTGTCGACTGCCGCCCTGAGCTTCGCGCCGAAGAGCGTGCGGTCGATGACGAGCCAAAGCCCGAGCGCGAGCGCGAACCCGACCGCGATCAGGAACAGGCGGTAAGCAGGGTAAAGCCGGAAGCCGATATCGATCGGCCGGTCGAGGAAATCCGGCATCTCAACGGTCTTGTAGTTCGTGCCGAAGACGTAGGTCAGCGCCGCGATCGACACGAAGGCGAGGCCGATGGTGAGGAGTACCTGCGCAAGCTCGCCTTTGCGATAGAGCGGGCGGTAGACAGTCATCTCTGCCACGCCACCGAATATTCCGGCGGCCGCCGCACCCGCCAGCACGGAGAGAAAGAAATCGTAGCCGTCGGCGGTCATCACGGCGGCGAGGTAGCCCCCCACCATGGCGAAGGCCCCATGCGCGAGATTGACTACGCGCATGAGGCCCATCGTGACTGTCAGGCCGACTGAGATGATGAAGAGGATCATCCCGTAGGCAAGCCCGTCGAGCAGGATCGTGACCGCATAGGTCATGCACGAACCTCGACGGGAAGGAGGCCGGCTATTCGGGGTTGGCGACCTTCCACGGGTCCTTGACCTTCTCGACCGTCGCGAAGGTCTCGTTGGTCATCTTGCCATCCTTCATCACCACCTTGCGCAGGTAGATGTTCTGGATGATGTCGCGCGTCTCCGGGTCGATCATGATCGGGCCGCGCGGACTGTCGATCTCGCGGCCCTTCATGAACTCGATGTAGTCGGCGCCGGCGGCATCGGGCCCAAGCTCCGCCAAAGCGTCATACATGAGGCGCATTGCGTCCCACGCCGCGACGCTGGCGATGTCGGGGATCGCCTTCTCGCCGAACATCTCCGTCAGCGTCGATTGCAGGAGCTTGTTCTGCTCGTTGTCGATGTCGAGGCTGTAGTGCTGGGCGGTTATGATGCCGAGCGCCGCCTCGCCGATTGCATCAAGGAAGATCTCCTGGGTTTCGCCGGTGGCGACCAGCGGAATGTCCGCGTCCTTGACGCCGCGCGACGCCCAGGTCTGCGTCATGGCGATCGAGGGCGGGCCGGCCGGCATGAACCCGAAAAGGACGTCGGGCTTCGCCTGCAGCACGTTCTCGAGGTAGGGCGCGAAGTCGGTGGTGGGAAGCGGAGCGCGCACGCTCTCGATGATCTCGCCGCCGAGTTCGGTGAAGGTTTTGACGAACTGCGTTTCGCCGTCATGGCCGGGCGCGTAGTCGGAGACGAGCGTGTAGGCGCGGCGGTAGCCGGCGTCCGTGTACGCCCAGGCGGCGAGCACTTCGCATTGCTGCGACAGCGTGAAGCTTACGCGCACGTACATCGGGGATTGGCGCGTGATGACCGAGGTGGCCGCGTTCATGATGACGGTCGGCATCTCGGCTTCGGTAATAAGCTCCGCGACGGCGAGCGCGTTCGGCGTGAAGGCGAAGCCGGTAAGGAACTTTATTTCGTCGCGGAGGATCAGCTCTTCGGCGAGCTGCTTCGACTTCGCCGGGTCGGCGCCGCCTACGTCGCGGTAGATGACCTCGACCTCGTTGCCGTTGACGCTCGTGCCGTTGACCTTCTGGAAGGCCTGCACCGAGCGCTGGAACTGCTCCCCCCAAATTGCGAAACCGCCGGAAAACGGCGCGATCAGGCCTATCTTCACCGTTTCGGCCTGGGCGACTCCGGCAGTCGAAATCGCCATGGCGAAGGCTGTCATGCCAAGCAATCGTCTCATTCGGTCCCTCCCTCGATTCGCGCGCGGCGTACAGCCTTGATCCGGCCGGTTCGTTGTCCGCGCATCTGCAATATGCCGATTAAGGCGTATTTCGATCTTACTTGGCGCGCCTCCGGTATGGAAGCTTTCGATCTTCGCCCAGAAGTCAAGGACCGGTTACCACGGAGGCCCGGCGTCCTTGTGCAGGCGGAAGATCAGGCCGCCCGTTCTTCGATCGCGTCCACGAGGTTCGGGTAGAAGGCGAGATGGTCCTTTATTTCGGCCACCGCCTCGTAGGGCGCCTCGTATGTCCAAACCGCGTTTTCTGCGAGGCGGCCGTTACCGCGGATGCTGCAATAGGAGGCTTTGCCTTTGTAGGGGCAGCGCGTGGCATGGGTGCTTTGTTCCAGGAGCGCCATGTCGACATCGTCGCGCGGGATGTAGTGCACCGGCGGATAGGTGGATTCCCTGAGCGTCAGCGCCCGCGAGGAGTCGGCGAGCGTGCGTCCGCCGAAGGTCACGACGATGCGGTTCGGGTTTGGCGCGACGGTGATCGGATGGTCGGGGCCGGGGATCTTCATGGCGTTCGCTCCGATACGATTTCGGCTCTCATGTAGGGAGAGTCAGCACGCGCGGTAGTCGGATTCGCGCACGCGCAGATGCGAACGGCGGTGGCGACGGCAACAGTGCCGACGCATGAACTAAGCCGCAGCCGCCTTGGGCTCCGCGGCTCCAGCCCCGGCAAACACGAGCGCCGTCAGTGGACCGACGATGATCCACTGAACCGCAGTGAAAGCCGTCTCGATCAGCAGATAGTCCGGCACCGATGTCATCACGTTCTTCGCGGCGACGGCGAGCGTTGTGAAGGTCCAGGAGAGCAATCCGCCAAACGCAGCGTAGGCGAGGCCGCGCGTCAGCCACGGGCTGCTCCAGCGCGCGAACGTCCTCTCGTAGACCCAGGCGAACGTGACGGCCTGGATCAGCATGGAGAGGAGGCCGAACGGAATGATGATGTCGCTCCGGTACATCTGCAGTGCCGCGTAGTAGTCCTCGAAGAGGATCAGGTGCCAGACGAAGCCGAGCGCGAAGGTCGGCACGAGATAGGCGAGGATCGCGAGCGAGTAGCGCCTTGTCATTTCCGCTTTCCTTTCGTTTGCCCTGCCTTCGATTTGGCGGCCTTCGGCGGCAGCGTCCGCACGAAATCGAGGGCGAGTTTCAGCCAGTCGCGGAGGGCGGCGCCTCCGAGGTGCGCGGGGTCGACGTAGATGTATCCCTCCATCAGCTTGCCCCGCATCTCCATTGGGCGCGCTCCCGGCCGCTTGATCGCGCTTGCATGCGCCTCCTTGCCGACTCGCAGCAGCAGGCCGCGTCTGGAAGCGCCGGCGATCATGTTGCCGTTCAGCATGAAGCAGATGCCGCCGAACATTCGCTGCTCGGACACGCCTTCGCCTGGAAGGACACTGCGCAGGCGTTCCGCGAGCTTGTCTCCTTCGTCGCCGGCGGTCGCTGTTTTCGGCGCGGCGACTCCAGAGCGCGGCATGCGTCTCCTCCGTCACTTGCATTCTGCAAGTCACTCCAATAATGCACAGCGGAAGATCGCTTGCAAGCTGAAAAAATGCACCGCGGGCCGGTTCTGGGGCTCGCGACCGGAGGCTCGAAATGTGGCCGGAATTCCGTTCGCAATGCCCCGTCGCCTCGGCCCTCGATGTGGTCGGCGACAAGTGGACCCTCGTCGTCCTCCGGACGATCTTCGCGGGGCGGCATCGCTACGGCGAGCTGACCCAAATTCCGGAGCGGATATCGACCAATATCCTGGCAGACCGGCTTGAGCGGCTCGAACGATACGGGCTCGTCAGCAAGTCTCCCTACCAGGACAACCCGGTGCGCTATCAGTACCGGCTGACGAAGCGCGGCGCCGATCTCTTGCCGGTGCTCCAGAACTTGGCCACTTGGGCGGGCCGCCACATCCCGGAGCGGTGGGGGTCGCCGGCATGGTTCGATAAGGGGGTGCCCGCGGATTTCTATCCGAGGGAGGCGGACGGCGGCGTAGCCGCGGCAACCTAGGTGTCGAATCCAAGAACATTGTTCAGCCTTGAGACGGGCGGGCGGCCTCCGAGGGCGGAGTGGGGTCGGCTGTGATTGTAGCTGCTGATCCAGGGCTGCATGGCTTGGGTTCTCTCGGCGGA
>JBOHKB010000163.1:0-19273 GCA_050728815.1 Propylenella sp.
GGACATCCGTGATCATCGCCACGCACGACCTCGGCCTCATGGAACAATACGATGCGCGCCGCCTGGTGCTGAACGGCGGCCATATCGAGATCTATGACTGAGCAGCTGTCCGGCACGGACGAGGCTCCGCGCGCGCCCCCGGCGTCGCGGCCCCACCGCCGCATGCGCCGCAAGCCGGCCGCGAAGATTCCGGCCGCCGATCTGGTCGGGCAGATTTCGGCCGGCGCCGGCAGTCACACCGCGCCGCCAAGCACGCCGAACCCGATCGTCCCGCCGCGCACGGTGGCGCGACGGACGCTGCTGACGCTCGTCGCCATCATGAGCTTCCTCGCCTGCCTTTCGGTTGCGGCGGTCGCCATCGTCGCCGACCGGGCGGCCGGCTGGCAGCGCCAGATCGCCGACGAGGTGACCATTCAGATCAAGCCGACCGACGAGATGGACATCGAGGCCGTCGTCGCCCGCGCCGTCGACATCGCCACGCAGATCCCCGGCGTCACTGCCGCAACAGCCATCGACGAGAAGGAATCGAACGCGCTGCTCGAACCGTGGCTTGGTTCGGATTTCGACATCAAGGAGCTGCCCGTGCCGCGCCTCGTCGCGGTGCGGATCGCCGAGGACGCCAACCTCGATGCGCTCGCCACCCGCCTGCGCGAGGAAATCCCGACGGCGAGCCTCGACGATCACGGCCAGTGGCTGCAGCGGCTCTCCGCGATGGCGCGGGTGATGACGCTGCTTGGGCTCGTGGTGCTCGCGCTGGTTTTTGCCGCGACGGCCCTCTGCGTGGTGTTCGCCACGCGCGGAGCGATGGCCGGCAACCGGACCGTGATCGAGGTGCTGCACTTCGTCGGCGCGGAAGACAGCTACATCGCGCGCGAATTCCAGCGGCATTTCCTGCTGCTCGGGCTGAAGGGGGCGAGCATCGGCGGCGGCGTCGCAGTCGGCCTCTTCCTGCTCATCTCCCTGTTCGGACGCCTGGAGGGACCGACGCCCGAGGAGGCGCAGCTCCGTAGCCTGTTCGGCGGCGTAGCGGTCGGGCTGAACGGCTATGTCGGTGCCGCCGTGACGGTGCTCGCGCTCGCCGTGATCATCGCCGTCACGGCGCGTCTGACCGTACGCCGGACGCTCCGGGAGATCGACTGAGGGCTGCCCGTTTTGAGCCCGGGAGGCGCGCCTTGCTCCTGCGATCCGTCCTCTTCCTCGTTGCGTTCTATGTGAACTTTCTCGTCCAGGCGGTCATCTTCTCGCCGGTGCTGCTTCTGCCGGAGCGCTGTTTCTGGCCGATCGGCCGCTTCTGGGTGCGCTCCTCGCTCTGGCTGCACCGGACGATCACGGGCATTCGCGACGATATCCGCGGGCGGGAGAACATCCCAACCGGCGGCTTCATCGTCGCTTCGAAGCACCAGTCGGCGTGGGAAACGCTGCGGCTGGTGGAGCTCTTCCCGCGCCCGAGCTTCATCCTGAAGCGCTCGCTCCTCTGGGTTCCGCTCTTCGGCTGGTACATGAGGAAGGCCCGGATGATCCCCGTCGACCGCGGCGGCGGCTCGGCGGCAATGGAGGCGATGACTGCGCATGCGCGGCGGGCGATCGCCGAGGGCCGGCAGATCATCATCTTCCCGGAAGGCACGCGCCGCCCGCCGCTCGCTCCTCCGCAATACCGCCACGGCGTCACGCGGCTCTATCGCGACCTCGGCGCGAAGTGTCTGCCGGTCGCGCTCAATTCCGGCCTTTTCTGGCCGCGCCGCTCGCTCGTTCACCGACGCGGCACGATCGTGCTCGCCTGTCTGCCGCCCATCCCGCCGGGGCGAGATCCGGCCGCCTTCGCCGGGGACCTGGAGGCCGCGATCGAGGGCGCGACGGAGGCGCTGATCGCCGAATCGCTCACGCGTCACCCACCGCTCCGCGGACTCGTGAGCCCGCAATAAGCGGGTCACTAATTCTTCAACCTTTTGTGCTAACGCGTTAAGCACGCGCCATATGTTGTGGGCACCGAGCCGCGCTTGACGGATTGGCACATGATCGGCATAAGGCTTTGTTCCTACTATGTTCCGTAAGTCGGGAGCCAGTATGTCGTCCTCACCCATCGTTTCCCGCGCCGCCGTCGCCGCCGGGATACCTGCCCGCTACCTCTATTGGACCGGGCGCTCCGGCCGGCGCTATCTCTTCACCCGCATGGAAAACGCCGCCGCGGCCGAGCTTGAGAGCGGCGTCGCCATCGCGGTCAGCGGCGAACAGATCGTCTGGGTCGGGGAGGTCGCGGAGCTCGCCCTTCTGCCGGGCGACGCCCCGGCCCGACGGGCGGCGATCTACGTGCATCTTCTCGCCGCGACGCTCGCTGATCGGCGCGGGGTGATCTGGGATCTGCGGCCGGCCGAAGCCGAAGGCCACTTGCGGCTCGCCGCCTGACCGTCAGGCCGTCTCCACAACTTTGAGCCGCCGCGCCAGCCGGTCGAGCCGGCCGTCCGACATGCCGAGCTCCGCGAGATGTGTGGCGGTGTTGATGACGTAGCTGCGGTTGTCGCCCGATTGGCCATGCGCAGCGGACACGATGCGGAACTGCTCATCCTCGTCGAGCTTGCCAGCATATTGGGCGCTGCTCCGGTCGACGAGATAGGTGAGCGCGCGGCCCCTCGAGCCGTCGGCAAAGCGGACTTCGCGAATCCGCTCGAGATAGACCGCCGTCACCTGCTCGCGCCCGCGCAGATAGCCGAGCACCGCGTCCCAGGCGTCGGGCGCTATGCGGAAGGCGATGCCCCGGCAGACGCCGCCGCGATCGAGGCCGAGCACCAGCCCTGGCTTTTCGCGCGTTCCGCGATGCACCCATGAATAGACGCAGAGCGCCCGGTGCGCGCCGGAAAGCCGCGCGACACGGCGCTCCAGGTGCGGAAAATCCGGCCTCCAGATCAGCGACCCGTAGCCGAACACCCATAAATCGTTCATGGATGTGCCCTTCGGTGGGCCGCGTCGCCTAGCAGAGGGGATGGCGGCCCGCAAGGTTTGGACAGGAGAACGATGCGCAGTCTGATCGCCGTCCTCGTCATCGCCGTCATCCTGGCGCTCGCCTGGTCCGGCGGCTGGTTCTGGTTTGCCGGCCTAGTAGAACGGAACGCCGATTCGGTCTTCGCGGAGATCGCCCGCCGCGGCGTCGAGGTCGATTGCAGCGACCGCAGCGTCGTCGGCTTTCCGTTCGCCGTGCGCTTCGCATGCGGCAAGACGGCAGTGGCCGAGCGTTCCACCGGCACTCGCGCGAACCTGGGCATGGTGACCGGCGGCGCCTCCGTGTTCGCTCCGACAAAGGCGCGCATCGACATGTCGTCCCCGGTTGAGGTGCAGTCTCCCCATCTCGAAGCGCCGACAGAAATCCGCTGGCGCGACGCGGCGCTCGACGTCGGCATCGGCCTGAACGGTCCGCGCGACGTCTCCTTCGACGCGGTGGAACTTTCGGCGGAGTTCGCGCTCGCCGACCTGCCGGACCCGGGGGTCGCGGCGGCGCATGCTGCCGGCACCCTCTCGCCCTCCGAGAACGGCGGAACCGACGCCGCCGTTACGTTCACGGACCTCGCGCTTTCCGCGGATGGCGCGCGCTTCCCCATGGTGAGCGGCAGCGCGTCGGGCCATCTCTCCGTGTCGCCGCGCGCGCTCCTTGCCGGGCGCGCCGGGCTTGTCGCGCCGATCTCAGCGCGTGCGATCGACATCGACCTCGACAGCGGCGGCGCCCGCTTCGGCGCCGAAGGCGAACTCTCGGTCGACGCCGAGGGCGTGGTGGACGGCGCGATCACGCTCCGCATCGCCGGAATCGAGGCGCTCCCCGAGTTCATCGCCGCGCTGCCGCCGCAGACGCAGGGGGTCGCCAACGGCGTCGTCGGCGCGCTCTACGCCTTCGGACGCCCGACGACCGTCGACGGCGAACCGGGTAGCGAGATCGTGGTGCAGATCGAACGCGGCTCGGCGCGAGTCGGATTGTTCGAGTTCGAGCTGCCGCGCGTGCCGCTTTAGCCTGCGTCGTGCGGCCGGCCGAAATCCGGCGCCGCCGTCTCCTGCCCCGCCTCGATGATGCCGCGGCGGATGGCGCGCGTGCGCGTAAAGAGATCGAATAGCGCATCGCCGTCGCCGAAACGGATGGCCCGCTGCAGCGCAGTCAGATCCTCGGTGAAGCGGCCGAGCATTTCCAGCACCGCCTGCCTGTTATGAAGAAAGACGTCGCGCCACATGGTCGGGTCGGAGGCGGCGATGCGGGTGAAGTCGCGAAAGCCGCCGGCTGCGAACTTCATCACCTCCGACTCGGTTACTTCTTCCAGGTGCGCGGCAGTCCCGACGATGTTGTAGGCGATCAGATGCGGCACGTGGCTGGTAATGGCGAGCACCAGGTCGTGGTGCGCGGCGTCCATTACCTCGACGATCGCGCCGAGCCCCTTCCAGAAGGCGGCGACGCGTTCGACCGCACCCGAATCGGCGCCCGCCGGCGGCGTCAGGATGCAGAAGCGGTTATGGAAGAGCGCGGCGAAACCTGCCTCGGGGCCGGAATGCTCCGTTCCCGCCACCGGATGCGCCGGCACGAAGTGCGCGTTTTTCGGAAGATGCGGCAGCATCTGCGCGATGACGGAGCTTTTCACCGAGCCGCAATCGGAAACGATCGCGCCGGACTTCAGCGCCGGCGCGATCTCCCTTGCAACAGCTTCGCACGCGCCGACCGGGATCGAGGCGATGACGAGATCGGCGCCCGCGGCAGCATCGGCCGCGCTGGTGGTGTAATGGTCGCCAAGCTTCAGCTTTTTCGCTGTGGCGACAGTCTCCGCCCGCCGGCTCTGCACGACGATTTCCCTGGCGAGACCGCGCTCGCGCGCGCCGCGCGCAATCGAGGAGCCGATCAGCCCGATGCCTATCAGGGCCAGGCAGTCGATTTCTTTGGTCAATGCGCGGCTCCGGCCATGAACTCGGCGAGCGCCGCGACTACGCCCCGGTTAGCCTCCTCCGGGCCGACGGTCATCCGGAGCGCATTCGGGAAGCCGTAGCCGGCGACGCGCCGAAGGACCAGGCCACGGTCGCGGAGGAGCGCGTCCGCCTCGGCCGCGCCACGCCCGTTGCCGCCGGGGAAATGGATGAGCAGGAAATTGCCGATGCTCGGCGTGACGCGGAGCCCAAGCGCGCCGATCTCGCGCGTAAGCCATTCGAGCCACACGGCATTGTGCGCCACGGCGCGCTCCATGTGCGCGCGGTCGCGGAGCGCCGCGGCGCCTGCCGCGAGCGCCGGTCCGTTCACGTTGAAGGGGCCGCGCGTGCGGTTCAGCACGTCGATCACCGAAGCGGGCCCGTAAGCCCAGCCGATGCGGAGGTTCGCAAGCCCATAAATCTTCGAGAACGTGCGCGTCATCACGACGTTCTCCGCCTCGGCCGCAAGCTCAACGCCGCTGCCGTAATCGTTGCGGCGGACATACTCGGCATAGGCGGCGTCGAGCACGAGGAGCACGTTGCCCGGGAGCGCCGCGTGCAGGCGCTTCACCTCCTCGTAGGGCACGTAGGTGCCGGTCGGGTTGTTGGGGTTGGCGAGATAGACGATGCGCGTCCGCGGCGTGACGCACGCAAGAATCGCGTCGACATCCGCCGCCTCGTCGTGCTCCGGAGCAACGACTGGGGTGCCGCCCGAGGCGAGAACGGCGATCTTGTAAACGAGGAACCCGTGCTCGGTGATGATCGCCTCGTCGCCGGGCGTGAGATAGTTCTGCGCGAGCAGCGTCAACAGCTCGTCCGAGCCGTTGCCGCAGACGATCCGCTCCGGGTTCAGGCCGTAGGCGGCGCCGATCGCTTCGCGCAGTATGTGCGCCGGGCCGTCCGGATAGACGTGCAGCCGTTCGGCATTGGCGCGGTAGGCCTCGATTGCGAGCGGGCTCGGCCCGAGCGGCGTCTCGTTTGACGACAGCTTGAAGACGCGCCTGGCGCTGCTCTTGTCGTCGCCCGGAACGTAGGGCGAGATCCTGAGCACGCCGGACCGGGGCATTGGTCTTGGTTCGCTCATCGACGCACTTTGATCAGCTACGCGACGCGCTTGGCGACGAAGCGGATCGGCTGGCTGAAGCCGCCGACCTCTTCGGCGTGCAGCCGCGCGGCTTTCGCCTCGGCGGCGACATCGTCGAGACTCACCGCGACCGGCAGCTCGATCAGCATATCGTTCCCGGCGCGCGAAACGACGGCGCCGCCAAACGACTGCACCGCGGCTTCGAGGCCGAGCGCTTCCTTCGCCGCAAAGAGGCGGATGTCGGGAACGGGAGTTTCCTTGAGGGGCGGGCCGATCACGTAGGCGGGGAGGTCGGCGGGGCGGTCGGGGACTTCGATGAAAGGGAGCTTCGCAAAAACCTTGGGCGCGCGTGCGCCGGAGAGGCCGCTCCACCATCGGCCCGCCGCGCCAGCCGCGATCACCGCGACATCTTGCTGCGTCGACACAACGCGCGACACCGCCGCTTCGTTTGTGTCGGCGCTCGCGACCGGAACCGAGAAACCGAAATAGAATCGGATCAGGTCGCGCATGGCGAGCGCGTCGGCGGCCGGGCCGGCGACGACGCCGAACGGCGCCTGCATTGCCGTGAACGTGCTGATGATCTCGCGCCAGATGTGCTCGACCGTGGCGAGCGGCAGATCACCCTCGTGGCGGAGCGCGATACGCCGCATCATGTCGGCTTCGCGGTCGGGGCGGAACGCGGCGCCGGGCTTGCTCGTGCCCTTGATCCGGATCAGCTCGGCGATCACGCCCGAGCGCTCGATCAGGAGCCGGTGCAGCTCCTCATCGATCGCGTCGATGCGATTGCGCACAATCTGCAGCGGATCGGGCGCCGCCTTGTCCATTTTTTGCCCTCTTGACCGGGTTCCCCGCCGCCCGCGTCATTAGCCGCCGCACCCGCCGAACGCAAAGAAAACGTTGCCACTTTTGGAATCGGCGTCCCCCTTTCGGCGGCATTGACGCCAAAAGCGCGGCGGGCTAACTGAGAATGTCCCGTGGTGAATTTGAGCCGGCCGGCTTGCAGCCACGTTAAGCGAACTTGCTAAAAGGCCGGAGGTGGAACCCCCGGTCTCGTGCTTCGAAGCGCGGCCGGTTTTTTGTTGGAGGTTTCCGCCTGACGAGGCTCCGCCAATGACGCGCATCGAAACGCCCCTCGCGGACGTGGAGGAGCTGGCTCGCGCGCAGGCGGAGCGGCCGGCGAGCCCGGTCGCGCGCTTCGGACCGGACGAGCCGCTGCCGCTCGACGCCGGCGTGTCGCTGTCGCCGTTCCAGATCGCCTACCAGACCTACGGCGAGCTCAACGCCCAAAAATCCAACGCTGTGCTCGTCTGCCACGCGCTTTCCGGCGACCAGCACGTCGCCAGCCAGAACCCCGCGACGGGCAAGCCGGGCTGGTGGTCGCTGATGGTCGGGCCGGGCCTGCCGATCGACACCGACCGCTACTTCGTCATCTGCGCCAACGTGCTCGGCGGCTGCATGGGGACGACCGGGCCGGCCTCGACCAATCCGCACACCGGACGGCCGTACGGCCTCGACCTTCCAGTCGTCACCATCCGCGACATGGTGCGGGCGCAGGCCATGCTGATCGACCGTCTCGGCATCGAGCAGCTCCTCTGCGTGCTCGGCGGCTCGATGGGCGGCATGCAGGTGCTGCAATGGGCGGCGAGCTTTCCGGACCGCGTCTTCGCCGCCGTGCCGATCGCCTGCGCGGCGCGCCACTCCTCGCAGAACATCGCCTTCCACGAGGTCGGGCGGCAGGCGGTGATGGCCGACCCGAACTGGCGCGGCGGCAAATATCTCGAGCTCGGATGCAGCCCGCGGAAGGGCCTCGCGGTCGCGCGCATGGCCGCGCACATCACCTATCTCTCCGAGGAGGCGCTGCACCGAAAATTCGGCCGCCAGCTGCAGGATCGCGCCAAGCTCGCCTTCGGCTTCGACGCGGATTTCCAGGTGGAGTCCTATCTCCGCCACCAGGGCATGACGTTCGTCGACCGCTTCGACGCCAATTCCTATCTCTATATGACGCGGGCGATGGACTACTTCGATCTCGCCCTCGACTATGGCGGCGTGCTCGCCAACGCGTTCCGCGGGACGAAGACGCGCTTCTGCGTCGTCTCATTCACCTCCGACTGGCTTTTTCCGACCTCGGAGAACAGGACGATCGTGCACGCGCTGAACGCCGCTGCAGCCAACGTCTCCTTCGTCGAGTTCGAGACCGACCGCGGCCATGACGCCTTCCTGCTCGACGAGCCGGAACTGTTCGCCACGATCAGCGGCTTCCTCTCCGCCGCGGCGCGCCGCCGGGGCGCCCAATGACCGACATGCAGCTCCGCATCGACGCCGTGCATCCGACGCGGGCCGACCTCAAGATCATCACCGGCTTCGTCACCCCCGGCGCCCGCGTGCTCGACATAGGCTGCGGCGACGGCGCGCTGCTGCAGCGCTTGGAAGAGGAGAAGCAGGTGGACGGGCGCGGCATCGAGCTGTCGCAGAGGGGCGTCAACGAGGCCGTGGCGCGCGGCCTCTCCGTCATCCAGGGCGACGCCGACCACGACCTCGCCACCTATCCCGACGAGGCCTTCGACTTCGTCATCCTGAGCCAGACGCTGCAGGCGACCCACAATCCGCGCGTCGTGCTTGAACAATTGCTCAGGATCGGCCGCAAGGTGGTGGTCTCCATCCCGAATTTCGGCAACTGGCGCATCCGCAGCCAGTTCATTCTCAGGGGCCGCATGCCGATCACCGAGGAGCTGCCCTACAGCTGGTACGACACGCCCAACATCCACTTCTGCACCGTGCGCGATTTCCTGGCGCTGGTGGCGGAGATCGACGCCAAGGTGGAGAAGGCGGTCGCGCTCTACGGCAACGGGCGCGTGCTCAACCGCTCGGTCCGCCTGCCGCTCTGGAACGTGCTCGCCGACCAGGCGATCTTCCTGCTGCGCCGGTAGCGCGCGCGCGGCGCGATGGCGACAAGCGAAAACCGGATACTCGCGACGCATGTCGGGAGCCTCGTCCGCCCGCCGGAGCTGCTCGGCTACATCGAAGCGATGGAGGCCGGCGTCGCCGTCGATGCGGCGGCCTACGAAGCCGTGCTCCGGTCGGCTGTCGAGGACGTGGTGAAGCGCCAGCAGCAGGCCGGCATCGACATCGTCAGCGATGGCGAATTCGGCAAGCTCCGCAGCTGGTCCTTCTACGTGCTCGACCGCCTCGAAGGCATCGAGGAGCAGGATGTCGGCGCGCCGACGGGACGCGGAGAGGACCAGAAGCGCTTCGCCGAGTTCTATGCCGAGTATTTTCCGACGCAGAAACTGCCGAAGCGTGGCACCGCGGTCGCCGTTTCGCCGATCGCCTACAAGGGCCACGCCGCGCTCGCCAGGGACATCGGCATCTTCAAGGCCGCGCTAAGGGAAGCCGATGTGGCCGACGCGTTCCTGCCAGTCGTGGCGCCGGCAAGCGCGGTCCCGCGGTTCCGCAACGAGTTCTACAAGGACGAGGAGGAGGCGCTGTTCGCGCTCGCCGAAGCGATGCGGGAGGAGTACCGCGCGATCGTCGGTGCGGGGCTGCTGGTGCAGGTCGACGACGCGTTCCTTCCCTACATGTACGACGTCGCCTTCTATGGGGACCTCGCCGGCTACCGCAAATGGGCGGGCGTGCGCATCGCCGCGCTCAACCACGCGCTCGAAGGGGTGCCTGAGGAGCGCGTCCGCTATCACATCTGCTGGGGCAGCTTTAACACGCCGCATACGACCGACGTCGGCCTCGCCGACATCGTCGACCTCGTGCTGTCGGTAAAGGCCGGCGCCTATTGCATCGAGATGGGCAATCCGCGCCACGCCCATGAATGGCGCGTCTGGGAAATGGCGAAGCTGCCGGAGGGGCGAAAGCTCATTCCCGGCGTCGTCTCCCATTCGACCAATGTGGTCGAGCATCCGGAGCTGGTAGCGGAGCGGCTTGTGCGCCTCGCAGGACTCGTCGGCCGCGAGAACATCCTTGCCGGCACGGATTGCGGCTTCGCGCAGAGCCCGCACCTGAAGCGCGTGCACCCGTCAATCCAGTGGGCGAAGCTCGAAGCGCTCGCGGAAGGGGCGAGGATCGCGACGAAGGTGCTGTGGGGATAGCTATCCGTGCCGCTCGCGCCCGAGCGCACCCGCCGGGCGACCGAGCGCCGGGCGGAGCGACGGAGCGAGTCTCAGCTTCGCCCGCGCGCCGATCATCTGCACGGTTCGCTTCACCGCGGCGACCACGATCACACCGGCGAACGCCGGCCAGATGACGCGACCGATGCTGTCGAAGGCAGACGCCGCCCCAAGAATCGGGCGGCGCTCGGTCGGCGGCATATGCAGGCCCGTTAGCCAGCTCTCCGCCTCAAAGCCGGCTTCCGCGAACAGGCTCCTGATCTGCGTGCGCGAATAGGGCCGGCCGAAGCCGAACGGCGAAATGTCCGAGCGCGCCCACGGGCCCTTCCGGTTCGGCGCGACGATGACGAGCCGCCCGCCGCCGGTCAGCACGCGTCTCAGCTCCGCCATCAGTGCGTTCGGGCGCGGCGAGGTCTCGAGCGCATGGATCAAGAGCACGAGGTCGATGCTGGAATCGGGAAGCGGCAGCGAGTCCTCCTCGACCAGCGCCGTGGCGGAGCCGTTCGAGGCGGGCCAGTCGATCACCCCCTGCCCCGCCGGCATGAAGGCAAGCCGTCGCTCCGCGCCCGTGATGGCGTCGAGATAGGGCGTGGCGAAGCCGAAGCCGAGCACGCGCGTGCCCGCATCGATGCGGATCAGCGACGCCACGACCGGCCCAAGCTGCCGCGCCACCATGCGCCCGAGCGGCGAGGCGTAGAAATCGCGGATGTCGACGACGTCGAGATACATGGCCCGCCATTATTCACCGCCACGACGCGCCGGTCGAGAGACGCGCCTCCATTCCGTCGTCATGCCATGGCTTGACCATGGCATCCATTCCGCAGCACTCATGCTATCCTTGACCGCAAAGGAATGGATGCCCGGATCATCCCCCGACTTGATCGGGGGACCGGGCATGACGACAGTTCTGAAACGCCCGGGATCTGTCATGCTCGATGTCGCCCAGTTCATCACCCGCAGCGATAATTTCGCGGTGCTTCTGCACGAGCCGAAGAGCGGCAAGACCGCAGCGATCGACGCGCCGGAAGCCGATCCGATCATCGCGACCTTGAAGGAGCGGGGCTGGAAGCTCAGCCACATCTTCGTCACGCACAAGCATTTCGACCACATCGAAGGCATTCCCCCATTGCAGGCGGCCTATGAGTGCGAGGTCATCGGGCCGGAGGCGAGCAGCGCCGAAACCGGCATGTACGACCGCACGGTGAAGGACGGCGACATCTTCGAGTGGGCGGGCGTCGAGGTGCGGGTGATGGAAACGCCCGGCCACACGCTCGACCATGTCTCCTACCACCTGCCGGGCGAAGACCTCGTCTTTGTCGGCGACACGGTCTTCTCGCTCGGCTGCGGGCGCGTGATCGAAGGCGACCACGCGATGATGTGGGATTCCATCAAGCGCGTCCGTGCGCTCCCGGACAACACGGCGCTCTATTGCGGCCACGAATACACGGTGGCGAACGGCAGGTTCGCGCTGACGGTCGAGCCGAGCAACGCGGCGCTGAAGAAGCGGGTCGCTGAAGCCGAGAAGCTGCGCGCGGAGGGCAAGCCGACGCTCCCGACGACGATCGCGCAGGAGAAGGCGACCAACCCGTTCCTGCGGGCCGACGATTCTGGCCTGATGCGCGGCCTCGGCATGGCGAACGCCAGCCCGGCAAAAGTCTTCGCCGAGGTCCGCACGCGCAAGGACAGGTTCTGACGAGGACGCCGCCATCGGCGGAGGAGGTCGTCCGCCTTCTCGGGCTTCAGCCGCATCCGGAGGGCGGCTATTTCCGCGAGACGTTTCGCGACGCGGCTGGCGCGGGCGGCCGCGCGCATTCCACCGCGATCTACTTATCTTTTGAGGCGCGGCGAGCACTCGCATTGGCACCGCGTCGACGCGGCGGAGGTCTGGCATTTCCATGCCGGCGCGCCGCTTCGGGTGCGGATCGCGCCGGAGCGCGGGCCGCACGAGACGATCACGCTCGGCGTCGACCTTGCCGCCGGCGAGCGGCCGCAGGCGGTGGTTCCGCCGGGCGCTTGGCAATCGGCGGAGAGTCTTGGCGACTGGACGTTGGTCGGCTGCACCGTCGCGCCGGGATTCCAATTCGAGGGTTTTGAGATGGCGCCGCCAGGCTGGGAGCCTTAGCCGCTCCGCCGCAGCATCTCCTGCGATGCGAGCGCGGCGCCGCCGGCGATGAGAAGCGCGGCGAGCGCGATTCTCAGCGTGAAGTCGCCGAAGCCGGCGAGAATCAGGATGAGCGTGGAGAGGAGCGGCGCGACGTAGCTCGCGACGCCGAGAAGCTGGATGTCGCCCCGCTTCACGCCGTGGTCCCAGACATAGAAGGCGGCGCCGACCGGCATCAGCCCGAGGGCAAGCACCGCGAGCCATTCGCCGCTCGTCGCCGGCCAGACGCTCGTTTCGAACAGAACGTGGGCAAGCGCCGAGAGCAGTGCCGTCGCCACGCAATAACCGGCGACGATAGCGGTCGGCACGTCGCGGAAACGCCGCGAAAGCACCGAGTAGGCCGACCAGGTGAGCGCGCAGCCGAAGGCGGCGAGATAGCCGGTGCCGTAGCGCGCCTCAAAGGCGACGCCGCCGCGGCTGACGATCAGCGCCGTCCCGCCAAGCCCGAGCGCCGCCCCGGCGAGATGAAACCAGCGAAGCCGCTCACCGGGGAGAAGTGCCGAGAAGAGCACGATCAGCAGCGGCCACAGGTACGCGATCAGCCCCGCTTCGACGGGCGGCGCGTTGCGCAACGCGGTGAAATAGAGCGCGTGATAGCCGAAGAGCCCGCCGACGCCGAGCGCCCAGACCGGCCAGGGCTGCGCGAGGTCGCGCCAGCGGTTGCCCGCCACGATCCAGACAAGGCCGACCAGGCTGCCCACGGCGAAGCACATCGCCGCGAGCTGGAAGGGAGGCACGGTCCCGCTCGCCGCGGTGAAGAGGGCGAGCAGCGACCACATGAGGATCGCGGTGAAGCCGACGAGGGTCGCGGGACCCTTCCCTCCGCTCCTCATGCCTCCGGGCGCCAGAGCGCACTGCCGCGGTAGTCGGCGATCGAACGGTTGACCTCCGCCCCGTAGAGAAGAATGAGCGCCTGGATGTAGAGGAAGAACATCAGCACCACGATCCCAGCAAGGCCGGCATAGGTGGTCGAATAGTTGGCGATCTCGCTGATGTAGAGGCCAAAAACCTTGGCCGAGAGCCACCACGCGGCGAGCGTCAGGAACACGCCGCCGGCGATGCTCCACAAGCGCGGCCGCCGAACCGGCATGAAAAAATGCAGCGCGAACAGCATCGCGGCCGCAACGAAGACGAGAAGCGCCTCGCGGCCGCTCTCGAGCCAGCCCAGGTCGAGCGCCGGGCCCGGCACGAAGCGGTCGATGATGCCGACCCATATCGGCACTGCGACGCCCAGTGCCCCCAGTACGAGCAGGAACGCCATCGCGAGGAACACGAAGGCAAGGCTCGACAGGTAGCGGCGGACCATGTGTCGATCCTCGGTGCAGCCATAGGCGCGGTTCAGCCCATCGCGCACCGCCTCCACCGCGCCGGTGATTGAAACGAGCGTCACAAGAATGCCGATCGTGAGCGGGCGGGCGCGGTCGGTGAAAACGAGCACCTGCTCCAGCTCTGGCTCGAGCGTCTCGATCACATGCCGCGGCAAGAGCGCCACCGCCTCGGCCCGGACGTAGCTCGCGAGGTCCGCCCCGCCCATGATTGCGCCGAGCGCCACCACGAAAATGGCAAACGGGAACAGCGCGAAGACGAGCGAGAAGGCGATGGCGCTCGCCACCATGACGCCGTCGTGGCGGTAGAGGCCGTCGGTCGCGTCGTGCAGCACGGCCCAGAACGGCCGCAGCCTCGACCGCAACGAAGGCGGCGCCTCCTGCCGCGTGTCGGCGGGAGCCTCTCCCGGTCTCAGCTCGATATCCGACACGCTTCGATCCGATTTGAAGTCAGTCGTTCTGGTGCGCCGTCATCAACGCGCGCAGGTGCCTGGCGTCGATGCGGCGAATCAGCCGTTCGCCATATATTGCCCGCCATTGATGGAAAGCACCGCCCCCGTCATGAACGCGGAAGAATCGGAGGCGAGGTAGACCGCGAGCGCCGCGACTTCCCCGGCGCTGCCGAGCCGCCCGAGCGGGATCTGCGCGATGATGCCTTCAAGCGCCTTCTCCGACACGGCGGCGACCATGTCGGTGTCGATGTAGCCGGGGCAGATGCAGTTGACCGTGATGCCCTTCCGCGCGTTTTCCAGCGCCAGCGCCTTGGTGAAGCCCAGAATGCCGGCCTTGGCGGTGGAATAGTTCACCTGCCCCATCTGGCCTTTCTGGCCGTTGATCGAGGCGATGTTGATGATGCGGCCGAAATTGCGGTCGCGCATGCCGCCGATCACCGGCCGCGTCATCGTAAACATCGAATCGAGGTTGGTGCGGATCACGTCCGACCAGGCGGAGTGCTCCATGTTGTGGAACCAGCCGTCGCGGGTGATGCCGGCGTTGTTCACCAGAATCTCGACCGAGCCAAGCTCGGCCTCGACCGCCTTGACGCCCGCCGCGCAGGCCGCCTCGTCGCCGACGTCCCATTGATGCACGGAAATGCCGGTCTCCTTGCGGAACGCCTCGGCCTTCTCCTTGTTGCCGGCAAAGGTCGCCGCCACCTTGTGCCCCGCCTCCTTCAGGCCCTTCGCGATGGCGGCGCCGATGCCGCGCGTGCCGCCTGTGACGAGCGCGACCCTAGCCATGTTTCCCTCCCTGTCCGACCGCTTTGATAGCGGCCTTCTTCTTGCGCGCCTTTGACGTTGGTCAGTCGCGCGCCACGCACATGGCGATGCCCATGCCGCCGCCGATGCAGAGCGTCGCGAGCCCCTTCTTGGCGTCGCGGCGCTTCATTTCGAAGAGCAGCGTGTTGAGCACCCGCGCGCCGGACGCGCCGACCGGATGGCCGATGGCGATCGCGCCGCCATTAACGTTGACGATGTCCCGGTTCCAGCCGAGCTCCTTGTTGACGGCGCAGGCCTGCGCGGCGAAGGCCTCGTTAGCCTCGACCAGGTCGAGGTCGTCCTTCGACCAGCCGGCTCTTTCCAGCGCGCGGCGCGAGGCCGGGATCGGGCCGGTGCCCATGATCGCCGGATCGACACCCGCCGTCGCCCACGAGACGATGCGCGCGAGAGGCTCGATGCCGCGCTTCTCCGCCTCCTCGGCGGTCATCAGCACCACCGCCGCCGCGCCGTCGTTGATGCCGGACGCGTTCGCCGCGGTGATCGTCCCTTCCTTGTCGAAAGCCGGCCTGAGCTTGGCGATCGAATCCATCGTCACGCCGTGGCGGATGTATTCGTCCTGATCGACGACGACATCGCCCTTGCGGGTCTTCACCGTTACCGCCACGATCTCATCCTTGAAGCGCCCGGCTTTTTGGGCCGCCTCCGCCTTGTTCTGCGAGGCGACGGCGAACTCGTCCTGGTCTTTCCGCGTGATCTGCCACTGCTTGGCGACGTTCTCCGCGGTGACGCCCATATGGTAGCCGTTGAAGGCGTCCATGAGCCCGTCTTTGATCATCGTGTCGATCATGGCGTAGTCGCCCATCTTAACGCCCTGCCGGAGGTGCGCGGCGTGCGGGGCGATGGACATCGATTCCTGGCCGCCGGCGACGATGATCTCGGCGTCGCCGATCTTGATCTGCTGCATGCCGATCGCAACGGCTCGGAGCCCCGAGCCGCAGAGCTGGTTCAGGCCCCAGGCGGTCTTCTCCTGGGGCACGCCGGCCGCCATCGCGGCCTGCCGCGCGGGATTCTGGCCCTGCGCGGCGGTCAGAATCTGGCCCAGGATGACCTCGGTCACCTCTTCGGGCTTCACCTTGGCGCGATCGAGCGCGCCCTTGATGGCGACGGCGCCAAGCTCGTGCGCCGGCAGAGTGGCGAACGCCCCGTTAAAGGAGCCGACCGGAGTGCGCGCGGCACTGGCGATGACGATGTCTGTCACGAGAAATCTCCTCTGGCGACCGCCCGTGTCGGCGGCAGGTTATGAGGGTTAAATCGGGTGGCCTTGATCCGTGTCAACGGCAGTGCAGCAAAAACCGGGTCCTCCTCCTACCGCAGTTGCGAAATCGCTGGACCGGCACGCGTGTTCCTCCCTACATTCACGAAACTGTCCGATTGAAGGCCGGACAAGGGGTGCGGCATGGCGGGCGAAGAACCGACGGTCATCAAGAAATACGCCAACCGCCGTCTCTACCACACGGGAACCTCGACCTATGTGACGCTCGAGGATCTGGCGCGCATGGTGAAGAACGGCGAGGATTTCGTCGTCACCGACGCCAAGACGGGTGAAGACATCACCCGCGCCGTGCTCGGGCAGATCATTTTCGAGCAGGAAAGCCGCGGCCAGCACCTTCTGCCGATCACGTTTCTCCGCCAGCTTATCCGCTTCTACGGCGACCAGATGCAGGCGATCCTGCCGAGCTATCTGGAATCCTCGCTCACCTCCTTCACCCGCAACCAGGAGCAGCTCCGCGCGCAGATGACGCGCGCGCTTACGGGCGATGCGCTGGGCCTGATCGAGGACCAGACCCGGCGCAACATGGAGATGTTCTCGGAGGCGATGCGCATGTGGATCCCCTTCGCCGCCGGCGGCAACGCGGGCGCCCCGAGGAATTCCGGCGGCGCGGGCGAAAGCGGGGCGAAATCGGAGGCGCGCGACAAGGAGCTCGAGTCGCTCCGCCGCCAGCTCTCCGAAATGCAGAAGACGCTCGAGAGCATCGCCCGCAAGTAGCTCGGGCAGGCCACCTCACCTCACCGTATCGCTCCCATCATCGCGTCCGGCAGCCACGTGGCGATGCCGGGAAAGACGCAGAGGATGACGATGCCCACGACCATGCACAACATGTAGGGCAGGCTGCCGCGCAGGATCTGCTGCAGCGTGATGTCCGGCGCGATGCCGTTGATGACATAGAGATTGAGGCCCACCGGCGGCGTGATCAGGCCGATCTCCATGTTGATGGTAAGGACGACGCCGAACCAGATCGGGTCGAAGCCCGCCGCGGTGATGATCGGCAACAATATGGGCGCCGTCATCAGGATGACGGCCGCCGGCGGAATGAAGAAGCCGGCGACCAGCAGGAACAGGTTGATGAACAGCATCAGCACCCAGCGATTGACGTCCGCCTCGGCGATCGTCAGCGCCAGTGTCTGGGTGAGATAGAGCGAGGAGAGCATGTAGCCGAACAGAACGGAGGCGGCGATGATCATCAGGATCATCACCGACTCCCGTGTCGTATCGCGCAGGATGTGGACCCACTTGCTCGGCTGCCACATGCGGTAGATGACGATCGCCATGACGACGCACAGGGCGGCGCCTACGCCGGCGGCTTCCGAGGGCGTGGCGACGCCCCCATAGAGCGCGTAGATCACGCCCATCACGATAAGGAGGAACGGCACTACCCTCGGCAGGCCGCTGAACTTCTCTTTCCATGTGAAACGGAAGTCGGCGGCGTGCGAGCGGAAGCCCCGCTTCCACATGGAGTAGAGCGTCCACAGGATGAAAAGCCCGGTCAGCATCGCCCCCGGCAGCACGCCGGCCAGGAACAGGCGGCCGATCGAGGTTTCGGTGGCGATTCCGTAGAGGATGAAGGTGATCGAAGGCGGGATCAGGATGCCGAGCGTGCCGCCGGCGGCGATCGATCCGGCCGCGATCTCCTTCGGATAGCCGCGCTTGCGCATCTCCGGGATGCCCATCTTGCCGATGGCGGCGCAGGTGGCCGGCGACGAGCCGGAAAGAGCGGAGAAGATCGCGCAGGCGCCGAGATTGGAAATCACCAGGCCGCCCGGGAGACGATAGAGCCAGCGGTCGAGGGCCTCGTAGAGGTCCTTGCCGGCGGGCGATGAGCCGATCGCCGCGCCCATCATGATGAACATCGGGATCGAGACCAGGGTGAAGTCGTCGAGCGAGGCATAAAAGGTCTCGGCGACCACTTGTAGCGAATTGAAACCGCGAAAGGCGACCAGAAAGCCGATCGCCGCCAGGCCCAGGCCGAACGCCACCGGGATGCCGGACATGAGGACGAGGATGGTCACGGCGAGAATGATCAGCCCTTGAACGACGGGGCTCACGCCGGCTTCCCCTGATCGATGCCGAACGGCGCGGCGCGGCCGTTCAGCAGACTGACGATGTCGGCGACGTATTGCAGCGACAGGATGCCAAGTCCGACCGGCATGGAACTGTAGGGAATCCACAGCCGTGCCCGCCACATGGTGAACGAGACCCAGTTGTTCTCCCAGGCCTCCTTGAAGAAGAGAAAGCTCAGAACCGTCAGCGTGATGCAGAAGGCGAGCGCCATCACTGCTGCGCCGAGCGCCAGCCAGAAGCGCGCCCGCGGCTTCAGGTAGATCGGGAGCACGTCGACATTGACGTGGCCGCGGGTCATGAGCACGTACGGGCTGCCGATGAAGGTGGCGGCGATCAGGCTGTAGGTAACGAAGTCGGTCTGCCAGATCGTGGTCTCGTTCAGCACGTATCGCACGAACACCATCTGGCAAACGACGAAGACCGCCGCGGCAATGAGCGCGCCGGCGACGATGCCGCAGGCCTGCGAAACGAACGCGACCGCCCGGACGAAGAGGTCCATCCCGTTGCCCCGCCCCCTGCCCGGCCGTTCACTGCGCCGGAGCAGACGAACTCAACACTCGATCGGGTGAAAGCCGTCCGGCCGGCGGCAATTCAGCCGGCCGGACGTTGAAGGACAGCGCTATTCCACGGCCAAGGCCGCGTCGATCAGCTCCTGCCCCCCGGGCACTTCTTCGGCGAACTGCTTGTAGGAGCTCTGCTGGGCGACCGCGATCCAAGCGTCGTACTCCTCCGGGGTCATGGTGACGACCTCGACGCCATTCTCCGTGAACGCCTTCACCATCTCTTCGTCGAGACCCCGCGACTCGGCGTCAAAATACTCCTCCGACTTCTGGCCGGCCGCGAGCAGCGCGTCCTGTTGCTCCTTGGTCAGGCCGTCGAACTTCGTCTTCGACATCAGCACCGGCTCGTACATGAACCAGAGCGCGTTTTCGCCGGGCGCCGTCAGGCATTTCAGTTGCTCGTAGAGCCGGAACGAAACGAAGCTGCCGGCGCTGGTGTCGGTCGCGTCGGCTACGCCGGTCTGGAGCGCGGTATAGACCTCGCT
>JBOHKB010000164.1:0-6884 GCA_050728815.1 Propylenella sp.
CCATCACACAGAGCATCGCTGTGTAGCCTGCGGTGCCGATCGCCATCGCCTCAGCCGAGGAAATCGCGGCGGGCTTCTTGATCAGCCAATCGCCCCGCAGCCGTGCCATCCCGGCATAGCCGCCAAAGTGCGTCTCACCGACGCCCCAGCCGTTCAGGATCACCTCGTCGCCCGGCTTGAAGTCGGGACTCTCGGAGCTCACCACTTCGCCGCAAAGATCGATGCCGGGGATCATCGGCCAACGGCGCACGACCGGCAGCTTTCCGGTGATCGCCACCCCGTCCTTGTAATTCACGGTGGAGTGCCTGACGCGGACGACGACATCACCGTCCATCAGTTCGTCCACCGTCATGTCGCGGACGCTGACGCTCTGTTTCTTCTCCGCGTCGCGGTCGACGACGAGGGCTTGGAAGGTTTCAGCCACGCTACGGCTCAGTTTCGGGCAGCTTCAAGCTGCTCCACACGACGCTCAAGGTCGCTGATCCGAGTCAGAACGTCGGTCCGCACCCTTGGCAGCAGCGCCGACACGGTCTTTTCGGGTTCCGTCATAGCTCAGCAGACATAACTGTACCGGCGTCCGAGTTCCAGACTCGCGGATTACGCCGTTGCCGCCGCGTAAGCCGGCCTTTCCTGGATCGGCCAGTGCACAATGGCCGCAAAGACGCCGAGCGCAACGCCCAGCCACCACACCACGTCGTAGGAGCCGGTCTGGTCGTAGAGCCGCCCGCCGAGCCAGACCCCGAGGAACGCGCCGACCTGGTGCGAGAGGAACACGATCCCCATCAGCATGCCGAGATGTTTTGGGCCGAACATGATGGCGACGAGCCCCGAGGTCGGCGGCACGGTGGAGAGCCACAGAAGCCCGATCGCCGAGGCAAAGACGAGCACCGTCACCGGCGTCGCCGGCAGGAGCAGGAAGATCATGAACGCCACGGCGCGGGCGAGATAGATGAACGAGAGGAAGATCGGCTTCGAGTAGTTCTGGCCGATCACGCCGGAGGCGAGCGAGCCGACGATGTTGAAAAGGCCGATCAGCGCCAGCGACCATGCGCCGATCGTGGGATCGAGGCCGCGGTCGACGATGTAGGGCGGGAGGTGCGTGGTGATGAAGGCGACGTGGAAGCCGCAGACGAAGAAGCCGGCGGTCAAGAGCAGATAGCTCCGATGCGCGAACGCTTCGCCGAGCGCCTGCGTCATCGTCTGCTCGCGCACCGCCTGCCCGACGAAGCCAGGCCGGCCGGCAAGCGCGATCGAGAGCACGGGAATCGCGAGCATCACGACGGCCAGGATGACGAGCGCCTGGCCCCAGCCGAAACTGTGGATCAGCGTCTGCCCGAACGGTGCAAAGACGAACTGGCCCATCGAGCCGGCGGCAGTGCCGACGCCGAATACGATGGAGCGCTTCTCCGGCGGCACGCGCCGTCCGAAGGCGGCGAGCACGATTGAAAACGAGGCGGCTGCCATGCCGGTGCCGATCAACAGGCCGGCGGAGACGTTGAGCCAGAGCGGGCTCGGCGCCCAGGCCATCAGTGCGAGCCCCGCCGCATAGATCAGGCCGCCGCCCGCAAGCACGCGGCCGGAGCCGTAGCGGTCAGCGATGGCGCCGGCGATCGGCTGGCCGAGCCCCCACACGATGTTCTGAATGGCGATCGACAGCGCAAAAATCTCGCGGCTCCACTCGCGCGCCTCCGTCATCGGCGCGAGGAACAGCCCCATGATCGAGCGCGGGCCGAAGGAGATGAGCGAGATCAGGCAGCCGGCGACGATCACCACCGGAAGCGCAACGGCGACGGATCGTGTGGTGGACGTTGTATGCGTGGCGGCGGTCATGCTCGAATTTCCGTCAGGAATCCTGACTTATATCCCAAGCGGGGCGGCTTGGCGCGTTCGAGTTTCTGACCGATCGCCGCAGCCGAATTGATTCTTTGCCGCAGCGGATGTGTCTGGCAAGTTGCTTGAAAAGGATCGGTCGCGGGCTTATGTAGCCGCTACCGGCATCGGCCGGTTTTCTTTGGACCCTGTTATGCTCAAACTGAGTATATCAGGAAAGGGCGTCGAATGGCATATCTCCAGGAGCTCACGAAGGAGCGCATTGCGCGCCCGAGCGCTCGCGAGCGTTTCTCGATCCTCCCTGCCCCCGACCTCTCCTATACGCCCGCGGTGGCGGAGGCGACCGCGCCGCTCTACGCGAAGGTCCGGCACGTCATCCCGGCGATCGAGTGGCCGCACTTCGCGCCGACGATCCACGCGATCAACGCGTTGAAGGCCGAGCGCAACGCAGTCATCCTCGCGCACAACTACCAGACGCCCGAGATCTTCCACTGTGTCGCCGACATCGTCGGCGATTCGCTGCAGCTCGCGCAGGAGGCAGCGAAGACCGACGCGGAAGTGATCGTCCAGTGCGGCGTGCATTTCATGGCCGAAACCTCGAAGATTCTCTGCCCCGACAAGACCGTGCTCATTCCCGACAGGCGCGCCGGATGCTCGCTCGCCGCCTCGATCACCGGCGAGGACGTGCGCCGGCTCCGCGCCGCCTATCCCGGCGTGCCGGTCGTCGCCTACGTCAACACCTCCGCCGAGGTGAAGGCCGAGGTCGATATCTGCTGCACCTCGTCAAACGCGGTCGAGGTGGTGGAGTCACTTGGCGCGAAGAGGGTGATCTTCCTCCCCGACCGCTATCTCGCGAAGTGGGTCGCCTCGCAGACCGACGTGGAAATCGTCGCCTGGCACGGCGCCTGCGAGGTGCACGAGCGCTTCACCGGCGAGGAGCTCCGCGCCTATCGCGACGCCGATCCGTCGATCAAGATCATCGCGCACCCGGAATGCCCGCCCGACGTGCTGGCCGAGGCCGACTTCACCGGCTCGACCGCGAAGATGATCGGCTGGGTCACGCGCGAGCGTCCGAAGAAGGTGCTGATGGTCACCGAGTGCTCGATGGCCGACAACGTTGCCGCGGAGGCGCCCGACATCGAGTTCGTGCGGCCGTGCAACCTCTGCCCGCACATGAAGCGCATCCAGCTGCCCAAAATTCTCGACTCGCTCATCCATATGAAGGAGGAGGTGGTCATCGACCCGCCGATCGCTGCGAAGGCGCGGCGGAGCGTCGAGCGCATGGTGAATTTGAAGAGCTGAGCCTTGCTCATCCGGCGGCAAAGCGCGCGCCTCACCCTCTCCCCCAGAGGGAGAGGGTGGGTTGCGGACCAACCCGGGAGAGGGGGAGCGCGAAGACAGACTGACCCCCTCTCCCGGTCGGCTCCGCCGACCACCCTCCCCTTCCGGGGGAGGAGGGTGCGGCCCCTTCCATGACCGACTCCTCCCCCTTTCCCCCACGTTCCTGGGAAGGCATCGACGACGTGGTCATCGTCGGCGGCGGGCTTGCCGGCCTCTTCTGCGCGCTGAAGCTTTCGCCCCGTCCCGTCACCATCGTCTCCGGCGCGCCGATCGGCGAAGGCGCTTCGTCGGCCTGGGCGCAGGGCGGCATCGCCGCGGCGATGGGGGTCGGCGACACGGTGGAAAAACACGTCGCCGACACGGTCGCCGCGGGGGCAGGCCTCGTCGACGAGCGCATGGCGCGCGGCATGGTGATGGAAGCGGCGGAGCGGGTCCACGATCTTCTCGGCTACGGCGTCGCCTTCGACCGCGACCTCCACGGCGCGCTGAACCTGTCGCGCGAGGCGGCGCACTCGCAGCGCCGCATCGTGCGCGTGAAGGGCGACATGGCGGGCGCCGCGATCATGTCGGCGCTGGTCGCGGCGGTTCGGCGCTCGCCGACGATCCGCGTCATGGAGGGCTATGTCGCAGAACACCTTCGCGCCGAAGGGCAGTACGTCACCGGGCTCGGCATGCGCGACCGGCGCGGCGGCCTCTCCGACCGCATGCTGATATCCACCCGCGCAGTGGTGCTCGCCTCGGGCGGGATCGGGCACCTCTACGAGGTCACCACCAATCCGCCGGAGGCGCGCGGCGAGGGTCTCGCCATGGCGGCGCAGGCGGGCGCGCTCGTCGCCGACGCGGAGTTCGTGCAGTTCCACCCGACCGCCGTCGATATCGGCCGCGACCCCGCGCCGCTCGCCACCGAAGCGCTCCGTGGCGACGGCGCGATCATCATCGACAAGAACGGCCACCGCTTCATGCTCGACCATCATCCCGACGGCGAGCTTGCGCCGCGCGATGTCGTGGCGCGCGCCGTGCACGAGGCAAAGATTTCCGGACGTGGCGCCTTCCTCGATTGCCGCGCCGCGATCGGAGAGCGTTTCCCCGAGCGCTTCCCGACCGTCTATGCCGCGTGTACGGCGGCCGGCATTGACCCGGTCACGCAGCCGATCCCGATTGCGCCCGCCGCGCACTACCATATGGGCGGCGTACACGTGGACGGCGCCGGCCGCACCTCGCTCGACGGCCTGTGGGCGTGCGGCGAGGTCGCCTGCACCGGCGCGCACGGCGCAAATCGCCTCGCCTCGAACTCGCTGCTGGAGGCCGTGGTCTTCGCCGCGCGCGTCGCCGAGGATATCCAGGGCCTCCTCCCGAGCCACAAGATGACGCGCTGGTTCGGCTCCGCCGAGGGCGAAGCGCCGACCGCGGCTGAGGAGGACGGCGAGGCGATCCGCGCGCTCCGCGCAACGATGACGCGCCACGTCGGCGTGGTGCGCGACGCGGCCGGACTCGCCACCGCGCTCTCCAGGATCGAGCATCTCTCCGCCCGCCCGCACGGGCTGCAGGTGCGGAACGCGTTGACCGCCGCGAAGCTCGTCGCCGCTGCCGCCCTCGCTCGGCGGGAGAGCCGCGGCGGACACTATCGCAGCGACCATGCCGAGCCCGACGCAAGGCGCGCCGCGCGAACCTTCATGACGCTCGACCAGGCGGATCAAGCCGCCGCGGCCACGGCGCGTCCGCTCGAGCTTGCATCATGAGCGGCACGCCCGGAGCGCTGCCGCCGCTCCTCATCGAAGACGCGGTCGAACGGGCGCTTGCGGAGGACCTCGGCCGCGCCGGTGACATCACCTCCGCCGGGACGATCCCGGCCGACGCCGGCGCCGAGGCGGTCATCGCCGCGCGCCGGCCCGGCGTCATCGCGGGCCTCGCGCTTGCGACGGAGGCGTTCCGGAAGATGGACGGCGCGGTCGCATTCGATGCGCTTGTCGCCGACGGGGACCGCGTCGAGGCCGGAACCGCCATCGCGCGCGTCGCGGGCAACGCTCGCGCAATCCTCTCGGCGGAGCGCACAGCGCTGAACTTCCTCGGCCATCTCTCCGGCGTCGCCACCCTCACGCGCCGCTACGTGGATGCGGTCGCGCATACGCGCGCCAGGATCACCTGCACGCGCAAGACAACGCCCGGCCTTCGCGCGCTGGAAAAATACGCCGTGCGCTGCGGCGGCGGATCGAACCACCGTTTCGGCCTGGACGACGCGATCCTGGTCAAGGACAACCACGTCGCCGTCGCGGGCGGCGTCGCTGAGGCGGTCCGTCGGGCAAAGACCTTCGCCGGCCATCTCGCAAAAATCGAGGTGGAGGTCGACACGCTCGACCAGCTGCGCGAAGCGCTCGCCGCCGGCGCCGAGGCGATCCTGCTCGACAACATGGAGCCGGCGAAGCTCCTCGAAGCCGTGGCGATCGCAGCGAGCCGCGCAGCGCTCGAAGCGTCGGGCGGGGTCACGCTCGAAAACGTCGCGGCGATCGCCGAAACCGGCGTCGACTACATATCGTCGGGCGCGATCACCCATTCCGCACCGGCGCTCGACCTTGGACTGGACGTGACCGTCCGCTCCTAGGGAGGAGCCAGCCAGCCCGGCGGCGACCTGACCGATTGTGCGGCGGACGCGTTCGGGCTAGCAGCAAACCTCAGAGAATCTTGGCGCATGCGCTTGTGAGAGGCGGCTCATGGCGAAATGGGTCTACACCTTCGGCGGCGGCAGGGCCGAGGGCTCCTCGGAGATGAAGGCGCTGCTCGGCGGCAAGGGCGCCAACCTCGCCGAGATGGCGAGCCTGGGCATCCCAGTGCCGCCCGGCTTCACCATCACCACAGAGGTCTGCACCTGGTTCTACGCCAACGGCCGCACCTACCCGCCCGACCTCAATGACGAGGTGGAGCACGCGCTCGGGTCGATCGCCGACCGGGCCGGAAGGGTTTTTGGCGACGCTGCCGAGCCGCTGCTCCTTTCGGTGCGCTCGGGCGCCCGCGCCTCGATGCCCGGCATGATGGACACCGTGCTCAATCTCGGGCTGAACGACGCTACCGTGAAGGCGCTGGCGGAGAGCGCCGGCGAGCGGTTCGCCTGGGATTCCTGTCGCCGCTTCATCCAGATGTACGGCGCCGTGGTGCTCGGGGTCGGGCACCACGAATTCGAGTCGCTGCTGGAGCTTGAGCGCGAGAAGCGCGGCGCCGCCGCGGACACCGACCTCGACGCCGAGGCGCTCAAGACGATTGTCGACCTCTACAAGAAGCTGATCGCGGAGACGATCGAGAAACCGTTTCCGCAGGAGCCGCACGACCAGCTCTGGGGGTCGATCGGCGCGGTGTTCGGCTCGTGGATGAATCCGCGCGCCATGGCCTATCGCCAGCTCCACGACATTCCGGCCGAGTGGGGCACTGCGGTCAACGTGCAGGCCATGGTGTTCGGCAACATGGGCGACTCATCGGCGACCGGCGTCGCCTTCACCCGCAACCCCTCCACCGGCGAGAAGGCGCTCTATGGCGAGTTCCTGGTCAACGCGCAGGGCGAGGATGTGGTGGCGGGCATCCGTACGCCGCAGGATCTGACGGAGGCGGCGCGCGCGGTCTCGGGCTCCAAGCTCCATTCGCTCGAAGGCGCGATGCCCGAGGCTTTCGCCGAGTTCAGGCGGATCACCGAGCGCCTCGAGACCCACTACCGCGACATGCAGGAC
>JBOHKB010000165.1:0-1877 GCA_050728815.1 Propylenella sp.
CCTTGCGCCCGCGCGCCGTCTTCAGGCGCTGGCCAAGCTCGCGATGCCCGCTTCCGGGTCGCGCCCTCTTCACCAGGCGCGACGCTCGCCGCGATGCGCGCGCCGCTCCCAGCCGCGCAGATAGCCGTCGGCGCGCATCAGCTGCACGAGGATTCCCTCGCGGAGGCCGCGGTCGGCGACGCGGAGCCGGCTGCACGGCCACTCGCGGCGGATCGCCTCGAAGATGGCGCAGCCGCCGAGCACGAGGTCGGCCCGCTCGCGGCCGATGCAGGGATTGCGGCGGCGCGTCTCGAAATCCATGCCGCGGATTTTTTGCATCATCGCCTCGATGTCGCCCGCCTGCATCCACAGGCCGTCCACCTGGCGGCGGTCGTAGCGCGGCAGATCGAGATGCACGCCCGCAAGCGTCGTGACGGTGCCGGACGTGCCGAGGAAATGGAAGGCGCGGCTCTCGACCGCGCGCTTCAGCGCCTCGCGCGCGTGGAAGCGATGAAACTCGTTGCGGACATGATCGACCATCGCCTCGTAGGTCGCGCCGTCGACCTCGATGCCGCCGAAATGCTCGGCGAGCGTCACGACGCCGACCGGCAGCGAAACCCAGGCGCGCATCAGCCCGCGCCTCTTGTGCCGGCGCCGGTCGATCCACACGATCTCCGACGAGCCGCCGCCGATGTCGAAGAGCACCGCGCCTTCGGCCTCCGGATCGAGGAGCGTGAAGCAGCCCTCCGCCGCGAGCTGCGCCTCGGTGCGCTGGTTCACGACCTCAAGCTCGAGCCCGGTATCGTCGCGCACGCGATCGAGGAAGACGCCGCCGTTCTCCGCCGCGCGGCAGGCCTGCGTCGCGATCAGGCGGGCGGCGGCCATCGGTCGGCTGGCAAGCTTCTGGCCGCAGATGCGGAGCGCTCCGAGAGCCCGCTCCATCGCCTCGGGCTTCAGCCTGCCGTCGCGCGCGACGCCCTCGCCGAGCCTCACGATGCGCGAGAAGGAATCGACGACACGAAACGTGTCGCCGGCGGGCTCCGCGATCAGAAGGCGGCAGTTGTTGGTGCCGAGATCGAGCGCGGCGTAGAACGGCCCGCGCTCGCGCCGGCCATTCCAGCGGCGGCGGTTGCCGCCCAGCCGGCTTTCGCCGCCGTTCCAAGGCGGCGGCCCTGCCCCATCGGAAGACGCCGCGGCCGGATCGCGGACGGCCCCCGCCTCCGCGGCGGTCCGCAAAGGCGGTGACTCGGCGACCGGACCGGGCGTAGACAGCGGCTCGGCCGAGTCCGTGCCCATGGCCTGTTCTCTTCGCAGTTTCGAGGGCACGGCGAGCCGCACCCCCGCATCGCGTTAGGGGGAGGATATGCCCTAGATCGTTTGGAAGCAAACGGACGAGTTCACCCGTTCTCTGCCTCGAGATGGACCGGATCGGACCGCCATGCTCGCCGCCGGGCAGACCCGGCGCACGCTTGACATCGCCGGCCGAACCGCCCAAATCGCGGCTCGATCCGCCCGACCGGTGGGGGATAGTTCAACGGTAGAACTGCGGACTCTGACTCCGTCAATCTAGGTTCGAATCCTAGTCCCCCAGCCACCGCCCGCTCGCCGACCAATTTCTCCGCTAGAGCCGTTGGATCGTAGCCGGCAAGGATTTGCGCGGCTTTGCGACTCGACCTGTCGACGGAGCGCGCTAGCGGAGCCGCACTGGCCGTTCTCCAATTGCCGATTTTCTCCGAACCTGTCGACTCCGGCCGAAGAGTCGACAGGTCTCAACTTATTGAAACTGCTTGGGTCACACTGCACGCCATTTCGCAGAAGCACTTGCTCTACCAAAACCTTGAAAAACGAAACATCCGCTTTTGACCCTAAGCAGACGCAGGCAAATGAACGATCAAGGC
>JBOHKB010000166.1:0-21834 GCA_050728815.1 Propylenella sp.
GCATCCGCGCGATGCCGTCGACGACGACGGACTCGTGAAGCTCGACCTGCGCGGCGATCTCGGCTGTGGCCGACACGAGGCGGTCAGCTTCGCCGCCATGGTTCTCGATCGTCAAGTAGCCGGCGGCGACCTTAGCGCCCGGAGGGGTCGCCCGCGCCCACGGATGGTCGATCAGGAGCGATCCGGCCTTGAATTCGTGCGCGAACGCATTGCCCGCCGGCGCAAGGAGCAAGCCCGCCGCAAGCGCTAGGGATAGGGGCGCCCACGGGCCGGTCACGCGGTTCTCTTTCGCCATGAAGGACATCTCGTTCTCGCGTCGGGGTGCGCTGTCGAAGAAGCGCGGCCTTCCGCCGGGCTCTCGCCGCACCATATTCGGAGCGGTCTCGGCGGCCAAAACGGCAAATCGTCCTACCGCCCGGCGCGACGAGATTCATTGAGCCGCGCGGCTTTGCGGTATATGAGCGCCCCGGATGGGCGAAGGGCTTGGCGCTCCCCTGCCCCATGGATCGATGAGGATGATGGCACGCATCTACCAGCCGGCGAAGACGGCGATGAGTTCCGGCCGGGCGAACACGCACCGCTGGGTGCTCGAATACGAGCCGGAGCGGCCGCGCACGATCGAGCCGCTGATGGGCTATACATCGAGCGACGATATGAGGAGTCAGGTCCGCCTCACCTTCGACACCAAGGACGCGGCGGTCGCCTATGCGGAGAGGGACGGAATCGCCTATCAGGTTTTTGAGCCGAAGGACTGCGTGAGACCGGCGATCTCCTACTCGGACAATTTCCGCCGCGACCGGGCGCAGCCCTGGACGCATTGAGGCATGAACGATCGGCCCCGTAGCTCAGGGGATAGAGCAGTAGCCTTCTAAGCTATTGGTCGCAGGTTCGAATCCTGCCGGGGTCACCACCTTCCGAATCGAGGCAATCTTGGCAGCACAGTCCATCCTCGTGACCGGCGGCGCCGGCTACATCGGCAGCCACGTCGTGCTCGAGCTGCTGGCCGCCGGCCGCCGGCCGGTTGTGCTCGACGATCTCTCGGCGGGCGTGCGCGCCGCTGTGCCGGATGATGCGCCCTTTCACGAAGGCAGCGTGCTCGACGAAGCGCTCCTCGGGGAGCTTTTCCGCCGCTACCGCTTCGAAGCTGTCATCCACCTCGCCGCCAGCGTCTCGGTCGATGAATCGATGACCGAGCCGATAAAATACTACCGCAACAACGCGCTCGGCACGCTGACCCTTGCCGCGGCGGCGGTCGAGGCCGGCGTCGGCCACTTCATCTTTTCGTCGAGCGCCGCCGTCTACGGCGTCTTGGAATCTTCGCCCGTCCGCGAGGACGCGCCCAAGCGCCCGATCAACCCCTACGGCAGCTCCAAGCTGATGGGCGAGGAGATGCTCACCGACATCGCCGCGGCGCGGCCGGGATTTCGTCCGGTGGCGCTCCGCTATTTCAACGTCGCGGGCGCCGATCCGAAGGGCCGCGCCGGCGAGCGGGGAGCGGGCGTCCACCTGATCCGCGTCGCGGCCGAGACGGCGGTCGGGGCGCGTCCGGCGATGAACGTCTACGGCGCCGACTATCCGACGCGCGACGGCACGGCCGAGCGCGACTACGTCCACGTCACCGATATCGCCGCGGCGCACGTGGCGGCGCTCCGCTATCTCGAAGGCGGGGGCGAGCCGATCGCGCTCAACGTCGGCTGCGGCCGCGGCTACACGATCCTCGAAGTGCTGCAGGCTCTTGAGAAGGAGATCGGGCGAAAACTCCCGGTCCGCATGGCGCCGCGCCGCCCGGGCGATCCGCCGAGTCTCGTCTCCGATGCGAGCCGCATCCGCGAGGTCTTCGAATGGCGGCCGAACCACGGCGAGCTGTCGGAGATCATCTCGACCGCGCTCGCGTGGCAGAAGACGCTCACTGCGGAGGCGGCGTGAGGGCGTGGCGCGTTCACGGCGCTCCTCCACGCGCCACACGATCGCTGACAAACAGTCCGTTCACTTCCAGCACTTCATAAGTTTCCGGATCAACGAAATTCGGCTCGATCGACACGCAGCGAAAGCCCCACGATCCGAGCAGGCCGAACATGTCGACGAACCCGGTCGCACCTTCGTACATCGGGGTGAGCGGTAGTTCCGCGTAGATCACGGCGACCCGCGCGCGGTGCTCCACCAGCCCCTCAAGCACCTGGCGCTCGTAGCCCTGCACGTCGAGTTTCAGGCCAACGGGCTTAGCTCCGGGAAAGTTGGCGCCGAGAATGTGATCGAGCGTGACGATCTCCGTCTCCTCCGTTCCGACGTAGCGCGAATGCGGCGCGGCGCGAACGTGCCGCTCCAGCATCGGAAGGAACGATGAGCTCTGGAGATTGCCCGCGACATTGATCCGCGCCGAGCCCGCCTCGGGCCCGAGCGCACAGCGCCGGTAGACCTGCCACCTTGGCTCGTCCGCGGCTGCCTTCATGAGCTGCGCATGCGATTCTGTAAGAGGCTCGAACGAGACGATCCGCCCTTCATAACCGGCCTTGAGGAGGTTGCGGGCGAACTGGCCGCGGCTCGCGCCGACGTCGAGAAAAAGGGATACGCCTCGCGCCTTGGCGATCAGCGCGAGCCGCGATCTTTCGTCGAGACGGGGCTCGTGCTTCGAGATGGTGTAGCCGAGTGGGCGAAGCGCCAGTTTGAGAAGCTTGGAGGGCATCGGTTGAAAGTGTGCGGAACGAGAGGGGGAGAGTAACGCGCAGCGCGCGCCGATACGACCTCGGTTTTGTCACTGCGGGAGCCCCAAAGCAGCATGCGGCCGGATTGAGCTTCGTGTCGCGGCGAGGCTGGCCGCCTCCGATTTTTCATGCAAACTCGCAGGTCGATCGAGGTCATTAGGACACATGAGACGAAAGCTCGCGCGAGCCTGGAACAGGTGGCTTCGGGCTACCGGTATTCCATCGTCGGCCGGGAGCACGCGGGCATGGCTTCGCGACGGACGCCCCTCCCCGCCCCCCGCCGCGGTCAAGGCGCGGAACATTCTTGTTCTCGCCGATCTTTTCGACATCAATGTCCTGGTCGAGACCGGAACGTATCGCGGCGATATGATTGCAGCGGCACTCGATCGTTTCGAGCGCATCTATTCGATCGAGATCGATCCTGCATTGGCGACAGCGGCGCAAGCCCGCTTCCGTGGCGCCAGTCAGAAGGTACACATCGTATGCGGAGACAGCGCCAAAGTGCTCACGGAGGTTATCAAGAAACTCCCTGACCGGGCGCTCTTCTGGCTCGACGGCCATTACAGCGGCCCGCAGACGGGGCAGGGCGAATCCGACACGCCCATCCTTATGGAAATCGAAGCGATCGCCCGTCAGCGCGGGGGACGCAAGGACGTAATCATCATTGACGATGCGCGACTCTTCGGCCGGGATCGTGACTATCCGGCTGCCGAAGATTTCCTGGGCCTCCTCAGAAGCCGGTTTGGACGGCAGGTTCTCGTGGCAGACGATTCAATCTTTGTCCTGCCGATCAGCGATAGCCGTTGATCGTCGCATTCCCTGCCCGGTCTTAGTTAGAGAAGCGAGATGATCCCGGGGTCTCAAAAAGGCATGACGAGCCAGCCGCTGGCTCTCTCGCTTACTCACCACAGCAACCAAACCTCTCAATGTGGTGAGGATGGGATTATCGAAGCGATCTTCCGTCACCTGGAGATCGAGAAGGGTACCGCCGTCGAGTTCGGCGCCTGGGATGGTGAGCGCCACGCTAATACTTTTGCTCTTGTTAGGCGCGGGTGGCGGGTTGCTCTGATCGAGGGCGATGAAGATCGTTTCAACGCGCTTCAACAAAAGACGCGAGACAATCCCAATGTCGTAGCTTTAAAGGCGTGGGTCCGCCCCACAGGGGAAAACTCGCTCGACTCCATCCTTGATCGCGCCGACGTCCATGACATCGACTTTCTCTCGGTCGATATCGACGGTGACGACTATCATGTACTTGCTTCACTAACGAGGCGGCCAAAGGTGGTGTGCGTCGAGATCAACCCATCTATTCCTCCGCCCGTTGCGGTGATAGGCCGCCGGGGGACCGCCGAGGGTTCCTCGATCGTGGCGTTTGACACGCTTATGCGTGGGCGCGGCTATTCGCTGGTTCATGCGACGCCTCTCAACGCCTTCTTCGTGCGTGAGGACATTGCGGATCGTTTCGCTCGTGTCGCGCCGTCCGATTGCTTCGACTACCGGCATGCTCGCTTCGTGATCTCGTTCTATGACGGGACAAACGCAATCGTTGACGCTAACGGCAACGTGAAACGAGCAAGGAACCCGTGGACCGGCGCTTACGCGGCGCTCGCGATCAGGTCACCGAAGAGAGCGCGAGTTGCCATTGCAGCACTCGCGGGAGCGATAGCATGCCTAGTTGTGGTTTTGCTGGCCATCGGTATTCCAGGTTAGCCAGTTTATCACTTTGATTGATTGTCACCCGGTGACTCACCGCTCCGGGGCATCCAGCAACCGCCAGCTTTCCCAAACGAACGGAAACCGCCACGTCAGCGAATGCGTCCGCCTGAGTTGGCGAGCAATCCGCCGATACCGTCTTGCGTCATCACGTCGAAGGCGGTGAAACTGGACCTGAATGTTGCCGATAGACGAAATGCTCCCCGAACGGATCAAGCGTTCGAGGATCGCATACTCGCTGCCTTCGACATTGAGCTTCAGAAGAGCGATTCTTTCAAGCTGCAACGACTCAATTGCGCCCGCTACATCTCGAAACCTCACCTTGACGAGGGGGCCGGCTCCGAAAAGGCCGGTTGCGTCGTCCGCAAGGGCAATGTCGCTTTCAGAGTCATGATCGGAGAGTCCATATTCGTGCACGTACACTGGACTCGGAAAACTCCGTCCTCGAATCCGGCGTGCAAAATCTGGCACAGGCTCGAAGGCGTGGATCGTGCATCCGAACCGCTCGGAGACGCGCGCGGCAAAATCGCCGAGATACGCGCCCGCGTCGATGACGACGGAGCATGAGGTGAGCGGATAGTTCAGTCGAAGCGTTTCATCGCCCCTGATAGCGCGCCAACGCCGAAGGCTGCGGTAGCCGGGGTCCGAAAGCCAGCGGAGAAAATTGAAACCCATTTTCTTCTCTGACGGCCGATCTCAATAACGGAGCCCGCCGGCCGGGTACATATCCACCGGAAACGCCCAATTCTGGCCATTCACGCGCCAATTCTCGGGCGCGAGGACAATCTTCGTAGGATTCCGATTCAGCCACGCGCCCCACCAGCTGAAGCTGCTGTTGGCAATGATGTTGTGATCGCAGGCAGTCATCCCCAACAGATCTTCAAAGGGGCTTACGAACGGGGACATGAAGACTCCCTCAGAAGCGAAGTGCTCTTGGCACCAGGCTTGATCGTCCGAGAACATCAGGAAGACAGCACCGGGGAACCGGGCCATCGCCTCCCTTATGCGGGCAACCGGAACAACCAGACCCTCGTTCGGATAGATGTGAAGATAGTCCCCGCGGCGCACGTGAACTGAAACAAGCGGTTGATGGGGCCGTCGAAGTGCCTCGACGGTTCGGTGCACACGCTCCGACAATTCCCGGTCCTTCGGACGGAACTGTGCAGCGATCTGGTCGCGGACATCGGCGAAATACCGTTCACTCTGGAAGTAGCCGATGAGCATCGACCCATTTGGAAGGTCAAGCACCGCTTCGGAGAACGTCACATCGCGCTCAAGGTAAAGATACGGCACTGGCAGGCCGACCTTCTGTAGCAAACGCTGGGCCGACAACCGCAGTGCGAGCCGCGGCGACCGGCTCGTTGCGAGGGCAGCGCCCCACAGCGCGAACGAGCCGAGCTCGAACGAACGGCGATTATTCCGGTAGCGACTGACGTCGAGACGAACAAAGGTGCGGTGCTTCTGAGCGAGCCGCCAGGTTGCGGCGTACTGAAACATCTGATTCCCAAGCCCGCCGGTCAGCCTTACCGTGATCATCCATTCCTTCCGAATGGCCCGCCGCCAGCGGTTGGCAGGCTCAGTGCGGTTGCAGCGAGCGTCGCCTGCTCTCTCGAGCCTCTAGCCCATTGCCCCGGCGGTCTTTTCCTTGGCGAACAGCCGCTCGAAATATTCGACCGTGCGCGACAGTCCCTTGCGAAGCGGGGTCGTCGGCTCCCACTTAAGCACCTTGAGTGCGCGCGAGATATCGGGCTGCCGCTGACGCGGATCATCCTCTGGTAACGGCATGTGCACGATCTTCGAGTTCGAGCCGGTCAGTTCGATGGTCAGGTTGGCGAGCTCAAGGATAGAGAATTCCGCTGGGTTTCCGATGTTGATCGGACCTGTTACATCAGGCGGCGTCGCCATCATCCGAACGACGCCGTCAATCAGATCGTCGACGTAGCAGAAGGCGCGCGTCTGCGAGCCGTCGCCGTAGATGGTAATGTCCCGCCCGGTCAGCGCCTGCACCAGGAAATTCGACACCACGCGCCCGTCGTTCGGATGCATGCGCGGGCCATAAGTGTTGAAGATGCGCGCGACCTTGATCGCGAGCCGGTGCTGGCGCCGGTAGTCGAAGAAGAGGGTTTCGGCGCAGCGCTTCCCCTCATCGTAGCAGGCGCGCGGGCCGATCGGATTGACGTTCCCCCAATACTCCTCCTTTTGCGGATGCACGCTCGGGTCGCCGTAGACCTCGGACGTCGAAGCCTGCAGGATCTTGACCTTCAGCCGCTTGGCGAGGCCAAGCATGTTGATCGCGCCGATGACGCCGGTCTTGGTCGTCTGCACCGGGTCGTGCTGATAGTGCACCGGCGAGGCTGGGCACGCCATGTTGTAGATCTGGTCCACCTCCACATAGAGCGGGAAGGTGATGTCGTGGCGCAGCAACTCGAAGCGCGGGTTGTCCAGCAAATGTTCGACGTTGCTTCGTGCGCCTGTGAAGAAATTATCGACGCAAAGCACCTCGGCACCATCTGCCAAAAGACGATCGCAGAGGTGGGAGCCGATGAATCCGGCGCCACCAGTGACGAGCACCCGTTCAGTAGTCCGAGGTCGCATGCAGTTCCTTCGCACCTCGTCTGAACCAGACGTCGCGCGGATTGCAAGTCCTTTCCCGAGGACTCGACATTCCTAGTGAATAGCCGCATCTGCCGATCCTGAAACTCGCAGTACCGAACGCGATGGCCTGTGATCCGCTAGCCGCGATGCGCATCAAGCTGTCCTATTATTTCTCCCAGCAGCCCCTCCTTCGCCAAACGCCCGGGGGAACCGGCTATTGGCGTAGTCACACGTTTCTCGCCGACAACCCGGCCGTAAAAAGCTGCGACGCGTGGGTGGTTCTCGATGATCCGGCCGCGGAGGAGACGGTGCGCGTCGAAGCCGGACGCACCATCCTAGTCACGATGGAGCCGCCTGGCCTGCGTGAATACCCCGCCGGCTATCTCGCGCAGTTCGACCTCGTCATCACCTGCCATCCCGAGCTTCCACATCCCAACATCCGCAAGGATTGTCAGGGGCTCCCTTGGCACGCCGGCCTGCGCAAGCTGGAGGGTGGCCGCATGCGGGGAACCGAAAGCGCGACGATGGGCTACGACGATTTCGTAGCCGCCGCTATGCCGGAGAAGAGCGCGGCCCTATCGGTGATCTCGTCAGCGGATACACGGCTTCCGGGTCACCGGGCGCGGCTCGCCTTCATCGAAGAGCTGCGCGCACGACTCGGCGACCGAATTGAGGTGTTCGGTCGCGACATTCGACCTGTGAGCGACAAGCTCGATGCCATCCTCCCGTATCGATATCACCTGGTGCTGGAGAACAGCCGCCTGTCGCACTATTGGACGGAGAAGCTCTCCGATTCCTTCCTAGGATGGGCGTGGCCGATCTATTGGGGGTGTCCCAACATTGGCGAGTATTTTTCAGCGGACGCCTATTCCACGCTCGACATCGAGAGCGCGAACGCCGTCGGGATCGTGGAGTCGCTTATCGCCCACGAGCTCACGCCCGCTCAATGCGACGGTCTCGCGCGTGCGCGCGATCTTGTGCTTCACCGCTACAATCTGTTCGATGTACTCGCCCGTGCATGCGAGAGCCTTCCGGCCGGGATTGCCCGCGATGCGACCATCCGGCCTCTCGCTCATTTCCGGCGGCCAAAACTCCACCGATTTCTCAGTCGGATGACCGGCGGATGATTGTTCGATACGCTCACTGAAAGCGGTTTCGCAGTGCTCGCTTACCTGCTCAACCTGGATCGCTCTACCGATCGCCTTCAGCATATGACCGAGCAGTTCGCCCGGATCGGCTACCCTTTCGAACGGGTTGCAGGCGTAGATGGACACGCCTTCACACAGAACCAGCTCAGCGATTTCGGGGCGCGCAGGCCTCTGCACACGCAATGGTCGGCCGGCCTTGCGGGTTGCCTGCTATCGCATCTCAAGGTCTGGCGGATCATTGCTGAGGCCGATGGGCCGTTTGCCGCAGTGTTCGAGGACGATGTCCACTTCGCGCTGGACATGGCCGCGCTGCTCGGCTCGACTGAGTGGATACCGCGCGATGCAAGCGTTGTGAGGCTCGAATCGAATAGCCGCATGATCCTGAAACCCGGGCGCACGATCGCCCCGGCGCCCGGACGGCGACTTCATGAGGCCGTATCAGGGAGTTGGGGCTCGGCTGGATACATCATCAGCCAGCGCGCCGCGGAGTCGGCTGCGGCCGCCCCCGAGAGCTGGCATCACTCTCCTGACAGCTTTCTCTTTAAACCGGGCAGCACCCCTTTCGCCGCAACGCTTCGCCGCTACCAGGTCAAGCCGGCAGTCTGCATCCAGGACATGCTCCTGAAGAAGTCGGACGCCACGATGCAAAGTCTTGTTGAAAGTGAATGGGCGACACTCCTTGCAAAGCGCGAGAAGCCACCTTCGCTGTTGAAGCGTCTGCTGCCGCGAAACCGGAAGGAGCCGGTCCCTTTCTTTCCGTAGCCGACGGCGGGACCAGTCATGCAACCTCAATTCCCGATCCCGTTTAGTATGGTGGCAGAATGAAATCGGCCGAAATCAGATGCGTCCACTTTCGGTAGCTCCAAAAGATGCCGCTTGAGGTCGATTTATCGATTGTCGCGGCAAGGCGTCCAGAGCTTCTCGAGCTCACGCTGAGGTCATTTCATCAGAATCTCCTGCGGCACCTGCGTGTCCGCAGGCTCTACGCGAACATCGATCCGATCTGGGGGAGCGCGGCCGATGCGGAGGCCGTGAAAGCGGTCTGTCGGCTCTACTTTTCCGACACCGTGTTTCGGGAGCCGAGCGAGCCGAGCTTCTGCGCGGCGGTGCAATGGTGCTGGTCGCAAAGCGATCGCAAGTGGTTCCTGCACCTCGAAGACGACTGGTGCCTTGTATGGCGGATCGATGTTCAGCGCCTCCTGCGCGAGATGCAGGACGAACGAGTCGGACAGATCTCATTCTTCAACCACGGGAAGGCGTGGAGACGGGGAGTCTGGAGCCGAAAATTCACGACCAGCCCAAGCCTCATTCGCAGCATAGTCGGTAGGGCGGCAGCTCAGCACATGAATACGGAGGGGGACCCGGAGAAGCAGCTCTATGACGGGAGAAACCCGGCGCTTATGCAGGCGATTTCCGCCTACCGGCACCGTTTCCATGGAAGCCGCTTCGCTCCGAAGTGCATCGTCGACACAGGTCGCGAGTGGCGCGACGCGCGCAGCATCGTGAAGCACCGGACCGACGGGGTCTCGACGTGGACAAGCTCTGCTCAGGATACGCTCGGCACATGGACGCGGGCCGCCCTTGACAAATACGAAAAGCGGCTGAGGCTCTCGCGATTTTTGCCGCGGATCTAGCTCGTCAAGGCGAACGGGCACAGGAAGCACAGCAATCTATTGTCGCCCAACTGGACTGCCTGAGAGAAACACCTCGTCGAATTTTTGCATGACACGGTGCGGCGAGGTTGCGGTGGACCGCGGCGCAGAGCCGGTTGACATAGTGGGCCGGGTAGCGGGTCCCCCACTTCACGCATGCGACGACCAGGTGGGGCGCCATGCGTGTCAGCCCGCGGGCCGCTCCGCGGAGAGCGGACGCGCCACCCGTATCAGCGCCTGCTGCGCGGCGAAGGCGACGTAACCGAACTCGTCCGGGCGCAGCACTTCGTTCAGCGCCTTGAACTCGCCGTTCTCCCAATTCGGAAAGCCGTGGTGCTCGTCGAGCAGGATGAGCGTACCCTCCACCAGCCGGTCGCGACAGAGATCGAGCGCGAGCCGCGCCGGCGAATAGGTGTCCATGTCAAGATGCATGAATGCGATAGGCACCGGATTGGCGTCGAGAAACGGCCTCAGCGTCTCCTCCAGCCAGCCGACGACTAGGCGCACATTCTCGCGGACGCGCGGCGTCTTTCCGCCCCGGTTGAAGTTCGTCTGCTTTGGCATCGCCCTGCCGAACCAATCCTCCGCGAGGCCCCCGAACGCGTCGAACCCAAAAATCGGACGCCTGTCGCCACGCTTCGCGAGAGCGTCGGCGAAATAGTTGATACTGTCGCCAAGGTTCACGCCGAATTCCAGAAGCATCCCCTCCGGAATCACGCGGCGGATGGCAAGCGACCTGATTTCCTCCGCCCGGCGGAACAGCATCGCCGATGCGAGGTGCGGCTCGATGAAATCCGCCGAGCGTTCCAGCGCCCGTTGCTGCAGGATATCGTCGACCGCGAAGCGCGGCGTCTTGCGCCGCGGTGTCTTTCCGATGCGGCGCTTGAACTCGTTCACGAGGCGTCTCAGCACACGGCGCTCCCGCAGGTTGGGTCCATCTAGAGCCGGCGCGGAGCGCAGTCCATCCGTCCGCAGCCGGTTGCAAGCGCCGATACTTGCGGCAGCCGCCAAGGAGTGAGACAACACCGGCGCGCCCAGTGGGTTGAAATCGCTTCCCGTTCCGGCCGCGAAAACCGCCGGGTAGCGCGTGCCATTCAACGCCCGAGAGCCGATGCAAAAGCCCCTCATCCTCTTTGCGCAATGGTTTGGTCCGTGGCCGGAATGGATCGAGTTCTTCGTCGAGTCGTGCAAGTGGAACCGCGACATCGACTGGCTGATCTTCACCGATCAGGTTGCGCCGGAAAACCAGGCGCCGAATTTGCGCTACGAGAAGGTCAGCTTCGAGGACCATAAGGCGCGGATATCCGCTGCGATCGGCCTCGATTTGTCACACGCTAGCCCGCTGAAGCTGTGCGACCTGAAACCCACTCTCGGCCACGTCTTCACCAGCGAGACCGAAGGGTATCGCAACTACGGCCACTGCGACCTCGACCTGATCTTCGGCGACATCCGCAGCTTCTACACCGACGCGCTCCTGGAGAAATACGAGGTCCTTTCCACCCACGACGATCGTATCTCCGGGCATCTGGTGGTGCTCCGCAACAACGCCTTCAACAAGAGCGCCTTCGGGCGGATCAAGGGCTGGCGACGCAAGGCGATGGACCCGCATACACACAGCATCGACGAGTACCGTTTCGGCAACGTCTTCACGCGCCCGTCGCTATGGCGCCGCCTCACCGAACGCCGCGTGCCCGTGCTCTTCGAGGAGCGCTATACGACGCCGCTCACGCGCAAACCCTGGCTCGACGGCACGTCCAACTACCCGACGCACTGGTTCTGGCAGAACGGCAGGCTCTCGGCGGAGGGATGCGAACACCGGGAGTTCATCTACATCCACTTCATGAACTGGAAGTCGACGACCTCGCATACCGTGCGCGGGGGATACTCGACCGCGCCTTGGTCAAAGCTCAATCGAATCGTGTCGACAGACTGGCGGAAGGCAGGGACGGAGGGTTTCGTGATTTCGCACGACGGCATCGGCCCGTTGCTTGGCGATCGCACCGGCGGCCTTCACCGGGACTCCGTGCCCCCAGCGTGACCACGCATCGAGCCCCGCTCCGACCAGGGAGGCGCTGACGAAAGCGTACGTCATAAACCTCGACCGTGCAGCCGATCGCCTCGCGCACATGCGCGAGGTGTTTGATCGGTTGGGCGTGGATTTCGAGCGCGTCGCAGCAACAGACGGCGCAACGCTGCCGGCCGAGGTGGTTGAGGACTTCCGTCGCAATCGCACCGCAGCGAAGCCGGATGGGTGGCTCCCCGGCGAGGTCGGATGCTTCTTCGGGCATTTCTCTGCCTGGCTAAAAGTCGCTGCAGGCGAGCAGGACTGGGCAGCAGTGTTCGAAGACGATATCCATGCCGCGCCGGACCTCGCAAAACTACTTTCCTCGGCTGACTGGATTCCAGCCGATGCCGAAATCGTACGGCTAGAAGGCACCGGCAGCACAATGCGCCTTGCCGGGGGGCGTCCGATCCGGGCGGTCCCGGGCCGCAAGATTTATCGCGCGATTTCGGGCACGGCAGGTGCCGCTGGCTACGTCATTGCTAGGCGCGTGGCGGCGCGTCTTGTGGAGGTTGCACCGGAACTGCATTCGATACCGGACGTCTTTCTCTTCAAGCCGAAGATGTCGCCCGTTGCTCGCGGGTTGCGGCGCTACCAGGTGGTTCCGGCTGTCTGCATTCAAGACGAGGTGCTGACGAGGGGCGAGGCCCGGCTTCGGAGCCAGATCAAGACCCGCATCACGCGCGGGCGCGGCTACCGCGAGCGCTCCAATCCCCTCCTTCGCCTATGGCCGGTGCAGCGGATCGCTGTTCCCTACCGCGCATAATGCGTCTCTCTCGACCTCAAATGCCGTGACGTGCGAGCGTTGCGCAGAGGTCATCGAGCTGCGAGCCCTGGAGCGCCTCAACGCCCGCCGCGCCGTTCAGAATCGCGTCGGCGCTCAAACCGGAAAACGTCACGCGAAACGCCCGCCGCTCGGCGATCAGGGCCTGCTGCTCGTTGGCGTCGCGCTTCGGCGGCTCGAACGCATCGGCGAACAATATGCCCGTGGGCCGGCGCGCGGCGATGCTTTCCGTCAGCATCGACATCGAATCCGCTGTGACAAGCACCAGATCGGATGCGAAGGCCGCCCTGTTCGACAGGAGACCCTCGTCCGAGAAGCGCACAAATTCGATCGGCGCGCCGTCGCTTCTGACCACTTCGACCAAGCGGTCGAACTCCGCCTTCGGCGTGCGGCGAGAATCGTAAACAGTCCATCCGAGCCAAGGCATGTCGCGCGAAAGCGCCGCCAGCCGCTCGGCCAGAATCTCCATGTCGGCCATGGTGTAGGGATTGCGCTTCAGCGGTCCACCAAAGAGGAGCGAAGCGCGCCGCCCGGCGCCATTGGCGGCGAGCGGGCGGGCGTCCGGAAGCTCAGCCGCGTCGATTTCAGAGGGGCGCATCGCGTAGGCGCGATGAGGGTGCGGGTCAGCGCGCTCCGACGTCAGGAGCAACGTGAAAAAAACGTCCGATGGCCACTTGGAGACGCCGTAGTGGACGTTTCTTGCGCGCAGGCGGCGCGCGATCGCAATGCTGGCCGGAGCGGTGCGCGGGCCAGTGGATATCACAAGATCGACCGGGCCGTCAGGCAAGCGTCTGCTGACCGGCAGCGGATTGAAGTCGCTCGCGTGTTCCCCGACGCGATAGAAGATCCTCCAGAAGAACTCGAACGGCATGATGCCGGCGAGCGCCCGTTTCAGACGCCGCGACAAGCGTCGCGTCTCGTGGATCGGCAGCACGCTTGCCTCGACGGAGCGGCGCCGCGATAGCGCCGTCAGGATGCCGAACGACGAGCGGTCATGGCCCGCTCGGCCATCCGATAGGACGAGAATTTTCATTTCGGCCCGCGCGGCGCTCGGTGCGGCGGTCAACGCCAATGCTCGGCGATCCAGGGGGTAGGCCGCACGTGCTTGTACGCGGCCTTCCACCAAGCGGTCGTCGGCCAAATGCCGTCGCGCGCGTGGTCGGGATTGGGCAGGCCAGTGAAGCACACGACGCGCGCGCCGACCGGCAGCGGCGTTGTCCTGATGAAATTCAGCGGCCAGCGCGGCATCAGCGTGTGCTTGAAGCTCACGCACCATTCCGCCGGCCAGTAGCTCATGCGCGAGATGGTGCGCGACGCGAAAGTCTGGCTGTTGCGGTATTTTGCGAAGAGGGCGGCCGGATCGGCCAACAGCGTTTCGTAGACCTCCGGATGCGCGCCGACCCGGAGGCGGAAGACCGATGTGTTGCCGATCCCCTCGCCCATCTGCGTCCAGTTCTCGATGACGCAATAGGTCTCATCGGGCTTGAAGTCGAAGAAGGGATCGATGGAGCCGGTGACGACCACGTCGAGATCGAAGAAGAGGACGGGGCCGTGAAGGTCGGCGAGGGTGCGGTTGAGCAGCGCGATCTTCCGCCAAGGCTTCCACTGATGCGACGGCGGGAGTTCGATCGGCGGCAGGGGATACGGCAGGATTTCCGGCCTGAGGCCGGCGGCGCTGTCGGTGAAGCAGATGAAGCGCAGCGGCCGCGCGGTGTTGCGGCTCACCATCGAGTAGAGCGTATTCGCGTAATCCACGCCGTAGGCCGCACCCCACTTCATGCAAATCACGGTTTGCACGGCCTTGGCTCCTTGCGCCGTTCCGCGCGTCCCTTTAACCGTTTTGACGGCCGGTGGGGAAGGATGCCGAGACGGCGCGCGTCCCCCCGAAGCAGCGCCAGGAAGTGGTTCGATGCAGCGTTCCGTCATGCGCCCGGGCGGCGCTCAGTCCACGCTGGCGGAACGCCTCCGCATCTCCTGGCGCATGGCCAAGGGTCAGGCGCGCTATCTGCGCAAGGCCGTCAAGGGAGTGCTCGGCCAGCATCCGCGCGAATGCCCACTGTGCGGCTATCGGGGCATGTTCATGAACTTCGGCACGCCGCCCCGCTTCGACGTGGTGTGTCCGCGCTGCCGCTCGCATCCGCGCCAGCGGCTGCTCAAGCTGGTGCAAGAGCGCGAAGGCCTGATCCCGCCGCATGCCGAAATTCTGCATTTTGCGGCCGAGCGGACGCTCAGGCCGATGATCTCTGCGGCCGGGCCGAAGCGCTACGTCACCGCAGACCTGAAGGAAGGACTCGATCTTCGGCTCAATGTCGAGAAGATCGACCTTCCCGATTCAAGTTTCGATGTCGTCATCTGCTCGCATGTCCTCGAACACGTCGACGACCGGGCTGCGCTTTCCGATCTGCACAGGGTACTCCGGCCGGCAGGCCGCGCGATCCTGATGGTGCCGATCATTGAGGGATCCGAGCGGACCTATGAGGACAGCTCCATCACCTCGTGGCACGACCGGAAACTCCACTTCGGCGGCGGCACGCATGTGCGGCAGTACGGGCGCGATTTCCGCGACCGCGTGAGAGCGGCAGGCTTCGCGCTTCGCGAGTATTGCGCCGACGATTACGAGCCGGTTCGCTTTGGCCTTGTCTGGGGCGAGCGCGTTTTCGTCGGAACGAAATGAGCCGCTGTCCCAGATCGTGACGCATGGCGCACATCGTAACGCCGCCCGCTTGGGCAAAGCCGAAATTCGTCTGCCTCGCCGTCCTCCTCTATCTCGCGACCCATTTCGCGATCCGAATGGCGATGGGGCAGGCGCTTAGCGTCGACGACGCCGACCAGGCGCTCCTGTCGCAATTCTACGCCTGGGCCTACGCGTACAAGGGGCCGCCGCTCTTCGTTTGGATGCTGACGACGCTTGGCCAGGCGATCCCGGTCGACGCTTTTGCCATCAGCCTGCTGCGCTATGCTCTGCTCGGGATCACCTTCGGCTTCGTTTACCTCGCCGCGCAACGCCTGTTCGCCGATCCGCGGCTGGCGGCGCTTTCCATCTACAGCTTCGCGGCCATCAACCCGTTCGCCGAAGCGAGCCACCGCAATCTCGTGCATACGACCGCGCTGACGGCCGTGCTTGCCGTCGCATGGTACGTCTTCCTGCGGCTCGCCGCAGCGCCGCGGCTCGGGTGGTATCTCCTGCTCGGGGCCCTGTTCGGCCTGGGAATGCTGTCGAAGTGGAATTTCGTGATCTTTGTCGTGGCGCTGCCGCTCGCCTGCTTCTTCAGCCGCGAGACCCGCCATCTGGTGCTGACCTGGAAGATCCTGCCCGCTGCGCTCCTAACGCTCGCCATCGTGCTTCCGACCTTCATCGCGACATTGAGGATCGGCCCCCTCCCGCAGGAGAGCGTCTCCAACGTGCTTCGGACCGGAGGCGGACATGGCCTTGCGCAAATCCTCGATGGCACGCTGAAGCTGCTCGACATCTCCTTGATCTACTCCCTGCCGCTGCTTCCGATCGTGCTCATCGTCTTCGGCCTGCCGCTTTGGCGGGGCATTCGTGCGGGCGCGGCAAGTGAGAGGCGTCCGCTTCCGCCTGGCGCCGTTGCGATCGGCGGGACGATCGCGATCGGGTTCGCCTTGATGTGGGGGCTCGTCCTTTTCGCGGGCGCGACCGAGTTCAAGGTGCGCTACCTGCATCCGACGCTCCTCCTCCTCCCCGTATGGCTGCTGATGGTCATCGAACGCGGCCGGCCGTCGGACCGCGCGATCGGCCTTTTCGCGCTGGTCATGGCGGCGCTCGCCGTTGTCGTTACCGGCAAGCGCGCGGTCACACAGTTCACCCCCCTTCTGAGCTGCGGCCTCTGCCTGGAGTATCGTCCCTACCAAGAGATCGCGGCGCAGCTCAGGGAAGCCGGCTACGCGGGCCGCGGCACGATCCTCGCCGGCGACACCGTCGCCGGAAATCTCCGCGTGACGTTCCCGGAAGCGCGCACGATCGATCCGGCCTATTTGCGGGTCCGTTGGCCGGGGCCGTCGGGCGAAGGCCAGTGCCTCGTCATCTGGGAGTTCTACGACGACGCGGAACCGGGGCGAGCGTACTATTTGCCTTATCTGACCGAGGCGATGCACGGCGACGCCGATGCGCTGCACCGCGAGGGCGCGGTCTCCGCGCCGATGCTTTATCCGGCGGCAGGTGAGTTCCGCCTCGGCTATCGGCTCTACGAAGGGCCGAACGGCGACTGCCGCTGACCGCTCGTGGGCGCGGCTCTGCTATGGCTTCCGCCTGCTCCCTGCCCTAGAAAACCGCCGTCTGCCAACGCCTGAGCCGATGCCGCCAAACCCCGTCTGGGCGAAGCCGCCTTTCGTCCTTTCCGCCATCTTCGTCTACCTCGCGCTCCACTTCGTGGTCCGCATGGCGATGTGGGACACGCTCGGCGTCGACGATGCCGAGCAGGCGCTCTTCTCGCAGGAATTGGCCTGGAGCTACCGCGATCAGGCGCCGCCGCTCTTCAACTGGCTCCTGATCGGCGTCGGCAAGGCGGTCGGCGTCAACATCGTCGCGATCAGCCTCATCCGTTATGCACTGCTCGCGATCACCTACGTCTTCGCCTACCTCTCCGCGCGCCGGCTGATTGCCGAGCCACGCCTGCAAGCGCTTGCCGTCTACAGTTTCGCGGCGATCTACGTCTTCGCCTACTACAGCCACCACGACCTGACCCACACGACTGCGATGACCGCGGTGCTGGCGGTCGCTTGGTACGTGTTCCTGCGGCTCGCGGAATCGCCCCGCCTCGGCTGGTACTTGGCGCTCGGCGCATTGTTCGGATTGGGGCTGCTGGGCAAGTGGAATTTTGTCATGTTCGCCGCGGCGTTGCCGCTCGCCTGCCTCGTCAGGCGCGAAAGCCGCCCGCTGGTTTTGACCTGGAAGGTTCTTCCGGCGGCGTTTGTCTGTGCGGCGATCGTGCTTCCTACGGTCAGCACGATTCTGACAACAGGGCCCGCCGACCCGGACGCCCTCAGCGCAGTCCTCGCCGGCGACGGGGCCTCGTACGGCGAGAGAGTCGTCGAAGGCGGGTGGCGGCTCATCGAATCCGCCCTGCTCTACCCGCAACCGCTCCTCGCGCTCGTCGTCCTCGTCCTCTTCGCATTGCCGCTATGGCGCGGCTTGCGTAGCGCGCAAGCAATGCCGGCCGTCGACGGGCTGCGTCCGGAGGCCGTCCTCCTCGCCTGGACGATGGCGATTTCGCTCGGTCTGCATCTTCTCCTTGTCATCGGCATCGGCGCGCGCGAGTTCCACGAGCGGCTGATGCAGCCGCCCCTCTTCATTCTGCCGATCTTCCTGTTGATGCTCATCGAGCGCGGCCGGCCCGCGGCGCGGGCGGTGAGCGCCTTCGCGCTGATCCTTGCGCTGCTTGTCGTCGGCACGCTCGGCGCGCGGATCGTCGTCTATCTCCGCGGCGCGGACCATTGCGGCAGCTGCCGCGCCATGATGCCCGCCGCCGAGCTGGCAGATCAATTGCGTGCGGCCGGCTTTTCCGGAGAGGGAACGATCCTCGTCGATGGGTTCCACATCGGCGGCAACATGCGGGCAAGATTCCCGGCCGCGCGGGTCATCGATGTGGCCTATCCCCTTTCGATGTGGCCCGCGCCGCGAAGCGACGGCCACTGCCTGCTCCTGTGGCAGGAGCGCGACGATCCCGTCACGAACGACGCCGCGCTTCGCTATGTGGCGTCGTACATCGCCGACAACCTCGGAGGCGAAGTCGATGCACCGCACCAGGACGGCGTCGTTTCCGCGCTGATATTCGGGTCCAAGACGCGCGAGTTCCGGCTGGGCTACTGGCTGTACGAAGGGCCTGTTGGCGAATGCCGTTGAGGACGCCGGTCGGGCGGCCTCCGCGGGGGTCGGCACCTGCCTCACCGTGTGGCCGGCCGGCCATGGCGAACCGCCTCTGTCTGTGCCAGAGCATCAGGCGTCCAACCTCGCCGACCTCCTGCGCTCCGACCAGAGCAGGACGGCCGGGAGAAGAATTGTGTCCGCTGGGTTCTGCGGCCTGGAAAAGAGAACGTATCGAATGGCTTACTGCCTTTGCGACAATATGACCGGGGACTGCCGGTGAACGGAGACGCGGCAGATCAGCCCGCATGGACAGGACCCGGCGCGACGGCGGACGCACGCTCCGCAGGCTCGGGTCCCATGTTAAGGGTCGTCGCCCCACCAAAAACCGCCACGTCTCCGCGCCGCCTGTCAGGCGCGGGGTCGCCGGCCGGGCAAGCGCACGTCAGGGACCGCGAGGAACGTCAGCCGGGCGCACCTGCGGTGTCGGTCGTGGTCCCGGTGCGCAACGAAGCGGGGAACATCGCGCCGCTGGTCGATGAGATCGCGGCCGCGCTCGGAACACGCTGGAGCTTCGAGGCGATCTTTGTAAACGACGGCTCCACCGACGCCACGGGAGCCGAGCTGGTCGGGCTGATGGCGGGCCGGCCGTGGCTCCGGCAGCTCAAACACGACCGCTCGTGTGGGCAATCGGCGGCGGTCCGCACGGGCGCGGCTGCGGCGCGTGGCGCGACCGTCGCCACGCTCGACGGCGACGGCCAGAACGATCCGGCCTACCTCCCGCGGCTGATAGAGGTCCTCGAGGCGGGCGCGCCGCGTGTCGGGCTCGTCGCCGGTCAGCGAACGGGGCGGACAGACACCGGCCTGAAGCGCATCATGTCGCGCCTCGCGAACCGCACCTTCAACGCTGCATTCCACACTTCGACGCGCGACACGGGATGCGGCCTGAAGGCGTTCCGCCGCGACGTTTTCCTCGCCCTTCCCTATTTCGACGCCCAGCACAGGTTCCTGCCGCCGCTCGTCCGCCGCGAAGGATTTGAGATCGCCTACGTGGACGTTGTCGACCGGCCGCGGCGTTTCGGCAAATCGCATTACCGCATATGGGATCGGCTATGGGTAAGCCTTGCAGATCTCCTGGGCGTGCTTTGGCTCATGAAGCGGCGAAAACGCGTACCAATTGTCTCGGAGGAATTCCCGGATGCTCATTGATATTGCGGAGGCCGTGAACGGTTACCTCCTCGACGTGCTCGACCACATGGACTGGTGGGTGCTGGTCGGCTTTGCCGCGCAAATCCTGTTCGGGGCCCGGTTCTTCGTTCAATGGGTGGCCACGGAGCGAGCCGGCCGCAGCGTCGTGCCGCTGGCATTCTGGCTCTTCTCGATCTCCGGAGGATTGCTCCTCCTCTCCTACGCGCTCTACCGCAGGGACCCCGTCTTCATCGCCGGCCAGGGTTTCGGCATGTTCGTCTATCTTCGCAATCTTCAGTTCGTGCTGCGAGACCGGCGGCGAGCGCTGGCGACGCAGCTACCCTGAGGACACGGGAGTACGGCACAGCGAATTCACGTTATCCGGGAACTCCGGTAATGTCTGACGAGCAAACCCGCTTGCGCCCCGCGTGGCCGGGCGCGAGACTTCGTTCGGCGACCCGAGGGAGGCGCACCATGCAGGGCAGCCTTTACGACTTCGCGAAACTTCCAATTCCGGGCAAAGCGACCTGGCGCCGAGGCGCTCGGCTGACTGCCGGCGCTTTCGCCGCCGCGACGATGGCGCTTTCGGCGCCTTCGGCGTTCGCGGGCTGCAAGGACGAGCCGAAGGCCGGCGTCGACTGGTCGGAGTGCCAGAAGACGCGGCTGATGCTCGGCGGCTCGGACCTTTCCGGCGGGACATTCGAGCAGACCTTTTTCACCTCCACCGACCTCCGCGGCGCAAACCTCGCAGGCGCAGACCTGACGCGCGCCGAGTTCTCCAACGCTAGCCTCGCGGGCGCGGATCTGTCCGGCGCGAATCTGGAGAAGGCCGCCGCCACGCGCGCCGACTTTTCAGGCGCAAATCTCAGCAAGGCGAATATGGCGGGCGCGGAGTTTTCCCGCACCAGCTTCAAGCGCGCCAATCTCGCCGGCGTCGAGTTCAACGCCTCGGAGATGAATCGTTCCGACTTCACCGAGGCGGACCTCACCGGCGCCAACATGGCGAAGGCGGAGCTCGCCCGCGTCGTTTTGACGGACGCGGTGATTTCCGGGGTGAGCTTCAGCTTTTCCAACCTGGCGCGGGCCGATCTCGGCGGCACCGATCTGGAGGAAGCCGACCTGACCGGCGCCTACATGTTCCTGACCCGGATCGCCGGGGCCGATCTCAGCCGGACGAAGGGGCTGACACAGGGGCAGCTCGACATCGCCTGCGGCTCCGCTGAAACGCAGCTTCCCGAGGGGCTCTCGGCGTCCGCGTCCTGGCCCTGCCCCGACTATGACGAAGGATAGCTTGGGCAACGAGACGACGTCCGACTCGTCCAGGCGAGGAATCCGATGAAGGCGGCCGGAGGGCGGTTTCACGGCCGCCGCGCAATCGTGACCGGCGGGGCGTCGGGCATCGGAGGGGCGATCGCGCGCCGGCTCGCCGACGAAGGCGCTGCGGTTTGCGTATGGGACCGCTCCGATCTTCCACCCGATGCCGCTGCGGCCATTCGCGTCGTCAAGGTTGATCTGACGGATGCCGCGGCCGTCGAGGCGGCGACGCGCGAAACGGTCGAGACTCTGGGCGGCATCGACGTCCTCGTCTGCAGCGCCGGCGTCGCTGGCAGGAACGCCACGCTTTGGGACTATCCGATCGACCACTGGCGCGAGGTCTTCGACATCAACGTCCACGCGCTCTTCTACTGCAACCGCTTCGTCGTCCCGCACATGATGACGAAGAATTACGGCCGCGTCGTCAACATTGCCTCGATCGCGGGGAAGGAAGGGAATCCCAGCGCTTCCGCCTACAGCGCGTCGAAGGCGGCGGTGATCGGGCTCACCAAGTCACTCGGCAAGGAGCTTGCGAAGACCGGGATCACCGTCAACGCCGTAACCCCGGCGGCGGTGCGCACGCCGATCTTCGACCAGATCACCGAGGAGCACATCCAGTTCATGCTCTCGAAGATCCCGATGGGCCGGCTCGGAACGGTGGACGAGATCGCGGCGCTCGTCTGCTGGCTGGCGAGCGAAGAGTGCTCATTCTCGACGGGCGCCGTCTTCGACGTTTCCGGCGGCCGGGCTGTCTACTGACGTCGCCGGCGTAGTCGCCTCCGCGGCTGGCGCGGACGCCGGGAGCGCCGGGTCGGTATTTGCCGGCGCTGGTGCCGGCTCGGGCGCCGCAGC
>JBOHKB010000167.1:0-2311 GCA_050728815.1 Propylenella sp.
GAGCTCGAGGTTCAAGACGCCGCCTCAGTAGTCGAAGTTGATCATCTTGCGCATCACCATGATGCCGATGAGCATCCACAGCCCGCAGCCGGCGAGCACGATGTTGCCGGTCGTGGTCTGGAACAGAAGCAGGATGTAGTCGGGGCTGGTGAAGTAGACGAGAACGGCGACGATCCCCGGCAGCGAGCCGATGATGCCGGCGGAGGATTTCGCTTCGGCGCTCATGGCGCGGATCTTGCCGGCCATTTTCTTCCGGTCGCGCAGCACCTTGGAGAGGTTCGACAGCGCCTCGGACAGGCTGCCGCCGGACTTCGCCTGGATGGTGATCACGATGGCGAAGAAGTTGGTCTCCGAAAGCGGGATGCGTTCCGGCAGGCGCTCGACCGCTTCGGGGAGCGGCATGCCGAGCGTCTGATCCTCGACGATTTCCTGAAACTCGGAGCGCACCGGCTCCTGCGCCTCGGCCGCGATGACCTTCAGGCAATCGACGAGCGGCAGGCCAGCCTTGACGCCGCGGACGATGACGTCGACGGCGTTCGGGAACTCCTCGCTGAACTGCTTCAGCCGACGCTTGCGCCGGAAGTTGACGAAGAAGTGCGGAAGCAGCACTCCGCCCGAGAGCGCGAAGCCGGCGGTCGGAATGAGCCCGAAACCGGCGCCGAATGTTGAAAAGGCGAAGCAGCCCACCGCCGTGCCGAAGCAGACCATGTAGTAGGTCCGCTTGCTCCAGGCGAGGCCGGCCTGACGCATGCGGACGGTGAGCGTCGGCTTGCCGCTTCTGCGCGCCTTCGCCTTCTGCGCCTCTTCCAGCTCGCGCAGCGTGTCCTCGACACTGCGCCTGCGGCGGCCCTCCTCCGCGGAGATACGGTCGGCCGCGGCCTTGCGGCTGGTGGCGGCGATCGATTCGAGCCGCTTTTCGCCCTTCGAGCCGCCGGTCAGGCGCGGGTAGAGAAGCGAAACAAGCACGCCGCCTACGGAGAAGACGGCGAGCATGGCGACCGCTACCTGAACGACGAGCGGCGACAGCATGGCCTAGCCCCTGCCCTGGCTTTCGCCCGTGTCGGCGGCGTCGAGCGCCGCGGCGAGCCGAGCTTCCTCGCCGAAATAGCGCGCGCGGTCCCAGAACCCCGGCCGGCCGATGCCGGTCGAGCGGTGGCGGCCGACGATACGGCCGTTCGGATCCTCGCCGATGATGTCGTAGATGAACAGGTCCTGGGTGATGACGACGTCGCCCTCCATCCCGAGCACCTCGGTGATGTGTGTGATGCGGCGGGAGCCGTCGCGCAGGCGCGCCGCCTGCACGATCACGTCGATGGAGGAGACGATCATCTCGCGGAGCGTCTTCGCCGGCAGCGTGAAGCCGCCCATGGTGATCATCGATTCGATGCGCGACAGCGCCTCGCGCGGGCTGTTGGCGTGCAGCGTGCCCATCGAGCCGTCGTGGCCAGTGTTCATCGCCTGCAGCAGGTCGAAGGCCTCCGATCCGCGCACCTCGCCCACGATGATCCGCTCGGGGCGCATGCGCAGGCAGTTCCTGACCAGGTCGCGCATAGTCACCTCGCCCTCGCCTTCGATGTTGGGCGGGCGGGTTTCCAGCCTGACCACATGCGGCTGCTGCAACTGCAGCTCCGCTGCGTCCTCGCAGGTGATGACGCGCTCGTCCGCGTCGATATAGCGGGTGAGGCAGTTCAGAAGCGTCGTCTTTCCCGAGCCGGTGCCGCCCGAGACGAGCACGTTGCAGCGCACGCGGCCGATGATCTGCAGGATCGTCGCGCCTTCCGGCGTGATCGTGCCGAAATGGACGAGCTGATCGAGCGTCAGCTTGTCCTTCTTGAACTTTCGGATGGTGAGCGCCGGGCCGTCGATGGAAAGCGGCGGCGCGATGACGTTGACGCGCGAGCCGTCGGGAAGGCGCGCGTCGCAGATCGGGCTCGCCTCGTCGACGCGGCGGCCGACCTGGCTCACGATGCGCTGGCAGATGTTCAAGAGCTGGGAATTGTCGCGGAAGCGGATGTCCGTTTCCTCGACCCGGCCGCCCACTTCGATGAAGATGCGGTCGGCGCCGTTGACCATGATGTCGGCGATGTCGTCGCGGGCCAGCAACGGCTCTAGCGGCCCGTAACCGAGCACGTCGTTGCATATGTCCTCGAGCAGTTCCTCCTGCTCGGCGATCGACATCACGACGTTCTTGACGGTGATGATGTCGTTGACGATGTCGCGGATTTCCTCGCGCGCCGAATCGACATCGAGCTGACCGAGCTGCGCCAGATCGATGGTGTCGATCAACGCAGAAAAGATCATGGTCTTGACC
>JBOHKB010000168.1:0-21597 GCA_050728815.1 Propylenella sp.
CAGCAGCTCCTCCTCCGACATGCGGTCGAAGGTCATGTCAGGCTCATCGTCGGGGCGATCCGCCTCGATCGACGTCGGCACCGGCTCGGGCTCATCAACCTCAACATATTTCTGGAGCGAGTGGATCAGATCCTCGTTCAGGTCCTCGGGCGAGACGGTCGTTTCGGCGATTTCCCGCAGAGCAACGACCGGGTTCTTGTCATTCTCGCGGTCGACCGTCAGCGGCGATCCGTTCGAGATCATTCGCGCCCGGTGCGCGGACAAGAGCACCAGTTGGAAGCGGTTCGGGACCTTGTCGACGCAATCCTCGACGGTGATGCGCGCCATGGATGCAACCTCCAGATTTCGGGATTGGCGCCCTGATAAGGATTCGCCGCAGCCTTTTCAAGGGAAAGCGGAGCCTCCGCGCGCGCCCCGCCAGTCCGGAATTTGCACCAGAATCGATGCCAACGCCCTTGAACGCCGTGCGAAAATTCCCTATCCGGCGGCATTCTTCGCGATTACCGACCAGTTATTGCCAGGAGCATCCAATGTTCGACCCGCGTGAAAAGATCGCGGTGCTGATTGACGGCGCCAACCTCTATTCAGCATCGCGCGCCCTCGGTTTCGATATCGACTATCGCCGGCTGCTCGGAGATTTCCGGCAAAAGGGCTACCTCGTCCGGGCCATCTACTACACGGCTCTTGCCGAGGATCAGGAGTACTCGTCGCTCAGGCCGCTCATCGATTGGCTCGACTACAACGGCTACAAGGTGGTCACCAAACCCTTGAAGGAGTTCACCGATTCGCAGGGGCGGAGGAAGGTCAAGGGCAACATGGACATCGAGCTCGCGGTCGATGCCATGGAGATGGCCGAGCACGTGGACCATTTCGTGCTGTTCTCCGGCGACGGCGATTTCCGCCATCTTGTGGAGGCGCTGCAACGCAAGGGGAAGAAGGTCACGGTCGCCTCGACGCTCCGCACGCAGCCGCCGATGATCGCGGACGACCTCCGTAGACAGGCCGATCATTTCCTCGAGCTGTCAGACCTTGCGGAAACCGTCGGCCGCGATCCGGCGCAGCGGCCGCCGCGGCCGTCTCGCGTAGCCGAACTCGACGACGAGGACGAGTACGAGGAGCTGTGAGCGCGACGTCCGAGGCGAGCGAGCCGCCGCGCAACTGTCCCCTGTGCCCGCGGCTTGTCGAGTTCCGGAATTCCTGGCGGGAACGCGAGCCAGGTTGGCACAACGCGCCGGTCCCGACGTTCGGAGATAAGCGCTCGCTGCTCCTGATCGTCGGCCTTGCTCCAGGCTTACGCGGCGCCAACCGCACCGGCCGGCCGTTCACCGGCGATTTCGCCGGCGACCTGCTTTACTCAACGCTCAAGAAGTACGGGTTCGCCCGCGGAGTCTACCGCGCCGACCCGGCAGACGGGCTGACCCTCGTCGACGCAGCGATCGTGAACGCAGTGCGCTGTGTGCCGCCCCAGAACAAGCCGACGCCTGCCGAGGTCGCAACCTGCCGACAGTTCCTTGAGAACGCCATCGCCTTGCATCGGCGCGCACGGGCGATCGTCGCGCTCGGCCGCATCGCACACGAAACGACATTGCGGGCGATCGGGGAGAGGCCGGCGGAGTTCCACTTCGCACACGGAGCAGTACACGATTGCCGCGGCTTCCGCCTCTACGACAGCTATCACTGCTCCCGGCAGAACACGAACACGCGGCGGCTGACGCCCGAAATGTTCGAAGCCGTGTTCGCACGCGTCAGGGCCGACCTTGCCGAGCGCTGATCACGCGTCTCTTCCGCTTGGCCAAGCGGACGGACAAGCACTCCCAAGCGACCGGCCGCCGTCACGTAGCGCGGTCGTAGGCGGTTGCCGTTTTGGCCGAAATGTTGTCGCCAATGGACTCGGGAGGAGATCGACCTCAGCCCTTTGCCCTGAGAAGCCGCCCCTTCTCTCGCTGCCAGTCGCGCGCCTTCTCCGTCTCGCGCTTGTCGTGCATCTTCTTGCCGCGGGCGAGCGCGATCTCGACCTTCGCGCGGCCGCGCTCGTTGAAATAGAGTTTGAGCGGCACGATGGTCATGCCCTCGCGCTGCACCGCGCCGATCAGACGGCCGATCTGGCGCTTGTGCAGCAGCAGTTTCCGGGGTCGCCGCGGAGGATGATTGAAATGGCTGGCCTGCCGGTACTCGGGGATATTGGCGTTGATGAGCCATATCTCGCCGTTCTCGGGACTGACGTAGGACTCGGCAATATTGGCGCGACTCTCCCGGAGGCTCTTCACCTCCGTGCCGGTCAGCGCAATGCCGGCCTCCATCGCCTCGCCGATCTCGTAGCTGAAGCGGGCCTTTCGGTTGGCGGCGACGATCTTGCGGCCGGGGACTTCCTGCTTGGCCATCGCCTCAGTTGAGAAGGCCGGCGTGGCGCATGGCGGACTTCACTTCCTCGCGCGTCTCCGGCCCGACAGGCACGATCGGCGAGCGGACGTCCTCAGCCATGTGGCCGAGCAGCGACAGCGCGTATTTGGTGGGCGCCGGGCTCGGCTCCAGGAACAGCGCGCGATGCAGCGGCATCAGCCGGTCCTGGTAGACGAGCGCTGTCGCATAGTCGCCGGCACGGCAGGCGCTCTGGAACTCCGCGCATAATTTTGGAGCAACGTTCGCGGTCACGGATATGCAGCCGTGGCCGCCGTGCGCCATGAAGCCGAGCGCCGTCGCGTCCTCGCCGGAAAGCTGCACGAAGTCCGGGCCCATGGCACGGCGCTGCAGGCTCGCCCGCGCGAGATTGGCGGTAGCATCCTTCACGCCGACGATGTTCGTGCAGTCATGAAAGAGCTTCGCCATGGTCTCAACGCTCATGTCGATTACCGAGCGCGGCGGGATGTTGTAGATGATGAGCGGGATCGTGATCGCGCCTGCGACCGCCCGAAAATGCTCGTAGAGCCCACGCTGGCTCGGCTTATTGTAGTAGGGTGTGACGACGAGCACCGCGTCGGCGCCGGTCTGTTCGGCATGTTTGGCAAGCTCGCAAGCCTCCTTCGTGCTGTTCGAGCCTGCTCCCGCGATCACCGGCACGCGCCGGTCCGCCGCTTCGATGCAGAGCTCCACGACACGGCGATGCTCATCGTGCGACAGCGTCGGCGATTCGCCGGTGGTGCCGACCGGAACCACGCCGGTGGAGCCCTCGCGGATTTGCCAATCCACGAAGGCGCGGAAGGCCTCCTCATCAATCGAACCGTTGCGCATGGGCGTCACCAGCGCCGGTATCGAACCCTCGAACATCTCTTTCGCTTTCAAATCGCCGGTCCGCCGGACGATATCGACGCCGCCGGGACAGGGCAAGCAGAGCTTCCGTTCAAAGGGCGGGTGGAGGCGCACCCGCGGGTCGTGGTAAGAGCATCCGGAAATGATTTGGCTGCTGAACATTGGGCCGGTCCGACCAAAGGCCGCGCCGGGCGGGTGGCGTTGGCTCGCCGCGGCGCTGGCAGCATCCGCGCTCGGCAGTTCCCCATCGGCAGGGATGCCGCCGCAGCGCTTCGTATCCGAATCGCTTCTGCTGCCGCCCTCTTTGGTCCAGATCGCTGCGAAGCCGACGTCCAGGCTGCCGAAACCGCGGCCTGGAAGCGCCGATCCGGCGCCCGCGACGCCAGCGGCACCGGGAGAGACAGCCGAAGAAGCGCCCTCCGAAACAGCCAAGGAAACGCACCCGGAGGCGGAAGTCGAAGAGGCCATCGAGGATAGCGCCGGACTGGCGCCCCTCCCCCGCCCGCGCCCCGAGATCGGCGCTGCGGCCAAGGCCAAACTGCTCGCCCTGGATTTCTACGGCTTTGCGCCGGATTTTGCGCTTAAGGCCGCAATCGACGCCGTTGCCGAGAGGCGCTACGCAGAAGCCCGCAGGATGGCGGGCGAGCACGAGAACCCGCTCGCACCAAAACTTATCGACTGGCTGGTGGCGCGCGAGCCCGATTCGGGGATGTCGGCGGCCTACGTCATCGAGATTCTTAATAGTCATACCGGGTGGCCGGAGCCGGAGGCCCTCCAGCTCCGTGCCGAGCAGGCCTTCCATGCCTTTGGAGCAGAGGGGGAGCCTGTACTGACGTTCTACAGCCAGGCTGAGCCGCGCACCGTCGGCGGCCGCCTCTCGCTCGCCGGAGCCCTCCGCCGCGCGCACCGGGGCGACGAAGCCGACAGGATCGTGCGCGAGCTTTGGCGGGAATGGCCGCTTTCCTCGGATCAGGCCGGCGCGCTCCTCGCGCGCTTCGGCTCCATGCTCACGAGGGAGGATCATCTTTTCCGCTTCCGTCGGCTGGTTCTCCGCAAACTTACGGCCCAGGCGCTGACGCAAGCGGAGCTGCTTGGTCCTGGATACAGCGATCTTGCACGAGCCTCGATCGCTGTCCTGAACCGTTCTTCCGATGCGCCCAAGCTGTTGAGCGACGTGGCGCCAAGGTTCTTCGCAGATCCGCTCTACATCTTTGGGCGGGCGTATCTGCTCCGGCGCTCCGGCCAGCCGATCGAGGCTGCCCGGCTTCTCCTGCAGACGAAGCCCGACGGCGATCTCGAAGGTGACGGCGACGTCTGGTGGGACGAGCGGCGCGACCTCTCTCGCGTGCTGCTCGACCGCGGCACTCCGGACCTCGCCTATCGCGTGGTCGCGGAGGCGCGTCCCTCGGGAGAGGGAAACCGCGTGGAAGCCGCCTTTCACGCCGGCTGGTACGCGCTCAGGTTCCTCGCCGACCCCGACCGCGCGGAGCCGCACTTCCGCGAACTCCACACGCTCGCGACGCTGCCGCGAACGCAGTCGCGCGCCTCCTACTGGCTGGGCAGAACGCACGAAACCTGGGGACGCCCGGCGGCGGCGCAGCTCGACTACGTCGAGGCCGCGCGCTTCGGCGGCACGTTCTACGGCCAACTCGCGCGCCAGAAACTCGGGATGGTCACGACCGGGCTCGAGCGGACGCCAAGGCCGTCGGCCCTCGATCGCATCCGGTTCGCCGAAAGGGAGCTGGTGCGCGTCGTCGGCCTGCTCGCGGCGTCCAGCCACGCCGAGCTTGCCAATCCATTTCTCGTGACGCTCGGCGAAACAGTCGATACGCCGGGCGAGGTCGCGCTGGTCATGGCGCTTGCGCGCCGAGTCGGCCTGACGCAGTCGGGCATCCGCGCGGCGGCGATCGCCGAGGAGCGCGGCGTCAAGGTCGCCTCGCTTCCCGCGCCCTTCAATGGGGTGCCGTCGGAACTACGCCCTCCGAAGCCGGTCGACCGCGCGCTCGTCTACGCCGTCGTTCGTCAGGAGAGCGCCTTCAACCACAAAGCCATCAGTCACGCCGGCGCGCTCGGGCTTATGCAGCTCATGCCGGCGACCGCGCGCGCCACCGCGCGCAATATCAAGATTCCCTTTTCGGTCGAGCGGCTGACGATCGATCCGCTCTACAACGCGACGATCGGGGCGCATCACCTGGGTGAGCTGCTCGGCGGCTTGCGGCGCTCCTACGTGCTGACCTTCGTGGGGTACAACGCCGGCCCTGGGCGCGCCTTGGAATGGATCCGCAGCTACGGCGATCCGCGCAACGGCAGCGCCGACCCGATCGACTGGATCGAGCGCATCCCCTTCGACGAGACGCGGGACTATGTACAGAAGGTGATGGAGAACCTTCAGCTCTACCGCTCGCGGACCGGGCACCCATTGTCGCTGAACGAGGACCTCGTCGGTGGCGGTCCTCCGGCCTAACGCGGTTCGGCCGGCCGCCACCAACGGCGGCTCCCCAGCCGCAAGCGTTACCGGCGAGTACGGCGGACAGGTCAGCCGCTTCCGGTCGCAGGATGGGCTCTGGTTGGCGGCGCGCGTCTTCCGCGCTGCGACGCCGTCCGACCGGCTGCCGCTCATCTGTCTGCCGGGACTTTCCCGAAATTCGCGCGATTTTACTGCTCTAGGGCGCTACTTTTCACAGCACCTGACGGAACCGCGGACGGTCATCGCGGTCGACTACCGCGGGCGCGGCCTTTCCGATCCGGACCGCGACTGGCGGAACTACAAGCCCCTTGTCGAGGCGCACGACCTGCTGACAGCCGCAACGATCTTCAACGCGGAGCCGGCTATTTTGGTCGGCACGTCGCGCGGCGGGATCATAGCGATGCTGCTCGGAGCACTGCGGCCGGCTCTGATTGCCGGCGTGGTGCTGAACGACATCGGTCCGGTGGTTGAAGGCACCGGTCTCGCGAGAATCAAGAACTACCTCACGGGCCGGCGGCCGGTCGCAAATTGGGACGAGGCAGTCGCACTGGTGCGCGAAACCGCCGAGGGCCGCTTCGCTGCCTTGTCCGACGACGACTGGCGCGCCGCGGCCGAGGCCTATTTCGCCGAGGAGAAGGGGGCGCTGGTCCCGCAGTTCGATCCGAAGCTCGTGAAAACGGTCGACGCCGTCGACTTCACCGAGAAGATCCCTCCCCTCTGGCCGCAGTTCATGAGCCTGGCGCGCGTGCCGGTGCTGTCGATCCGCGGAGAATTCTCCGACATTCTGACCGAGCGGACGGTCAAGGAGATGGGCGAACGGCATCCCCGCTTCGAGGCTGTTACCGTTTCCGGCCAGGGGCATGCGCCGCTGCTGCGCGACGCGACGACACTGGAGCGAATCTTCGCATTCGTACAGCGCTGCGAGTCGGAGCCGGGCGAGCGCGACGGATCGAGGCGCTTGCGAACCGAGCGGCCGCGCCGATCCGCAGCCGATCAATAGTAGGCGAGCACCTCGACGCCAGCCCCGCCGTCGAGCGCCCCTAGCACGCGGCCGGTCGCCAAATCGATACGGGTCAGAAGACCGCTGTCGTGGCTCGACACGATGACACTCGTCCCGTCTTCCGCAAAGAGAGCGCCCATCGGCCCTTTGGCGACCGGGATCATTCTCTGCCGCCGAAAGTCGGCGCCGTCCAGAATCCAAACAAACGCAGTCGCATAGCTCGTCACCACCAAGTAGCGGCCGTCCGGCGAGAACAACGGCTTCGCAAGCCGCGACCGCTTCGGATTGGTGGGAGGATGCTCGTTAAGTGCGACGCGGTCGATCTCGTGGTCCGACGCGGTGTCGATGACGTGGAGATCGCTCCCGTCGTTATCTACCGTGACGAGGCGGCGACCGTCTGGCGTGATCGCCACTCCCTCTCCACCGCTGCCGTTACCACTGACAATGCTCGGGTTGCCCACCGGAACTGTCGACGTGAAGACGCCGCGCCCCAGATCGAACACGGCAAGATTGCCCTCCTTGTGGGAGACGTACAGCCTAGCTTCATCCGGTGCGGCCACGACCAAATGCGGGCCTTTGCCGGGACACGCGAACGCATCAACGACCGCGGCGCGGAGCGGATCGATTTTGAGCAGCGCGCCGGCGAGGTCGCACACCACCCAGAGGGTGCCGTCGCGGGTCGCGACCATGCCGTGCGGCGCATAGTGCTTGCCGAGGTCAATGACTGAGGCGATCTCCTGCCGCTCGAGGTCGACGTCGAGTATCTTGTTGTTCGGGTTCTTGTTGTTGCCGTAGATGCCGTCGCCGTAGAGCGGAACGAACGCGGTTCTCCGGTCCGGCGTTACCGCAAGTTCGTGTACGCAGGGCTCCCGTCCGTCCAGAACCTTCGTCTCCTTCAACGACACCGGATCGTAGAAACGAATCTTATTCCCCACCTTGTCGATGGCGATGATTCCGCGCGCAGCCTTCGGTGCGTTGCCCGGCGCTAACGCTGCAGCACTCGGTTTGGATGGGCTTGCGATCATGGTTCAATCACTCCGCGCAGCGCTGCAAGGCCGATGTCGAAGGTCATCCAGGCGTCCGCCGCCCCGTCTTATGTATCGCCAAATCGGATACACATCAGTTGTTCCGTTGACTTAGGTACGTGCGTGCCGGATGATGCCGTGGGCGGCCAAGGAGATAACGAGCTGCCACAAGGGAGGTAACGCCATGATCAACAGGCGACTGTTGGGTTTGTTGGCCGGAATCGTGCTGGCGAGCGGGCAAGCGTTTGCGCAGGGGACGCCCTCGAGCCTTCCGCGCCACGAGGTGCTGATCGCCGAGAACCCGCAAGGCACGATTCCGAACGCCGATTCCTTCAACATCTGGATACCGGGCCTGACCGGCACCGCGACCGGCTTCCATCAGTTGGGGATGGACACCTTCTGGTACATCGACCCGGACTACGGCCTTGATGGCGTCTGGGACAATTCGCTCGCCACCGAGCCGCCGATCTACAACGACGACTTCACTGAGATGACTGTCAAACTTCGCCCCGGCGTCTACTGGAGCGATGGAGTGGAATTTACTGCCGACGACGTTGTCTTCACGACCGAGACGCACATCAAAACCAATGGGCTGCTGCGCAGCGCGAGTTACCAACTCAACGTGGAGAGCGTCGAGGCACCCGATCCCTATACGGTCGTCTTCAAGCTGAAACGTCCGAACTCGCGCTTCCACGCCCTTTTCACGGTGCGCTGGAACGCGGCCTGGATGATGCCGAAGCACATCTGGGAAGGAAAGGACCCCCTCCAGTTCAACTTCAATCCGCCGGTTACGCTTGGCGCTTACAAGCTGCATAGCTACGACCCGAACGGGACGTGGTTCACGTGGGAGAAGCGCGAGGACTGGCAGCGGACCACCATCGCCCGCTTCGGAGAGCCGGGCCCGAAATACGTCACCTATGTCGATCCCGGTCCACCCGATCGCCGAGTCATCGCGCAGATGAACCACGAGCTCGACATCATCCACGATGTCTCTCCGGAGGGCATGTTCACGCTTGCCAAGGACTCGCCGAAGTCGGTGGCATGGTTCGAGGGCTTCCCTTATGCGCATCCGGATCCGACTCTGCCGGCGCTGATCTTCAATCATCAGCTCGAAAAGTTCCAGGACCCCGACGTGCGCTGGGCGCTGGCGCTCGCGATCGATATCAAGGCGGTATCGATGGCCTCCTATCGCGGCGCGGCGACCATCTCGGCGATCCAGGTTCCGCCGACAGGAACGCATCCGGATTACTACCACAAGCCGCTCGCCCGATGGCTCTCGGATTTCGAGATCGACACCGGTAAGCGGAAGATCAAGCCCTACGATCCAACGATGGGTCAGCAGATAGCCGACATGCTGCGCCCCTCGATGGGCGACCAGATCCCCTCCGATGGGGAGGAGATTGCGCGGGCCTTTGGCGCCGGCTGGTGGAAGCAGGATCTCGAGGCCGCCGCCGAGCTGATGGAGAAGGCGGGCTTCACTCGCCGCGGCAATGATTGGTACATGCCGAACGGCGAGCGCTTCTCGATCAAGCTTATGGTCGAGGGTGACGGACGTCCGGTGATGACCCGGGCGGGAACGATGGTCGCCCAGCAGTGGCGGGAGTTCGGCATCGACGCGACCGCCGAGAATGCGCAGGCGACTTTCTTCCCAAGGCGCGCTGGCGGCGACTTCGACGTGTGCATCAGCTGGAGCGTGGAGACGTGGGGCGGCCACCCCGACCTCTCCTTCTTCCTCGACAGCTGGCACTCTCAGTTCGTCGCCAAGGCGGGCGAGATCCAGTCGCCGCGCAACTGGCAGCGTTGGTCGTCGCCGGAACTCGACGCGATCATCGAAAAGGTTCGCCAAGTGGCGTTCGATGACCCGAAAGGCGTCGAGCTCGGCCATGAGTTCGTGAAGCTCACCGTTCGCGAGATGCCGACCATCCCCATCATGTCGTACAACGTGTTCACGGTGATGGATGAAACCTACTGGACCGGCTATCCGACGGCGAAGGACCCCTACACGAATCCCGTTCCGAACTGGGCGAACTCGCGCTACATGATGGTGCGGCTGAAGCCGGTCCAGCAGTAGCGGCGCTTGGCCGTCATCGGCAATCAAGGGGGCGGCCCCAAGGACCGCCCCCTCACCGCGGAAGAGCGGCAGCCGACCGGGACAGATCGATGCGCAGCTACGGCGTTTACGTCCTCAAGCGGTTCGCGCAGTTCATCCTGGTCGTCTTCATCGGCATCTCGCTGACCTTCTTCATCACGCATCTGACGCCGATCGATCCGGTCGAGCAGATGATCGCTGGAATGACGGCCTTCGGTCAAAGCGATCCCGAAGCGGTCGCCATGATGCGGGTGGCCTTGCGCGAGCTTTACGGCACCGGCGGGCCGCTGATGGAACAGTACTTCGTCTATTGGGGTCGCATTCTCAGGGCCGATTTTGGACCATCGATTTCGGCCTTTCCGACTCCCGTCTCTGTACTCATCGGCCGCGCGCTGCCCTGGACGGTCAGCCTGCTTTTCACTTGCACTCTCGTCGCCTGGATCCTCGGCAACCTGCTCGGGGGTCTCGCCGGCTACTATCGCAACAGCCGGACCCTGAAACTCTTCGGCGTCGTCGCCATGGGGTTCCACCCGATCCCCTACTACATCATCGCATTCGTTCTTCTCATCATCTTCGGCTTCCTCTGGCCGATCCTCCCCATCAGCGGGGGTGCGGGCCAAAACATCCCGCGCGGCCTCAATCCCGAATTCATTGCCAGCGTACTGCGCCACTCGATCCTGCCGGCAGTCTCGATCGTGCTCGTCGGCATCGGTGGCTGGTTCATGGGCATGCGTGCCCTGGTCTCCAACATCGTAACCGAGGACTACGTGGTGTATGCCGAACTCGGCGGCGTCGCACGGCGGCGGATCATGCCGTTCTACGTAATGCGGAACGCCCTCGTTCCGCAGGTTACCGGGCTGGCGATGTCACTCGGCGCGATCTTCAACGGCGCCATCATCGTCGAGTTCGTGTTCAGCTATCCCGGTCTCGGCCGGTTGCTGATCGCCGCAGTCTACGCCGGCGACTACGGTCTCGTGCTCGGGGTGACTGCGATCTCGATCATCGCGGTGTCGGCGGCGGTGTTCCTGATCGACGTGCTCTATCCCGTCATCGATCCGCGCGTGCAACTCACCTGATCGGCGAAGGAGCGAACACATGGCCCCGGCAAGCTCCACGCCCTCTAGCGAAGCGCCTGTCGCCTCCCTAACGCGCGATGTCGCCGAGCCTGACCGCTTCCCACGCGGCCGGGCCGGTGGCGAATCCAGAGTTGCGACCAGCCCCACAGGGGGAGCCTTGCCTCGAACGCCCGTTCTGGTCGAGCGCGCGGTGGCAGGTACCGGCGCTCTCTACAAGATCCTTCGCGATCTCTTCCGCTACAATCGCGAGTTCGCGCTCGGCGCGTTTCTGACCGGCATCGTCGTCGGCATGGCGGTCCTGTCGCCCTTCTCGCCTTACCCGGCGACCAAAATCTACGCGGTCGCCCCCGACGTTCCGCCCTCTTGGGCGCATCCCTTCGGGACGAACTCGCGCGGCCAGGATGTGTTCTGGCAACTCACCTTTGCCATCCGAAACACGCTTCTGTTTGGCTTCGCGGTCGCGCTCCTCAGCCGACTCATCTCGCTCTTTGTCGGACTCTTGTCGGGCTACAAGGGCGGCCTTACCGACCGCGTGCTGATGTCGATCAACGACACGTTCATCGTCATCCCGCTCTTCCCACTCCTCATCCTGTTCTACTTCGTCATGCGCGACTACATGAACTGGGCGTTGCTTGCCCTCGTCATGGCATGCCTCGGCTGGGCCTACGACGCGCGATTGATCCGCTCGCTCATGATGAGTCTGAAGACGCGTGAATTCACGCGCACCAGCGTCTTCTCCGGAATGAGAACGCACGAGATCGTCGTCAGCGAGCACCTCCCCTACGTGCTGCCGATCGTCTTTTCGACGACGCTCAACAACATCAACTGGTCAATCGGCCTGGAGGTCACGCTCTCCGTTCTTGGCTTCACCAACATCGATACGCCGACGGTCGGCACGATGATCTTCTGGGCCAACCAGCACAGCGCGATGGTATCGGGCGTGTGGTGGTGGTTTGTGTTCCCGACTCTCTTCATCACGCTGACATTCATCGGCCTGTTCCTGCTCGCCGTGTCGATGAACGAGTATATAGACCCGCGGAGCCGACTGAGCCGCATGGGTGGAGGCGTCGGGTGACGCTAGGCGCAGCGGCGAAATCGTCAACGCCGGTGACCGGACCGGTCCTGACTGTCCAAAACCTCCGCGCCTACTATCAGATGCAATACTTCGGCATCACGCGCGAGGTGCGGGCCGTCGACGACATCACCCTCGACGTGAACCGGAACGAGATCTACGGCCTCGCAGGCGAGTCCAGCTGCGGCAAGACCAGCTTCATCAAGTCGATCGCAGGCGCCAATCGGCCGCCGCTCAACGTCATAGGAGGTTCGGTCCGCTTCAGCTTCCTCGACCGCGACACCTTCCGGCTTAGCCAGGAGCAGCTCGCTGCGGTCAGGTGGAAGAACCTCTCTTACATCATGCAGGGCTCGATGAACGTGCTCAACCCGGTCCGCCGCGTCCGCGAGTCGTTCATCGATTTCGCCCGGCGCCATATCAATGTGCCCAAAGCCGAGTTTTTCGGTGTTGTCGCCGATCATCTAAAGCGGCTGCACCTTTCGCCGGACATATTGCGAGCCTATCCGCACGAATTGTCCGGCGGCATGCGCCAACGCGTGACCATCGCGCTCGCCACGATCTGCCGGCCCGAGTTCATCATCGCCGACGAACCTACCACCGCGCTCGACGTCGTCGTCCAGAAGGGTGTCCTCGCGATGATCCGCGAAGTCCAGCAGGAGATGGGATCGTCCATCCTGTTCGTGACGCACGACATGGCGGTCCACGCCAACATGGCGGATCGCCTCGGAATAATGTACGCGGGACGGCTCGTCGAAGAGGCGCCGACCCGCGAGCTCTTCGCCAGACCGCTCCATCCCTATACCGCTCACCTGATCCAAAGCCTGCCGCGGATCGGCGATCTGTCGCCGAAGAAGGCTCTCAGCGGCGCGCCGCCGAACCTCTCGCAGCCGCCGTCGGGTTGCCGGTTCCACCCGCGCTGTCCGCTTGCTATGGACATCTGCCGACAGGAGAACCCTGCGCTCACGACGCTTGCGCCGGGTCACCGTGTCGCCTGCTTCGCCGCGAGCCCCGAGGTCAAGCCGAGCGCGCCGGACGCTGCAGGCCGGGCGGCTAAGCCATCGCGGCAGCCCGCCGGAGCCCTTGCATCATGAGCGAGCTTCTCGCTGTCGAGCGGGTCACCAAGACCTATTCGATGGGAGGGCTGTTCGGACGCGCAGCGTTCCCCGCTGTCGACGACGTGAGCTTCGCCATAGCGACCGGACGGCCGGAGATCTTCACCATTGTTGGAGAGTCCGGCAGCGGCAAGACGACCCTCTCGCGCATGATTCTGGGACTCGTGCCGCCGAGTGCCGGCACGATCCGTTTTCGCGGCGAGGACGTCACGCGGCTGCGGGGCAGCAAGGCGCGCGTGGCGTTCATGGGCGCCATGCAGCCGATTTTCCAGAACCCTTTCGAGGCGTTCAATCCGCTGAAGCGCGTCGACCGCTACCTGGTGATGACCGCGCGACGCTTCCGTGGCGCCGAACGCGGCGTGCATGCGGAGGACATTGCCGATGAAGCGCTCGGCAAGGTAGGCCTCTCCTATGCCGAGGTCGGGGGCCGCTTTCCGCATGAGCTTTCCGGCGGACAGCTCCAGCGGACGGCTATCGCGCGCGCCCTCATCCCCAACCCCGCCCTTCTGATCGCCGACGAGCCGGTGTCGATGGTGGACGCGTCGCTGCGCATGTCGATCGTCAATGTCTTCAAGACGCTTCGCGATAACATGCGCGTATCGATTATCTACATCACGCACGACCTCGCGACCGCCTATTACATCAGCGACCGCATCATCATCATGCAAAAAGGGAAGATGGTGGAAAGCGGCGACGCCCGCACCGTCCTCGACAATCCCCAGCATCCCTATTCGATCCTTCTGAAGGAATCGGTTCTCTCCCCGACGGTCCGCGATACGAATGGCCGGACCTCTGAACGCAATGCCGCACCTCCGCCGCTTCAGGTGAAGTCTGGACGCCGCGATCCCGTGACGGAGGCGCCAGGCTGACGACCAGCATTTCCATGCCCGGTCTCGATCCATCCCGTATCCACCTTTCCCGACATCCGGAGCGACAAGATGCTCAAAGCCGAAGTCCGCCTCGACCGAGAATTCGCAATCGGAACCACCGACCGCCGATTGTTCGGAGCCTTCATCGAACACCTCGGCCGATGCGCCTATGGCGGCATCTTCGAGCCCGGCCACCCCAAAGCCGACAATCGAGGTTTTCGGCTGGACGTGCTCGAACTCATCCGCGAGCTGTCGCCGACGATCATGCGCTATCCGGGCGGCAACTTCGTCTCCGGCTACAACTGGGAGGATGGCGTCGGGCCGATCGATAAGCGGCCGCGGCGACTCGACCTTGCCTGGAAATCGGTAGAGTCCAACGCCTTCGGCACGAACGAGTTCATCGACTGGTGTCGGCTCGCGGGGATCGAGCCGATGCTCGCGGTCAACCTCGGCACGCGCGGGCCGGACGAGGCCCGCCATTTCGTCGAGTACTGCAACCATCCCTCCGGGACAGAGTTTTCGGATCTCCGCCGCTCCCACGGCTGGGAAGAACCGCATCAGGTGAAATTCTGGTGCCTCGGGAACGAAATGGACGGACCGTGGCAGATGGGAATGAAAACGCCGGACGAGTATGGTCGCGTGGCGACCGAGGCGGCGAAGGTCATGAAAATGACCGATCCGACTATCGAGCTTGCCGCCTGCGGCTCGTCCGGCCGCAAGATGTCGACCTACGCCGAGTGGGAAAGGGTAGTGCTCGAGCACACCTTCGAGCACGTCGAGTTCATCTCGCTCCACACCTACCTCAACAATTACGCCGACGACACGCCTTCGTTCCTGGCGAGCGCCGACCTGATGGACAGCTTCATCGAGGAGGTCGTGGCGATCGCCGATGCGGTCGCCGCGCGGCGGCGCTCGCAGAAGCGGATCATGCTCAGCTTCGACGAATGGAACGTCTGGTATCGGACCCGGCGCGGGGAAAGCAACCGCACGCGCCCGAACTGGCCGGAAGCCCCAGCCATTCTCGAGGAAGAGTACAATATGCAGGATGCCTTGGCGTTGGGCGCGGCGTGCATCTCTCTCCTCAACCACGCCGATCGCGTGAAGGTCGGCTGCCTCGCGCAGATGGTCAACGCGATCGCCCCGATCATGACGGAAACCGGCGGCCCGGCCTGGCGGCAGACGATCTTCTGGCCGTTCTCGGACTTCAGCAATCTAGGCCGCGGGCGGGTGCTCAGCGCTCACGTCGACTCGTCCACCTACGCCACGCGCTACTATGACCCGACCCGGACGGAGGAGATTTACGAGAAGATGGAGGCGGTGCCCTACCTGAAGTTCTCCGCCGTCCACTCGGAGGAGAACGGAACGCTCACGCTGTTCCTATTGAACCGCCACCTAAGCGAGGAGATGACGGTTCATGTTTCCGCGGACGGCTTCGGCGAGCCCCAGAGGCTCAAGGCGCACCAGCTTCATGATTCGGATCTAATGGCGGCCAACACCAAGGACCGCCCGGACCGGATCAAACCGGCCAGCTTCAACGCGGCGCGGGCGAACGGAGACAGTGTGGAGCTTGTGCTTGCCCCCGCGTCCTGGACGGTCGCCCGCTTCAAGCATGCACCCTGAGTCATTTGCGCCGCTAGCGGCGCAGATGGAGGCGCATCACGATGTCCTGGTCGTAGTTGCCGAATCCCTTGCCGAAGATGTTCACGCCACCCGGGTGCGTCGCCTTGGAATCTATGCCGATCTTCATTCGAATGGAGTGATGCTCGGGCAGGCCGATATCCTCGATCGTCACGTCGGAGATGGTCACGCCGTCGATGAAAGACCCAGTTGTGCTGATGCGCCAAGTCTTCAGCTTTCCGTACTGTGAGCCTTCGAGCTTCCACCAGCGCGGGGTGAAGACGCCGCGTTTGTCGCCGAAGTCGCCTGGGGACGTCCACGTTCCGATCGGAATGTCGTTGACCCAAAGCGTGATGTCCGAGGGCCAGTTCAGGTTCGTCCCTGGAACCTCGGACGAGAGCTCCATGGAGAATTCGAGCGTCTCGACCTTGGAGTTGAGCAGCTTGGCGTTGTTCGGAAACTTGTACTCGACAAAGCCGCGGCCGAACCAGATGAGCGCCGCCTGCACGCGGTTCGGATCGAGGAAGAAATCCGGCACGTCGAGCAGCCCGATGACGCCCTCGGTGGAGCAGAGTCCGCAGGGCGCGCTGACCTCGCAGCTGGTGAACAGGCCGAGCGGCATCGCCACCTCGACGAGGTCGTCGTTCCGCCGCTTGGTCGACGTTTCGAAGCGGAGGATGACCTCGTCGTACTTGGCGGTGCATATCTTCTGATGTCCCTTCTTCGCCTTCACCGTCTTCGTTGCGATCAGCCCCGCCTCCTCCAGCGCCTGGACATTGGTGGCGACGGTCGATTGCGGCAGGCCGAGCTGGTGGCTTATGTCGTTGACGTTCAAGCTACCTTTTTCGTGGAGGAGGCGGAGGATGCGCATGCGCACGGCGGAGGCGAGGCCGCGGAGGACGCCGACGCCGTCTTCGGGGTTGATGGTGAGGAAATTGGGTCGCATGCGGTCCAGCCAGCCGGAAGCGACGGTGTATATCAGGAAGTTTGATTGAAAACAGCCGGAAGCTATTCGGTTGACCAGGCGGCAAAAAGCCGCCATTTCCCGGGGCGGAGAGGTGGCCGAGTGGTCGAAGGCGCTCCCCTGCTAAGGGAGTAGACGCCGAAAAAGCGTCTCGTGGGTTCGAATCCCATCCTCTCCGCCACGGCCTCTTTTGTGCCAACTTCGCGCCTATTCAGGGTTGTTTTCCAAGCGGTTGGGCGGCGGCGCGAAGATGGGCCGCGCGGCACCCTGTCCTGGCTCCCACCTGGCCGCCACCTCGACCATGTCCTACCAGCAGGTGTAGCCGCCGTCGGCGAGCACGATCGCGCCGGTCATCAGGCTCGACGCGTCGGAGGCGAGGAAGAGCACGACGGAGGCGATCTCGTCCGGCTGGCCGACGCGCCCCATCGGCGTCATCTCGAGCCAGGTCGCGTACATCTCCGGGTTCTCGTTCATGCCGTAGGCGGTCATCGCCGTCTCGATGTAGGTCGGCGCGACGGCGTTCACGCGGACGCCGCGCTTCCCCCACTCCGCGGCGAGCGAGCGGGTCAAGTGGTGCACGGCCGCCTTCGACGCATTGTAATGGGCCTGCGGCTGCGGCTTGTTGACGATGTAGCCGGACATCGAGCCGATGTTGACGATCGCGCCCTTGCCCTTGGCGAGCATCTGCCGCCCGAAGGCGCGGCAGCACCAGAAGACGCCGTCGACGTTCACGTCCATGTGGAAGCGCCAGTCCTCGTCGCTGGTGTCCTCGGCGTTCACCCCGCCTTTCGCGACGCCGGCATTGTTGACCAGAATGTCGACGGGCCCGTGCTCGCGCGCGATAGCGGCGGCGGCGGCATCCACCGCGGCGGAATTGGTCACGTCGAGCGGGACGGCGAATGCCTCGATGCCCGCCTTCCTCAATTCGGCGACGCTCGCCTCCCCCCGCTCCGGCGCCAGCTCGGCGATGACGACAGTCGCGCCGGCTTCGCCGAGCGCCCGCGCGCAGGCCGCGCCGATCCCCTGCCCGGCGCCGGTCACCACGGCGACGCGTCCGTCCAGTCTCAGCTTCTCGAGGTACATCGCCGGAATCCTTCAAGAACTATCGCGGAAAGACCATGCCGTCGAAGAGCTTTCGCGCGGTGCGCACGAACGCCGCTTCGCGAATCTTGCCGCCCTCCCCCATCGTGACCGCGATATCGAGATGGCCGGTCGGATGCTCGACCCGCATGATTTTTCGCGCACCTTCGGGGATGACCGCCAGCTCATGCGCGGGGGAGCCCGGCTGCAGGCAGGCGGTCGCGACGCTCAACGCCCCGAACACGCCGATCGAGGCGTGGCAGCGATGCGGGATGAACGTGCGCGTCATGATCGCGCCGCCGTGCGCGGGCCGCGCGACCATCGTCATCTTCGGAACGCTCTTCTCCTTCACGTCGCCGAGATTCATGAGCGGGCCGGCGGCGAGGCGGAGCCGCTCGAGCTTTTCGCCGAGCGCCGCGTTCGCCTCCAGCTCCTCGCGCGTCTCACAGCCGGCGACGCCCATGTCCGCGGCGCGCATCACGACGACCGGCATGCCGTTGTCGATCAGCGTCACCTCGACGCCGTCCACCACGTCCCTGTCGCGGCCGGTCGGGAGCAGCGCGCCGCATGTCGAGCCGGCGGCGTCGGTGAAGCTGAGCAGCACGGGCGCCGCGGCGTTCGGGACGCCGTCGATCGTCTCGCTGCCGGAATAGACAGGGACGCCGGCAGGCGTCGGGATTCTTGCGTGCGCGGTCTGCCCGGTGTTTTCCAGGAAGATGGCGACGGTGGAGTCCGGCCCGTTCGCCGCGACGAGCCCGCGCTCGATGGCGAAGCCGGCGATGCCGGCGAGAATGTTGCCGCAGTTCTGGCTGGAGCTGACGAGCGGCCGGTCGACGAAAACCTGCAGGAAGAGATAGTCGACCTCGATGCCGGGGCGTTCCGAGCGCTTCACGACGGCGACCTTGCTGGTCAGCGGATCGGCGCCGCCGATGCCGTCGATCTGGCGCGGGTCGGGCGAGCCCATGATCGCGAGGAGCAGCCGGTCGCGCTCCGCCGGGTCGGACGGCAGGTCGTCGGCGAGGAAATAGGCGCCCTTCGAGGTGCCGCCGCGCATCATCATGCAGCGAATGCCGTCGGTCATAAGGAGCCTCCGGGGGGCAGCGTGACGCAGCGCGGGCGATGGGGCAAGCCGGCGGTTGGATGCGTTCATCACGACAGAAGGCCCGGGGCGCGCCCGAGCAAGATGCCGCCAAGGGGCACTGCGCTGTGTCGCGATCGCTCGCGTCCCGACTGACGAACTTCGATCCTTTTCACCCCCCGTCAGCAGGCCGGGGGTTTTTCTTCCTTTCTGTGATAAACGTCATATCCTATGAAACTCAGGCTCCGAGCGAGGCAGATGTCCCAACTCCTACTATCGACAAATCCGTTGCTCGCCTTAGCAGGCACGCTCTTCGTCATCGGTGTATGCTTTGACTTGATATTCTCTGACCCCTTCAAAAGCCGCGTAAAGACGCTGGTCGCCGAACCTGCAATCTTTAGCCCCGACCGCCCTGCACTCATAACAGCTTACGCGCGCGATTTCGTTTTGGAGCTTTGGCAGCCTGACAAGCGCCGTTCCTTCCTGTGGAAAACCGTAGCCCTTTCAACATTGTTCTATGTTATTATCGCCGTACTGGAAATACGTACTGTGTCCGATTTATCCGTACAAGGGGAGATGCTACAAGATATACTGCTTTTCCGCCCTTCTGTTCTTTCCTTATTCGGCTTCCATATGGCGTTTGACGTCGGGTCCGCGTATGTAACAATACTTTATCTCCGGCTCAGCTACAATTTAGCAACACTTCGTGATGTGTTGCTTCTCTTTTCGACTGATATTATTGTCAAAGCAGCGATTTGGTCAATGTTCTTTGCTGTTGCTCTTGCGCTCTTTGTGAAAGTTGCCGATTACGAGGTGCGGTGGGCTGATGTAGCAGTAAGGTTCGAGGAAGACGCTGCCTCCATTGAATGGAAGGAGCAGAGCGTATATCACACAAATACTACGCTCGTAGGAAAGAGGACGTGGCGTGGAACCTTTCTGACGCGACATGATCGGGGGGACCCCTTCAGTGATTGGCCACTCTATGTTTGGTTCGCCGTCGCTACAAATCATGATGATCCCGAAATCGTCGCGAAACAATTACTTGCCCTTGCTAGTGCGGAGGGTCTTGGTCGCGTGGCGGAATTGAACGGAGAAAGTGGCGAACCGATATCCTTATTTCGCAATATAGGCACCCGCCGGGTGCTGAGTTATGGCGATGTCGTCACGCTCGCACGATTTTTGACTAATCTGACTAACCCAGTTCCCATGATTTTCGACCGAAAGGTGGGGTATTATTACTGGCAGACGATAAAATCTCTGTATGAACCCGTAATCCAGCGATATTTTGAGGATAGGCAATGGACCGGCAATCTGGTTGTCGTTTGTGGCGAACAATCTAGAGTCATGTCCCACGAGGAAGCATTCGAGTTCGACTTTGGCTCGTGTAATAAGTACTGGTTTGCTTCTGAGGGCGTATTGCAAGGCATGAACGTCGTCGCGGGGTACTATTTCCAAGATAACTACAGAATCTCATACATGGCGTTCTTTTGGTCTTCAATGGCTTTGACTCTTTCATTCTACTGTATTTTTCTTGCTGTTCTTTTCTGGAAGTACATCAGGATGGTGGGGGCGAGGGCCGTAGTGGGAGGTGTGTTGCGTTTGGAAAAGGCACTCTTCACCTGCTTGTTTTCTGTTGGGTCGGTAATCCTTCTGTTCTCATATGGTTTAACAGTGATCATACGTTGGGCATTGACCTAGATGCCACCGAAAAGGGAGGGGTATTGAGGTCCAACGTCCTCGGTCGGTGGGGCGGCGAGAAAGTAAGGAGCGGGTCAACCGCGTCGATCAGCTTCTCCACCATCGCTTCCTTCGCGCGGTCGTGCTGCGGTTGGCGCTGGCGCCAGAAGTCGTGCTTCACCCAGCGTGGCAAGAGCGCGAGCGCGACACGAGAGGGTGGAGCGAAGGCGGTCGAGAAGGGTGCGGCCCATGAGCTATGAACATATAGAGAACAATTCGATGGTCAAGATGACGAGCTGAGGCTGTCTGGTGAACGGAGTAGCCGCTCTTCTCAATGCACTGAAGGTCCTTTCGGCCTGGCTTCTCGTCGGGCTAGCCTTGGCGGGAGTGGCTGTCCTTTACGCTCCATCGTTCGCCGAGATAGATCCAACGAAGCTCCGACAGGAATGGGGCGTGTGGATTTGGGCTGCCACCATTACCTTCTCGGTACTTGCGCTCGTTCGGTTGGCCCAAAATGCTGTTGAAGTCGTGCAGAAGCGTCACGACGCTAGAGCTGCGCGGCGACCTCTCCGAATTGTGCCACTCGATCAGCGTCACTGGTGGCATCTTGCGAAACAAAGGGACGACACTTTCATCTCGCAATTCAGTCTCGACTGCCAAGCATCGAACACCGGCGATCAACCAATTCAGATTGTGAAGGTTCGGCTGATCCGTCCCCGCGCCAAAGTAGTCCGGGCGAACGCCTTGTTGCCGATGCGCGGCAGCTCTTATCATAGCGCCTACCATCCGATCCCGCCGCACGACAGTCTGGTTGCATCGGTCGATATTCAGGCGCGCGGTCGCTTGGGTTCACCAGGAAAGCCAATTCGCGTGACGGTTGGTCTCACAGATCAACTCGGTGAAGAGTACAGGCTCAAGAGCATCACCGTCCCATCTCGTGACAAGCCCGAGTCTAAGCCACGTCTCCTTGAACGAATTCGATCGCTGCGAGACGGCGCCTTTGTCCTTGCAGGGGCGAAGAGGGATGAACCGGTACCGGGCAACTTGATCAAATGGGAATTCGATTCCGATGCAGAGAGCATACAGGTCTGCCAGTCAATTCTTGACGAAGAAAAGCGAAGCTATGCGGCCCGAGGCCGAAGCCGAGGAATGCTGGGTTCACTCAACGTCGGCCTGCAAAGCGAACCAAACGCCGGTTGGTCGAAGGAAGGCGAAATCCCAAAGC
>JBOHKB010000169.1:0-13453 GCA_050728815.1 Propylenella sp.
GACCAGCACCGCGTTGAACACGCGCTGACCGATGAAGCGGCGGATCGGGTCTTTGAGCCAATATTCGGCGGCGGCGACCGGCCGCGTGTTGCGTCGGGCCGCGGGGGGAAGCACCGTCCAGATCAACACGAAGTCGCCGTGGCTCGCATGATTGGCGAAGTAGACGCGCGGGCGAAGGTCGGGGAGGTGCGTGCCCCATTCCGCCCGGACCGCGGTGATGAGGCGGGCGAAGAGCGCAATCAAACCTGCGACGAGCCTCTCGATCACGGCCTCTCCACGCCCTCCAGGAGTCCGCCGCGGATGCGTCTGACCGACGTGACGGCGAGAAGCAGCGCCACGATCGCCATCAGCCACGCCGTCCAGCCGGGGAGCGGCGCGCCAAGGCCATACCAGAACCCGAGCGCGCCGAAGACGAGCGCGCGGTCGCTTTTGCCCATCGGCCCGTCGTAGCGCCGCGAGGCGCCGGCCATCGGTCCGAGGACGCCGGAGAACTCGGTCAGCACCGTGAGGAAGAGCACGATTGCGATCAGATGCGGGCCGAACGCCTCGATGCGCGCGAAGGGCGCATAAAGCGCCACGTCCGACACGACGTCGCCGATTTCGTTCAGGTAGGCGCCGAGCCGGCTTTTCTGGCCGTGATCGCGGGCGAGCATGCCGTCGATGGCGTTCAGCGCCATGCGCAGGGCAAGCCAGAGAGGAACGAGGAGGAATGGCCAGCGCGCTGGCGAAAGCGCCGCCACCAGAGCGCCGACCAGAATCGAGCCGAGCGCGGCGGCGAGCGTGACCTGGTTGGCGGTGATTCCGGCCAGCGCCAGCCTCCCCACAAACGGCCGCAGCTGCCGCTGAAACGCGGGCTTCAATTCATAGAGCGACAACGACGGCTCCTCGTCCCGGTCTCCGCCCGCCGGGTCTTCTTCTCTTCTGTCCAGCTTATTTGCGTTTTGCGCGTCCGCCTAGCGGCGGGTTTTCTCCCGCTGTGGACGCGCCGCGACGCCGGGGAGCGCCACATCCGCTGCCGCGGCGAGCGCGCCGGAGCCGACACGCTCGGCGATGGCGGCGAGGCCGCCGCCTACGTCCATGTCCGACCCGGCCGCGGGCGGCGCGGCCTCGCGCAGCTCGCGGAGCACTGCGCCGAGCGGCGGGCCGATGTGCGTGTCCTCCGCGCTCGCGCCGCGCATCGCTTCCAGAAGCTCGATCGCCAGCACCAGCGCCGCCGTTCCCGCCATCGGCAGAAGGCGCCATACGCCGCCGGCGGCGCCGTGCTCGTGGATGCGCTCAACGAACGACGCCGCGCGCGCCTCGGCGGTCGCGCGTCCGGGTTCGGCATCTGCGCCCGCGTTCGCGGCGCCCGGCAGAGCCTCGATCCGCGCAAGCGACAGGTCGCATGTCGTCGTGAGCGAAAGCGCGATCAGGTCGGCGGCGCGCGCGATCGAAGAGCGGTCCTCGACGCCGGCCACGATTTCCCCGCTCTGCCAGAGGACGAGCCGTTCCTCCGTGACGGCGTTCGCCGCCCGCTCCAGCGTTGCGCCGGCCTGGCGGAGGAGGTCGAGGCACGCACCCATCCGTAGCGGCGTGCGGCGAGCGCCCCCGTCATCGGCGCCGGCTTCGGCCGACGCCTCGGCTCTTTCCGCCGGTGCGGCAAGGGCGCGCATGGCCGCCGCCACCTCGATCTGCCCGGGCTGGCGGTTGAGCCGGTGCACGCGCGGATGAAGCGGCGCGATCGGGCAATGCATTGCCGCGGCGGAAAGGGCTGCCGCCACCAGCGCGGACTGGAAAATGCGCTCTGCCTCGAAGAGTCCGGCGAGCGCCGCCGCCGTGCTCATCTCGACGCCGGATAGAAGGGCGCCCCGTTCCTCCGGGCTGAGGATGAGCGGGGAAAGCTCGGCCTTCCTCAGCGCCTTCTCCGCCGGCAGGCGTTTCTGGCCTTTGACGGCCTCGCCGGTCCCTGTGAGCGCCGAAAAAAGGGAGGCGAGCGCCAGCCGGTCGCCCGCGCCTTCGGCCGGGATGGCGGGAAGGAGACCCGCGCCGAGGAAGTTGGAAATGCCGCGGAGCGTCTTCCAGCGCACGCCCGACATGCCCTGCGCGAGCGAGGCAAGCTTCAGCGCGCCGAAGAGCCGGACGAGCGGGGAGGGGAGCCGGTCGCCGCCGATTTCCATCAGTTCGGCGAGGGTGGGCGCGCTGTACTCAGGGGACGGTTGGGGTGCGCTGGCGAGAATCTCCGCAAGCGCCGCCGCGCCCGCCTCCACGTCCGGCCGCGCGAAGGGGTCGAGCGCCAGCGCGCCGCCGCGATAGATGGTGCGCCAGTGGATGAGCGGCGTCAGGCCCGGGCGCAGTTTCACATCCGCGCTCACAGGCGGGCGCCCGGGTTGGATGAGACGATTCGGCGATCAGGCAATCGCGCAACGAGCAGCACGCCATACTCCTGCCCGGTCCGCCGCAACGCATCATAACGCATTCCTGGGCGGGTACGCCATCGCTCCGGAGCGCCGCGCGGCCCGCCCGCGCGGAGGGTCAGTCGGACAGGAACCGCACCTTCGAGGAGAGAGAGGCGGCGCCCTCGTCCAGGCCGCCCGCGGCGCGTCTCGTAAGATGCGCGGCGCGCCAGGCATTGGCGATCACGCGGAGGAATCGCCAGATGGCGGCGAGCACGTCGCCGCGCCTCGCCTTACGCTCGCTGTCCCACCCGTGTGCCGGGGCAACCTGCTCGATCTGATCGAAACTTGCGGACATCGGCGGACTCCTGAGTGAAGGCAGTTCGATTGCCTCCGAGCCCCCTGTCGGATGCAACTCCACTCTGACGTGCGCCGATGAGATATGCGGTGGGAAATCCCACACAATGCGCAAGACGCCGCCCGGCTGCGCCGGGCATCGAGGCGGGAGTGAGAGGCGGCGGACTAGCCCGGCTTGTAGTCGCGGGTCGCTTCCGGATCGTCCGTGCCGAAGGGGAGCGCCATGAGCTCGGTCCAGACCGCCGGGGCGATCGGAAAGCGCGCCCACTTGAGCGTCTCGCTCACCCGCTCCGGCCTGGTGACGCCGCAGATCGTCGACGCGATCCGCGGGTCGCGCATCGAGAACTGCAGGGCAGCCGCGCCGACGGGGACGCCCTGGCGCGCGCAGACGGCCTCCACGCGGCGCACAGGGTCGAGCATTTCATCGCTCGCCGGCTGATACGCGTAGCGGGGATAGGCTTTCGAGCCCTTCGCCAGCACGCCGCTCGCATAGGGCGCGGCGTTGAGGACCGCGATGCCCTTCGAGACGGCGAAGTCGATCATTTTTTCGGCGTTGCGGTTGACGAGCGTGAAGCGGTTGTGGGTGATGAGCGCGTCGAAATCCCAGTCCCTCAGGATCGGCATCATCACGTCGACCCGGCCGGCGGCGAGCCCGACCGCCTCGGCCAGCCCCTCTTCCCTCATGCGCATCAGCTCGTCGAGCGACCCGCCGCGCGCGGTGACATCGGAAAGGGACGAGACGTGTTCCGGGTCATGTAGATGCAGCAGCTGGACGCGGTCGAGGCCGAGCGCCTTGAGACTCTGCTCGAGCGAACGGCGCGCCTGCGCCGCATCGAAGCGGTTCGTCTCGATGTCGCGGTCGAGTTTCGTGGAGATGACAAAACCCTGGGGCAGCCCGCCGAGCTCGCGGATCACCTCGCCGATCCGCTCCTCGCTCCGGCCGAAGCCGTAGAGGCGGGCGGTGTCAAGGAAGTTGGTTGGGCCGGTGAATACGGCGCGGAGCGTCTCCCGCGCGCGCTCCGGCGAGACCGAGTAGCCGTAGGTGTCGGGCATGTCGCCGAGCCCCGACGTGCCAAAACCGACCATCGACACTTTGAGATCGGTCTTGCCAATGGCTTTCATCTCGATCGGCTTTGCCGCCGTCATGCTTTCGCCCCCGTTGGTTGGGCCGTTGGCGTCCTCCCATTTTACCGCGGACGATGCAAATCGGTGCGCGACGTAGGGGAACGGAGCTATCGGTTACAATCAACGATTGACTCTGCGAATCGCCGATGCTCTACTCAAAGATGAAAGGACTCATCAACAAGTTGCGCCGGTTCAATGCAACTGTACATTGGGAGGGGACTCGTGCCGAAGATTCCTGCTTCATGGCTTCCAGCAGTAGATATGCGCCGGATCATTTGCCACTGGACGGCGGGAGCTTACACACCGTCGGAGAACGACCTTTCACACTACCACATCTTGGTGGACGGGGATGGTCAGCTGCATCGTGGCACGCACTCGATTGCCGACAACGAATCGACTGGAGATGGCGATTACGCTGCCCACGCGAAGGGAGCCAACTCCCACTGCATCGGCGTGACTGTGTGCTGCATGGCCGACGCAAAGGAGAGCCCATTCAGTTCGGGTTCCTTCCCGATGAAAGAGGCGCAGTGGGATGCCATGGTCGATGCCGTCGCTCAACTATGCAAGGCGTACGACATTCCGGTCTCTTCGACGACCGTCCTTGGTCACGGCGAGGTCGAGAAGAATATCGGCATTAAGCAGGAAGGGAAATGGGATCCAATGAAGCTGTCCTTCGCTCCCAACCTGACCAAAGCGCAAGTGGGATCCAGGCTTCGGGACGAGGTTCAGGCGCTCATTTAGGCTATCAGTGTCGCTCGCGGGCTATTCCGCTCCGGCGGGAATGGACGTCTTCGCGGGGCGCGTCATTGTGAGGAAGCCGATAGCGCTCACGAAAATCGTCGCGCCGAAGGCGGCAGTGACGCCGAGCACGGCGGGGAATCCGCCGAGCCCGTGCAGAACCGCGATCATCGGCACGGCGAGGCCGCTTACGCCGAAGCCGAGGAAATAACGGAGCCCGAAGGCCTTGGCGCGGAGGTGCGGCGCGACGTAGCGCGCGATCATCGCGTCGTTGAGCACGACCTGCCCGTAGATGGAGGCCATCGCGAGGACCATGCCGACGAGCATCGGCGCGCCGAGCGCCACGGTCGCGAGGGCGAGGCCGAGCGGCTGGAACAGCGACAGGCCGACGAAGAGTTTTGGCAATTCGATCCGGTCGACGAGCCGGCCCATGGCGAGCTGGGTCAGCGCGCCGAGGATGAAGACCGAGGTCGCGAGCGCGCCCACGGCGGAGAGCGGCAGCGCAAAGCCGAGCCGCTCGTCGATGACCTTCGGAAGCGCGATCGTCACGACGTTGAAGGTGACGCCGCCGGCGACGACTGCGAGGAGGTAGAGCGTCGCAATGGCGAGGGGGTTGGCGACGGGCAGCGTCTTGGCCGTCTCGCCGGGCGGCTTCCGCGTTGCGCCGCGTTCGCTCGGCACCTGCGCCAGGAACAGAGCGCCGACGCCGATAGCGACCAGACCGGGAATGGCGAAGGCGGCGCGCCACCCGAGCTGCGCGGCGATCAACGCCGTCACGCCCGAGGCGAGCGCCGCCCCGAGATTGCCCCAGACGCCGTTCCGGCCGAGCTCGCGCCCAAGGCGGCTCGCGTTGCTGACGATCATCGCCGAGCCAACCGGATGATAGATCGCGGCGAAGCAGCCGAGCACTAGGAGAAGCGCAGCGAAAGCGAGGGGCGTCGTGGCGAAGGCGAGCCCGACGCACGAGAACCCGGAACCGACGAAAAAGGCGGCGAGCAGGTTGCGGCGGCCGACCCGGTCCGCCACCCAGCCGATCGGCAGCGACAGGAGGCCGAAGGCGAGGAAGGTGCCGGTCGCGAGCCCGATCAGCTCGGCATAGGCGAGCCCGCGCTCCGCCGCGATGGCGATCACCGCGGTCGGAAAGATCAGGATCAGGAAGTGATCGAGCGCATGCGCGATGTTGACGAAAAGGATCGTCCGCGCGGCGGTCAGGTCAGGCTGCATCGCGGCCTCTTATGGGGCGTGACGAGCAGCCCTCCCCGCGTCTGATAGGATGGACGCAGGGGGACCCGCAAACTCCATTTCTCCTTGGTTGAACACCATACGGCGATGCCGTATATGGATTGATGACGATGCACACCGTCGTTACGACTCGAACGTTTGAACGCGACGCGGCAAGCGCGGGCCTAGACGACGATGAGATCATCGAGATGTGTGTCTGGCTTTCTAATCATCCGACCGCTGGCGTGGTCGTGCCCGGAACAGGTGGCGCGAGGAAAGTCCGCTTCGCGAGGCGCAGCAAAGGGAAGAGCGGAGGATATCGAACGATCCACTATTTCGGCGGCGACGATCTGCCGGTGTTCCTGTTAGCGCTCATCGACAAGAGCGACCGTGCAAACCTCTCTAAAGCGGAGAGAAACGAGCTTGCAAGACTACTGCCGGAGATTACTCGCGCCTATCGGTCGGACGTGCGCAGTGCTGTTAAATCCTGGAGAAACTAGTGACAAAACTCGGGCAGAATCTGATCCAAAGCGCAAAGGAGGCTCTCGCGATCGCCAAGGGAGAGGTGACTCCGGCGCGCATCGTGAATGCCAGCGATATCGACGTTGCCGCGATACGCAAGCGCCTTGGCCTATCGCAAGCTCAGTTCGCCGAACGGTTTGGACTTTCAGCGGCTACAGTGCGTGACTGGGAGCAGCGCCGCCGACGCCCGGATCGAACCGCCCGTACGTTGCTTTTGGTGATCGAGAAAGATCCCGATGCCGTCGAGCGAGCCTTAGCATAGGAACTGCCGCGTGCCATGAACCTCAGCGCAGTTCCCCGGTGAAGCGAACCGTCATCGACGTTTCCTCGCCGGGCTGAAGCACGCGGAGGTCGTTCGCCGCGGCGCCGCCGGGCTTCGCGAAGGCGTTGTTCTCGTGCGTGACCGGCTCGAAGCAGAAGACCTCGTGCTCTCTGCCGAGCGAATAGACGTGGTAGAGGTGGATCGCGGGATCTGCCTCGATGGCGAGCGCGACGCCGCGGCCCGGCCAGTCGATGCGCGCGCGCCCGTCCCAGCCGGCAAATCCGTTGTCGATGAAATCGTCCGGCAGGCGGCTTGGCTTGCCGAAATCCCACTTGGACGGGATCGGTTCGGCCTCCGTCTTCGTCGGAAAATCGGGCGGCTGCTCCAGCCAGACGCCGGTCGCGTGCGCTTGCAGCGTGACGTCCGGCGTGCGCGGGAACCAGGGATGATGGCCCATGCCGTAGGGCAGGGGCTTCTTGCCGAGGTGTTTTAGCGAAAGCACCGTGTCGAGCGTCGCGCCGGAGAGCGTCAGCACCTGCCGCGCCTCGTAGTCGAATGGGGGGATGGCGCGACTTCGGAATCTCAGCTCGATGCGGGAGGGCGCCGTTTCGGTGACTTCCCACGGAGCGCTCCAGGCGTCGCCGTGCAGCGGAAACTTGTCGAGCGGGTCGTTGGGTGCGATCGGATGGAAGACGCCGTCGAGCGTGATGCCGCCGCCGGAAATGCGGTTGAACCAAGGGGCCATCGGGCCGGAGCCGAGGGCGCGCGCGCTCATCGTCTTGCCGTCCCAGCGGCGGAAGAGTTCGATTCGTTCCGTGCCGCGCTTCAAGTCGAACGCAGCGATTCCGCCGCCGACTTCCGGCAGCACCTCGACGATCGCCGCGCTGGTTTCTATTGCGATTGTTCTGGCCATTTCCCCGTCCCGCACTCGCTCCCTTGACGCGGGAGCGCCTGCGCCGCATCAAATCATACTAATTGACGGAGCGCACCCGGGAAGCCGACTTTCCAGGCCGTTGTGCGCGAGCGAGGGGGAATGCGGCTCATCCAGTTCGCCGGACCGGACGGAAAGCGCGCGGTCGGAGCGATCACGGACGGCGGCCGGCCGCGCGTGGTGCGGGGCGCGGAAAGCGTGCGCGACTTGGCTCTCGATGCGAACCGCTCCGGCCGTTCGCTCGCTGCGACCGTCGAGGCGCACGGCTTCGGCGACGCTGTCGACTATGACGCGCTGATTGCCGAGAAACGCATGCTCCTGCCGCTCGATCACCCCGACCCGTCGCGCATCTTGGTCGCGCTGACCGGCCTCACGCATCTCGGCAGCGCGCAGTCGCGCGATTCGATGCACGCGAAGTTGCAAAGCGCCGACCTCAGCGACTCCATGAAGATGTTCAAGCTGGGCCTCGAAGGCGGCAAGCCTGTCGCCGGCAAGATCGGCGTGCAGCCGGAATGGGCCTACAAGGGCGACGGCTCGTGGCTGGTCGCCCCAGAACAGCCGCTCGAACTTCCGGGCTATGCCGAGGACGGCGGCGAGGAGGGCGAGATCGTCGGTCTCTACGTGATCGGCGACCGCGGCGAGGTGCTCCGCGTCGGCTTCGCGCTCGGCAACGAATATTCCGACCACGTGATGGAGCGGCGGAACTACCTCTACCTCGCGCATTCCAAGCTCAGGCAATCGTCGTTCGGGCCGGAGCTTCTCGTGGGCGAGTTGCCTGAAAACATCTCGGGCACGATCCGCATTGTGCGCGACGGCCGCGACGCCTGGAAGGGCGACCTCATCTCCGGCGAGGCGAACATGTGCCATTCGATCGCCAATCTCGAGCAGCATCACTTCAAGTACCGGAATTTTCGCCGGCCCGGAGACGTGCACGTCTACTTCTATGGTGCGAGCGGACTGTCGTGCACGGAGGGATTTGCGCCGCGGCCGGGCGACGTCTTTGAAGTGGCATGCGCGGAGTTCGGGAAGCCGCTCCGCAATCCGCTCGTTGCCGGGCCGGCGACGGAGCCCGTGGCGGTCGTGCCGCTATAGAGCGCGGCCAGCAAACAACTATCGAACGCGAGGCATGGAATGACCGAACTGCACCGCAATCTCGTCGCCGGCGAATGGGTCGAAGGCGAGGGGGTCAACGAGAACATCAATCCGTCCAACACCGACGAAGTGGTGGGGACATATGCGAGCGCGTCGAAGGCCGACGCGGCGCGGGCGATCGCGGCGGCGAAGGCGGCGTTTCCGGCGTGGTCGCGCTCCGGCGTGCAGCAGCGCTACGACATCCTGAAGAAAGCGTCGGACGAGATTCTGGCGCGCCGCGAGGAGATCGGCCGGCTCCTGTCGCGCGAGGAGGGAAAGACGCTCGCCGAGGGGATCGGCGAGACCGTGCGCGCCGGGCAGATTTTCGCGTTCTTCGCAGGCGAGGCGCTCCGAATCGCCGGCGAGCTGATCCCGAGCGTGCGCCCCGGCGTGGACGTGACGATGCAGCGCGAGCCGGTCGGCGTCGTCGGCCTGATCACGCCGTGGAATTTCCCGATCGCCATTCCCGCCTGGAAGATCGCGCCGGCGATCGCCTTCGGCAACACGGTGGTGTTCAAGCCAGCGGACTTGGTGCCCGGCTGCGCCTGGACAATCGCCGACATCCTGAACCGTGCCGGGCTCCCGAAGGGCGTCCTCAACCTCGTGATGGGCAAGGGCTCCGTCGTCGGCCAGGCGATCCTCGACAGTTCCGACGTGAACGCCATCTCCTTCACCGGCTCGGTCGAGACGGGGAAGCGCGTCGCCAAGGTGTCGGCGGAGCACATGCGCCGCTTTCAGCTCGAAATGGGCGGCAAGAACCCGCTCGTCGTCCTCGATGACGCCGACCTGAAGAACGCGGTCGAGTGCGCCGCGAACGGTGCGTTCTTCCAGACCGGCCAGCGCTGCACCGCATCCTCGCGTCTCGTCGTCACGCAAGGCATCCACGACCACTTCGTCGGCGCGCTGATCGAGCGCATGCAGGCGCTAAACGTCGACGACGCGGTGAAGGAGGGGACGCATATCGGCCCGGTGGTCGACGCGAAGCAGCTGAAGCAGGACCAGGATTATCTCGAGATCGGCCGCAAGGAGGGGGCGAAACTCGCCTGGGGCGGCGAACGGCTGAACCGCGCCACGCCGGGTTTTTACCTGCAACCGGCGCTCTTCACCGAGACAACCAACGACATGCGCGTCAACCGCGAGGAGATTTTCGGGCCGGTGGCGACGGTGGTGCGGGTGAAGGACTACGACGAGGCGCTCGCCGTCGCCAACGACACGCCGTTCGGGCTCTCCTCCGGCATCTGCACGACGAGCCTGAAAAACGCGACGCACTTCCGCAACAACTCGGAGGCCGGCATGGTGATGGTGAACCTGCCGACCGCCGGCGTCGACTATCACGTGCCGTTCGGCGGCCGCAAAGGCTCCTCCTACGGCCCGCGTGAGCAGGGCCGCTACGCGGTGGAATTCTACACGAGCGTGAAGACGACCTACTCGCTGCCGGTCTGATGGCCGGTATATGGCGAGGGCGGCGCTGATCGGGGTCGACTGGGGCACAAGCAGCCTTCGCGCCTTCCTGCTCGACGCGGGCGGCAACATTCTCGACCGCCGCGAGGGTCCGCACGGCATTCTCACCGTCAAGGACGGAAACTTCGCTGCAGTGCTCGCCGCCGAGATCGCGGCGTGGCTTGAGCGCGCCAAAGTCCCGGTGCTGCTCTCGGGGATGATCGGCAGCCGCCAGGGATGGGTGGAGGCGCCATATCTCGACGCGCCTGCCGGCGATCTTGATCTCGCCGCGGCGCTCACCCGCGCTCCGTTTGACGCGGCCGATGTCCGCATCGTCGCGGGCGTCACGACGACCGCCGGAGGGATGCGGGACGCGATGCGCGGGGAGGAGGTGCAGGTGCTTGGCGCGCTGGCGCGGCTCGGCCTCGACGCCGGCCGCTTCGTGCTGCCCGGCACGCATTCGAAATGGGTGACGGCGGAAGCGGGACGGGTGACGAGCGTCGCGACCTACATGACAGGCGAAGTCTATTCAGCGCTCCGCACGCAGACGATTCTCGCGCGGCTCATGCAGGAGGGCGAGGCGAGCCCCGAAGCTTTCGAGGAGGGCGTGCGCGATGGCGCGCGGGCGGGCACGCCCGGCGCGCTGCTCAACCGTCTCTTCGGCGTGCGCACCGCCGGACTCTTCGACCGCTTCCGAGCGGCAGAGCTTCCCGACTATCTGAGCGGAATGCTGATCGGCGCGGAGCTGGCGGACCAGCGCGACAAGAGCGCCGCGCCTCTCCACATCATCGCGTCCGATGCGCTCGCGGAGCGCTACCGCACGGCGGCTGCGGCGCTCGGGATGGCGGCGGAGGCAGCGCCAGCCGATTGCGTGGCCGACGGCCTTATGACGATCGCGCGGCTTGCGGGCATGGTATGAAGAAGCGATGGCGATGGATTTCTCCGACGCTCTTGCCGAGCTTCCGCTCGTCGCGATCCTGCGTGGCGTCAAGCCGGAGGAGGCGGCGGAGATCGGGGGTGCGCTCTTTACTGCCGGCTTCCGCCTGATCGAGGTGCCGCTCAACTCGCCCGATCCGTTGAGCTCGATCGAAGTCCTGGCCGACCGTTTCGGCGAATGCGCGCTGATCGGTGCGGGCACGGTGCTCTCGTCCGTCGAGGCGCGCACCGCCATCGCCGCCGGCGCTCGGCTGATCGTGATGCCGAACGCCGATCCGGAGGTGATCGGCACGGCGAAGGCGGCCGACGCCTGGTGCATGCCGGGCATTGCGACGCCGAGCGAGGCGGTGGCGGCGCTCAAGGCCGACGCGGACGCGCTGAAGCTCTTCCCCGCCGAGATATTGCCGCCGGCCTTCGTCAAGGCGCTGAAGGCGGTGATGCCCGCCGACGTGCCGCTCCTTCCGGTCGGCGGGATCGCGCCAAAGTCGATGGCCGACTACGTGGCGGCAGGCGCGGCGGGCTTCGGGATCGGCTCGTCGCTCTACAAACCCGGCGCGACCGCCGAGGAGGTCGCCAGCCGCGCGGCGGCGTTCGTGGAGGCTTGGCGCGCGATCGGGCGATAAGGCTTCAGACTCTGCGCCTTCGGGCTGTCATGGACCGGATGCATTCAGACGCTTAGAGTCGGCTGCCACCCGCTTTTGCCGGCGGGAGAAACGCCGAAGAATCGCCGGGAGACGCCAGTGCCGGGCCGGTTCGAAGAAGAGAGGAAGAAGCGCCTCGCGGCCGCGCGAAAGCTCGTTGCCGCCGGCCCCGACGGCGAGATGCTCGCGCGCTTCACCGACATCCTGTTTGCGCGCGGCGCCGGCGAGGACATCGTCGAATACGACGCCGAAGCGCTCGCCGCGGTCAGCCGCGACGCCTTCGCTTTCTTCCGCAAGCGCCGGGAGCCGGCGGCGGTGCGCGTCGCCGATGTCCCCGGCACGGACATCCGCGGCCGATTCTACACGGCGATCGAGCTGTCCGCCGCCAACCGCCCGTTCATTTTCGACTCGGTGCTCGGGGAGCTGCAGGCGCTCGGCCACATGGCGCAACTCGTCGTGCACCCGATCGTTGAAGTCGAGCGCGACGCGTCGGGCGGAGTCCTGAACTTTGCGCCGGCCGGACCGGCGGCCGACGCCGGTAAGCAGCGCGAAAGCTTCGTGCACGTGCATGTTCCGTTGGTCCGCGACCCCGCGGCGAAAACCGAGCTTGTCGATGGGCTGAGTGAGCTGCTCAGGGAAGTGCAGCTCGCCACCGACGACTGGCGCGCGATGCGCGCGCGGCTGCACAGCGCCATCAACGAGTTCAGCGCCGACCATCCCGCGCTGACCGACGCCGTCACCGACGAGACGATCGCCTTCCTGCAATGGCTGGAGGAGGACAATTTCGTCTTCCTCGGCATGCGCGAATATTCCTACAGCGGCGGCGCGGACTCGCTCGCCGAGGCGCCGAAGGCGGCGGGGCTTGGACTGCTCCGCGACCCGAATGTCACCGTGCTCCGGCGCGGGACCGAAGCGGTGACGATGACGCCCGAGATCCGCGCCTTCCTCACGGCAGGCGAGCCGATCATCGTCACCAAGGCGAACGTGAAGTCGCGCGTGCACCGGCGCGACTACATGGACTATGTCGGCGTCAAGATCTTCGAGCGCGGCAGGGTGGTCGGCGAGCTGCGCATCGTCGGCCTCTTCACCTCCACCGCCTTCACCCGCTCCGCCCAGCGCATCCCCCTCATCCGCCGCAAGGTGACCGAGATCGTCGAACGCGCCGGCTTCGACCCGGTGAGCCATTCGGGGAAGGCGCTTCTGAACATCCTCGAGCACTATCCGCGCACCGAGCTGTTCCAGGCCGACACGAGGCACCTCTTCGAATCCGCGTTGGCGATTCTGCAGCTGGAGGAACGGCCGCGCGTGCGCGCGCTCTCGCGCCGCGACCGCTTCGACCGCTTCGTCTCCGTGCTCGTCTTCGTGCCGCGCGACCGCTATTCGACGGACCTCCGCGAACGGATCGGCCTCGCGCTCGCCGCGATGTACGACGGCAGGCCGTCGGCCTTCTTCCCCGACTTCTCGATGACGCACCTGACGCGCGTGCAGTTCATTATCGGCCGCAATCCGGGCGAAGGGCCGGACCCGACGCAGGAAGAGCTGGAGGCGCGCATCCGTGCGATCGTGCGCACCTTCGACGACGACCTCGCGGAGGCGATGAACGCCGCGCTGCCGCCGGACCGGTCAGCCGAACTGCTGCGCTCCTATTCCGGCGCCTTCGCTTCGGACTACCGCGCCGCCTTCACCGCCGCCGATGCGCTCCGCGACATTGAGATCGCTGAGCGGCTGACGCCGGAGGACATCGAGGTCCGCTTCTTCCGCCGCGCCGGCATGCCGG
>JBOHKB010000170.1:0-3760 GCA_050728815.1 Propylenella sp.
TCGACCATGCACCGTCATGCGCGCATTCTTGTGGATGTTCATCCGGGGCTCCGGCTCAGGGTTGGTTGGATTCGCAACCCCAACCTCGCAGCCCCGTCCCGGATGAACAACCTTCATAGCTTCGACAGCTAGAGCACCACGACCGGCGTGCCGATGCCGACCGACTTGTAGAGCTCGATCACGTCTTCGTTACGCATGCGGATACAGCCGGACGACACGGCCTGGCCGATGGTCCAAGGCTCGTTCGAGCCGTGGATACGGAACAGCGTATCGCGCCCGCCGTCGTAGAGGTACATCGCGCGCGCGCCGAGTGGATTGTTCGGTCCGCCCACCATGGAGGCCGGCAGATAGGGCTGACGCTTCCGCATCTCCGCGGGTGGCGTCCAGGTCGGCCACTCGGCCTTCCGCCCGACACGCACGCGGCCCGACCAGCCGAAACCTTCGCGCCCGACGCCAACGCCGTAGCGTTGCGCCTTGCCGTCCGCAAGCACGCGGTAGAGGTAGCGCTGGCGCGTATCGATGACGATCGTGCCCGGCTTTTCCCCGGTCGGATCATCGACCAGCGCCGGCAGGAAGTCGCGATCGACCTGCCGCGCGCGCACGCGCGGAGCAACCGCCGCCGGTACGCGCTGAGCGCCGGGAGCGACCGCTGCCGGAGCGCGCGGCGCGCCAGCTGACCGCCCGCGCAGGAAGCGGAAGATGCCGGTCGGCTCCACCGTTCGCGGATCGATGGGTCGGGAGCCGACAGGGTTTCCGCTCATCGCAAGCTTGTCCCATTGCGCGTCGATCTGCGGATCGCCGCTCATCTCGACACGCTGGGCGGCGAAGGCCGCGGAATGCGCTGTCACGAAGAAAAGAAGGAGGAAGGGGAGAAAAACTCGGTGCATTGACGTACTCGCTACTGACCGTCGTTACGCGCCTCGACCGTTAGCCGCGAATGTCTGCGGTTTGGTGAATGGAGAGTGTCGCGCGAAGCGGCGCCGCGCGCAATCTTTCATTATGCCTAAGGAAGGGTTGCCGGCGTCAGCGCAGGCGGGCGCGCACGTCGGCGGCGACCGCAGGCAGGACCTGCCGCACCTGATCACTGCTCATGCCCGGCCGGACGAGCGGATGGTAGAGCATGTTCAGGATATGGCGGTCGAAGCGGGTGAACGAGGAATGCTCGGAGCGGTCGTTGAACACGCTCTCGGCGAGCGCCGGGTCGTCGTTCACCGGCCCGAGCCCCTGCAGCAGCTCCTCCACCAGGCAGCGACGGAACAGGAACTCGCCCTCGTCCGCGACGATCGCCGCGTCCGAGCGACTGATCCCCGAAGACGAGGAGACGACGCGCACCAGGCACTTGCCGGGCGCGTAGGTGGAGGTGGTGCGCCCATAGACTTCACGCGACACGACGGGCCGGTAATCGGCGCGGTCGAGCACGAAGACGCGGAAGTTCGCCGCGGAGGGATCGGAGACGACAAAAACCCGGATACCGGCGATCAGGCGGGGGAGCGTGCGCACGAAGGCGGCGACCTCGCCGCCGCGGCGGGCCGAGGAACGGTCGTCGATATAGACTCGCACCGGACCGGTGAACCTCTTCACCATCGACGCCTGCGCGCCCCAGGTCGGGTATTCGCTGCCGAAGACGGTGCGCATGAAGCCGTCGATCAGCTCGCCGTCGGTGAAGGCGCGCCCCGGCGTCGCCGAGAGGAAGGCGAGAAGCGATGCAAAGAGGATGGTCGGACCGAGGCGCATGGGTGTTCGCGGCGACCGGTTGTGCGATATGGAGCCGAACGTATTCTTAACGCCGCGCGGCGTCCGCGCAAATCCCCGGAGACTTCCGAGCCATGCCCACCGACGGACTGATCAAGGGCACCGACGGCCGCCGCCGCTGCGCTTGGCCGCGCGCAGACGCGCTCTACGTCCGCTATCACGACGAGGAATGGGGGCGGCCGGTGGCCGACGATCGGCGGCTGTTCGAAAAGCTCTGTCTGGAGGGTTTTCAGGCCGGGCTGTCCTGGCTGACGATCCTCCGGAAGCGGGAGAACTTTCGCGCGGCCTTTGCCGATTTCGATATCGAGGCGGTGGCCCGATTCGGCGCGAAGGACGTCAGGCGCTGCCTGAACGATTCCGGCATCGTGCGCCACCGCGGCAAAATAGAATCGGTCGTGAACAATGCGCAGCGCGCGATCGCGCTGATCGAGGAGGCGGGCTCGCTCGCGGCGTTCGTCTGGCGCTATGAGCCGGAGCCTGAAGCGCGGCCGAAGCGCCTCGACCGAGCGACGCTGATGCAGATGGCGAAGACGGCGGAATCGACCGCGCTGTCGAAAGCGCTCCGGAGCCGCGGCTGGAGCTTCGTGGGGCCGACGACGGTCTATTCGTTCATGCAGGCGATGGGCCTCGTGAACGACCACATCACCGGCTGCGCGAGCCGGGCAATTGCGGACGCGGAGCGGCGGGCCTTTAGCCGCCCGGCTTGACCGGCGGACACCGAAGCAGGCAGGGTCGGCATCGAGGAGGCGAGCAGCGGCGGGCGACCGGCGCTGCAGCAGGGGATTGCGCCATGGCTTCCTTGAGCGGCTGGAAGATCACGCCCGCGCGGCAGCCGAAGACTGCCGACTACGATTTCGACCTCGAGCGCGCGCTCGCATCGGCGGTGAGTCTGAGAACGGTCGTGCCGGAGGACGCTTTCACGGCGCAGACACTTGGCGCCGAGCGCGGCGGTAGCGGTATCGTCATCCGCGAAAACGTGGTTCTCACCATCGGCTACCTGATCACCGAGGCGGAAGAAATCTGGATCACGCTCGACGACGGACGCGTCCTCGCCGGCCACCCGCTCGCCTATGATCAGGCGACCGGCTTCGGGCTGGTGCAGGCGCTGGGCCAACTCGGCCTTCCCTCGCTCCCCCTCGGCGACTCCGGAGCAACGAAGCCTGGAAGCCGCGTCGTGATGGCGGCGGCGGGCGGGCGCGAGCATGCGCTCGCGGCGAGGATCGTCGCCAAGCAGGAATTCGCTGGCTACTGGGAATACGTGCTCGACGAGGCGATCTTCATCGCGCCGGCGCATCCCTTCTGGGGCGGCGCCGGGCTGATCGGGTCGGCGGGCGAACTCCTCGGCATCGGCTCGCTGCAGGTCGAGCAGCGCGCGTCGAGCAGCGAGGGCGGACAGCTCAACATGGTGGTGCCGATCGACCTCCTGAAGCCGATCCTCGCCGACATGCTGAAGGCCGGCCGCGCCAACCGGCCGCCGAAACCCTGGCTTGGCCTCTTCGCGACCGATCTCGAAGGCAAGGTGTTCGTGGTCGGCGTCTATTCCGATGCGCCGGCGGACAAGGCCGGGCTGAAACCCGGCGATCAAATCGTCTCGGTCGCCGGAGAGCCCGTCGAGGGCCTCGCGGCTTTCTTCCGTCAAGTCTGGGCGCTTGGGCCGGCCGGCACCAACGCGCCGCTCGTCGTCCAGCGCGACGGGGAGACGCTCGCGGTCAGCGTCACATCGGGCGAGCGCGAGCGCTTCCTCAGGAAACCGCACATGCATTCGTGAGGAGGACGGCCTCTCCGACGGTCACGCTCCAAATTCCCGCAGGCCGGCGAACAGGGCCGACAGCCACTGCGCGACGAATCCGAGCGAAAGCGTGAGCAGGGCCGTCCCGGCCAGGCCCACGAGCATCAGGATGCCGTCGCGCTGCACCATCGCCAGGGCGATCGCGACGAGGCACACGGCCGGGGCGAAATTCAGCAGGGGCAGCGGCAACAGCAGTAGAATCGCGAGATAGAGGCAGAC
>JBOHKB010000171.1:0-15392 GCA_050728815.1 Propylenella sp.
TTCTACGAGTACCACGCCGCGCTGATGGAGCCGTGGGACGGGCCGGCGGCGATCGCCTTCACCGACGGACGGCAGATCGGCGCGACCCTCGACCGCAACGGTCTGCGGCCGGCCCGCTACGTGGTGACCGATGACGGCCTCGTCGTCATGGCGTCGGAAGTCGGCGTGCTGCCTATCCCGGAGGAGAAGATCGTCACGAAGTGGCGGTTGCAGCCGGGCAAGATGCTTTTGATCGACCTCGAAGAGGGCCGCATCATCGCCGACGACGAGCTGAAGCGGCGGCTCGCCACTGCGAACCCGTACCGGCAGTGGCTGGCGCGCACGCAGATCGTGCTCGAAGACCTGCCCCCGGTGCAGTCGCGCGCCGCGATGACCAACGCGGCGCTGCTCGATCGCCAGCAGGCGTTCGGCTACAGCCAGGAGGACCTGAAGCTCCTGATGGCGCCGATGGCGACCACCGGCCAGGAAGCGGTCGGCTCCATGGGCACCGACACGCCGGTCGCCGTGCTCTCGCGGAAGCCGAAGCTCCTCTTCAACTACTTCAAGCAGAACTTCGCGCAGGTGACGAACCCGGCGATCGATCCGATCCGCGAAGAGGCGGTGATGAGCCTCGTCTCGTTCATCGGTCCGCGGCCGAACCTGTTCGACGCGAAGGGCCTGTCGGAGCGGAAGCGCCTGGAGGTGCGCCAGCCGATCCTCACAAACGCGGACCTCGAGAAAATCCGCATGATCGGCGACATCGCCGACAACCAGTTCCAGACCAAGACGCTCGACATCACCTTCGCGGCGGAGCGCGGCGCCGAGGGCATGGAAATGGCGGTGAACCGTCTGTGCGAACGCGCCGAGCGCGCCGTCACCCACGGATACAACATTATCATCCTGTCGGACCGGCTGATGGGCGCGGGGCGCGTGGCCATTCCCGCGCTGCTCGCCGTCGCCGCCGTCCACAACCACCTGATCCGCAAGGGGCTACGCACGTCGGTCGGGCTTGTCGTCGAGACCGGCGAGGCGCGCGAAGTGCATCATTTCTGCGTGCTTGCCGGCTACGGCGCGGAGGCGATCAACCCTTACCTCGCCTTCGAGACGCTGCTCGAGATGCATGCGGAATGCGCCTTCCCAGACGTGGTCGACGCGAACGAGGTCGTCTACCGCTACATCAAGTCGATCGGCAAAGGCATTCTGAAGGTCATGTCCAAGATGGGCATCTCGACCTACCAGTCCTATTGCGGCGCGCAGATCTTCGATTCGATCGGCCTCTCGTCGAACTTCATCCATCGCTTCTTCTTCGGCACCTCGACCACCATCGAGGGCGTCGGGCTTGCCGAGATCGCCGAGGAAACGATGCGCCGGCACAATGCCGCCTTCGGCGAGGACCCGGTGCTGCGCATCGGCCTCGAAGCCGGCGGCGAGTACGCCTATCGCCTGCGCGGCGAGGACCATATCTGGACACCGGACGCGGTTACGCTGCTGCAGCACGCCGCACGCGGCAAGGGCGCGGAGGCGTACCAGAAATTCGCCGCCCTCGTGAACGGCGAGATGCAGCGGAAGTATGCGATCCGCGGACTCTTCCGCATCAGGGGCGCGGAAGAGCGAAGCCGCCAGCCTGTGCCGCTCGAGGAGGTCGAGCCGGCAGCGGAGATCGTCAAGCGCTTCTCCACCGGGGCGATGAGCTTCGGCTCCATCTCGCGCGAGGCGCACGAGACGCTGGCGATCGCGATGAACCGCATCGGCGGCAAGTCGAACACCGGCGAGGGCGGCGAGGAGGCGGAGCGTTTCCGCCCGCTGCCAAACGGCGATTCCAAGCGCTCCGCCATCAAGCAGGTGGCTTCGGGCCGCTTCGGGGTGACGACGGAATATCTGGTCAACTCCGACATGATGCAGATCAAGATCGCGCAAGGGGCGAAGCCCGGCGAGGGCGGACAGCTGCCTGGCCACAAGGTCGATGCGGTGATCGCCAAGGTCCGGCACTCGACGCCGGGCGTCGGCCTGATCTCGCCGCCGCCGCACCACGACATCTATTCGATCGAGGACATCGCGCAGCTGATCTTCGATCTGAAGAACGCCAACCCCAAAGGCCAGGTGTCGGTGAAGCTCGTCGCCGAGGTCGGCGTCGGCACGGTCGCGGCGGGCGTCGCCAAGGCGCGCTCCGACCACATCACCATCGCCGGCTACGAAGGCGGCACCGGCGCGAGCCCGCTCACCTCGATCAAACATGCCGGCACGCCCTGGGAGATGGGACTCGCCGAGACGCAGCAGATCCTGGTCGAACAGGGTCTCCGCTCGCGCGTCTCGCTGCAGGTCGACGGCGGGCTGAAGACCGGCCGCGACGTGGTGGTCGGTGCGCTGCTCGGCGCCGACGAGTTCGGCTTCGCCACCGCACCGCTCATCGCCATCGGCTGCATCATGATGCGCAAGTGCCACCTGAACACCTGCCCCGTCGGCATCGCCACACAGGACCCGGTGCTCAGGAAGCGCTTCGTGGGCACTCCCGAACAGGCGATCAACTACCTGTTCCTCGTCGCCGAGGAGGCGCGCTCGCTCATGGCCTCGATGGGCGTCCGGCGCTTCGACGAGCTGATCGGCGACACCGACTGGCTCGATACGCAGCCGCTGATCGACCACTGGAAGGCGCGCGGCCTCGATTTCAGCCGCGTCTTCTACAAGCCGAAGGCGGCGCCCGAGGAGATGCGGAACACCAAGCCGCAGAAGCATCCGATCGACGATATTCTCGACCGGCGCCTGATCGCCGAAGCGGCGCCGGCGCTCGAGCGCGGCGAGGCGGTCACAATCGAGTCGCCGATCCGCAACGTGGACAGGGCGACCGGCGCCATGCTTTCAGGCGAGGTCGCCCGGCGCTACGGGCACGAGGGCCTGCCGGACGATTCGATCGTGATCCGATTGACCGGCACGGCCGGGCAGTCCTTCGGGGCGTTCCTGGCGCGCGGCGTGACGCTCGACCTCGTCGGCGATGCCAACGACTATGTCGGCAAGGGCCTCTCCGGCGGGCGCATCGTCGTCCGCCCGCCGGCCAACGCCGTATTCAAGGCGGACGAGAACATCGTCGTCGGCAACACCGTGCTCTATGGCGCGATCGAGGGCGAGTGCTATTTCTCCGGCATCGCCGGCGAGCGTTTTGCGGTCAGGAATTCCGGCGCGATAGCGGTCGTCGAAGGCGTCGGCGACCACGGCTGCGAATACATGACCGGCGGCGTCGCCGTCGTGCTCGGCTGGACCGGCCGCAACTTCGCCGCCGGCATGTCGGGCGGCATCGCCTACGTGCTCGATGTGGACGGCCAGTTCACCAAGCGCTGCAACCTCGCCATGGTCGAACTCGAACCGGTGCCGGAGGAAGACTACCTTCTCGAGCTGCTGCATCACCAGCGCGGCGACATCGAGCATCATGGGCGCGTCGACGTCTCATCCGACATGAGCAGCCATGATCAGGAGCGGCTGGTGACGCTGATCCGGAACCACTTCCACTACACCGGCTCCGCGCGCGCGCGGCACATCCTCGACCACTGGGAGGAGCACCGGCCGAAGTTCGTGAAGGTGATGCCGGTCGAGTATCGCCGCGCGCTCCGCGAAATGGAGCAGGCGCGCATGACGACCGCCGTGGCGGCGGAGTAGGATACCGCATTGAGGAGAGCGCCGATGGACCACCCGCGGATTTTGCAGGATCCGAAAGTCATGGTCGGCAAGCCGGTCATCAAGGGGACGCGCATTCCCGTCGAGTTGATATTGCGCGCCCTCGGATCGGGCTGGTCTATCGAGACAGTTCTGGAACAGTACCCGCATCTCACTCGCGAAGACATTCTAGCAGCGCAAGCCTTCGCGGCAGACACCTTGGCAGATCGACACAAAGTCGCGGCCGAGTGAGTGCGCTTCCTCGTTGACGAATGCATCAGCCGGGCCATCGTGGAGAAGCTGCGTGCAAGTCATCACGACGTGATTTGGGTCGCTGAAGCTCAGCCAGGCGCTCCGGACAGAGACATTCTGAAACTGTCGAGGGATGATTCCCGGCTCCTCCTGACGGCGGATCGGGATTTTGGAGAACTCACAATTCGCTTCGGAGAGCGGGCGCTTGGCGTCGTGATGGTGGCAATCTCTCAATTTACGGGCGATCCCGATAGACTCACGGAAAACCTCGTCCGGCAACTAACGGAGATGGACAAGGCGCTCATTGGCAAGCTTACGATCATCGAGGCAGGCCGTGTGCGCCAGCGCGCCTTGGCTGGCGACACTCAGGATTGAACAGGGGCGAGACGAGTGGGCAAGGTAACAGGCTTCCTGGAGATCGACCGCAACGACCGGCGCTACGAGCCCGCGTCCGATCGCGTGCGGCATTCCCGCGAATTCATGATCCCGCTCGGCGACGAGGCGACCAAGAACCAGGCGGCGCGCTGCATGGATTGCGGCATCCCGTTCTGCCACACCGGCTGCCCGGTCAATAATCAGATCCCGGATTGGAACGATCTCGTCTACCAGGACAACTGGCAGGCGGCGCTCGCGAACCTCCACTCGACCAACAATTTTCCCGAGGTGACGGGCCGTCTCTGCCCGGCGCCCTGCGAGGCCGCCTGCACGCTGAACCTGATCGATCAGCCCGTGACCATCAAGACCATCGAGGCGGCAATCGCCGACCGCGGCTTCAAGGAAGGCTGGGTCGTCCCCGAACGACCCGCCGTCAGGACCGGGAAGCGCGTCGCCGTCATCGGCTCCGGACCCGCCGGCATGGCGTGCGCACAGCAGCTCGCGCGAGCCGGCCATGACGTGCACCTCTACGAGAAGTACGCCAAGGCCGGCGGCCTCCTCCGCTATGGCATTCCCGATTTCAAGATGGAAAAGGCGATCATCGACCGCCGCGTAGCGCAGATGGAAGCGGAGGGCGTCATCTTCCACTACAACGCAAATGTCGGCGACAACGTGTCGGCGAAGGCGTTGCTCGACGAATGTGACGCGCTGGTGTTGTCGGGTGGCGCGGAGAAGCCGCGCGATCTCCCGATCGAGGGGCGCGACCTCCGCGGCGTGCATTTCGCCATGGACTACCTGCCACAGCAGAACCGGCGCATCTCCGGCGAGCCGCAGAACGGGGCCGATCCGATCCTCGCCGAAGGCAAGCACGTGGTGGTGATCGGCGGCGGCGACACCGGCTCCGACTGCATCGGCACGGCTTTCCGTCAGGGCGCGGTGAAGGTGACGCAGCTCGAAATAATGCCGATGCCGCCGGCCAAGGAGGACAAGCTGCTCACCTGGCCGAACTGGCCGCTAAGATTCCGCACCTCGTCGAGCCAGGAAGAAGGTGCGGAGCGCGAATTCTCGATCGTTACGACGCGCTTCACCGGGCGCAACGGCAACGTGAAGCGGCTCCACTGCGCGCGCGCCGACGAGCATTTCAAGGCGCTGCCCGGCAGCGAGTTCGAGCTGAAGGCCGACCTCGTGCTCCTCGCGATGGGGTTTCTCTCGCCCGTGCACGAGGGAATGATCATGGAGCTTGGGCTGGAGCTCGACCCGCGCGGCAACGTCAAGGCGGCGACCGAGGACGGCCAGGCGACGCCGGCCTATCAGACCTCCAACCCGAAGGTCTTTTCGGCCGGCGACATGCGGCGAGGCCAGTCGCTCATCGTCTGGGCGATCCGCGAGGGGCGGCAGGCGGCGCACGCCGTCGACAAGTATTTGATGGGCGAGACCACGCTGCCGCGCTAGGTCAAAAGCCAGACGATGCCGTCACTCTACCCTGAGATCGAGCCGTTTAGCTCCGGCTTGGTGGATGTGGGCGACGGCAATTGCCTCCGCTGGGAGATGAGCGGCAATCGGAACGGTTTTCCAGCAGTCGTGCTGCATGGTGGCCCGGGCTCCGGCTTGTCAGAGGGAAGCCGCCGATTCTTCGATCCGCAGAAATACCGGATCATCCTATTCGATCAGCGCGGCTGCGGACAAAGCACACCGAACGCCCGCAGGTCCGATGCCGACCTTTCGGTCAATACCACAGATCATCTGCTCGGCGACATCGAGTTGCTCCGCCGGCACTTAAACGTCGAACGCTGGCTGATGCTTGGCCATTCCTGGGGCACGACGCTCGGCCCTGCCTATGCCGAACGCCATCCGGAAAGGATAGCCGCTCTCGTGCTGATTGGCGTCACCATGACGCGACGTTCTGAGATCGATTGGCTCTGCCGCGGCCTCGCGCCGCTGTTTCCCGAGCAGTGGGAAAGATTCAGGGCTGGCGTCCCCAGCGGGCGGCGCGACGACGATCTCGTCGCAGCCTACTACGATCTGCTCAACGATCCCGATCCGGCGATCCGTGCAAAGGCGGCGGATGACTGGCACGACTGGGAGGCGGCTTTCCTATCCGTTGATCCCGGCGCAAAGTCGCCTGAGCGCTGGGCCGACCCGCGATACAGGATGACGCGGGCGCGTATCGTCACTCACTACTTCCACCACAACGCTTGGCTCAAGGATGGCATCCTCTTGCGCCGCGCGCATAGGCTCGCCGCCATCCCCGGAGTGATGGTGCAGGGGCGGCTCGATCTCGCAGCGCCGCTGGTCACCGCATGGGAGCTTTCGCGGGTCTGGCGCGCCGGCGAGTTGGTTATCGTAGCCAATGCGGGCCACTCGACCGCGGACCGCGGGATGACCGAGGCAATAGTCAGCGCCACCGATCGCTTTGCACAGTTGGCGTAGAAAGGGGGGCACGTTCCTGCCTCCGATCTTTCGCGAAACTTCAAGCTCGCTAAGATGCCGACCAATCAGAGCACATCTGGGGAAATGCCCATGCCAAAGCTCTTTCCAACCTCGCTCGTCGGCTCGTACGCGCAGCCGGAATGGCTGATCGACAGGAAGAAGCTCGCCGGGCGCTTTCCGCCGCGCGTACGCGCGAAAGAGCTGTGGCGGGTTTCGCCCGAGTTCCTGGATCAGGCGCAGGACGACGCCACGCTCCTCGCCATCCGCGACCAGGAGCGCGCCGGGCTCGACATCATCACCGACGGCGAGATGCGGCGCGAGAGCTACTCGAACCGCTTCGCCACCGCGCTCGAAGGCGTCGACATCGACAATCCCGGCACCGCGCTCGACCGGAGCGGGCATCCGAACCCGGTGCCGCGCGTCGCCGGAAAGATCCGCCGCAAGCACCCGGTCGAGGTGCGCGACCTGGAATTCCTTAAGGCCCATACCGACCGCATGGTGAAGATGACGGTGCCCGGCCCCTTTACAATGTCGCAGCAGGCGCAGAACGACTTCTACGAGAGCGAGGAGGCCTTGGCGCTCGACTATGCCGGGGCGGTCAACGAGGAGATCAAGGACCTCTTCGCGGCCGGCGCCGACATCGTGCAGATCGACGAGCCCTACATGCAGGCGCGCCCGGAGAAGGCGCGGGCATACGGGCTGAAGGCGCTCCGGCGCGCGCTCGACGGCGTCCGAGGCACCACGGCGCTCCACATATGCTTCGGCTATGCCGCCATCATCCATGTCCGGCCGGAGGGCTATTCCTTCCTGCCGGAGCTCGCCGACACGCCGCTGAAGCAGATCTCGATCGAAACCGCACAGTCGCACCTCGATACGTCGGTGCTCGCCAAGCTGCCGGGCAAGACGATCATTCTCGGCGTCATCGATCTCAGCGATACGACCGTCGAGACGCCGGAGACCGTGGCGGAGCGCATCCGCCGCGCGCTGCCGCATGTGCCGGCGGAAAAGATCGTCGTCGCTCCCGATTGCGGGATGAAATACCTGCCGCGCGAGGTCGCGTTCGGCAAGATGAAAGCGATGGTGGACGGCGCGGCGATCGTGCGCGCCGAGCACTAGCCTCGCTTATTGCGCCGGGGCCGGAGTGGCGGCTGCGGCAGGAGCGGACGCGGCAGGAGCGGGCGCAGCGGCAGCCGGCTGAGGTCTAGGCGGCGGCGGCCATTTGTAGAAATCGACGCGCCCGGGCGGCGGCGCTTCCTCGCCGGCGAGCCGCTTGGCGATCTCTGCCGTCGCGTCTCCGCCTACATCCTCCTCCTCGTCCTTCCCGCCGACGCCGGTCGCTAGCGTCTCGCTGCCAGCCGCGCCGAGCGCATCGAGCGGCACCATCGGACCGATCTGCGGACCCTCTTCGCCGGGCTTGAGGGCAGCCGAAGGGTCGGTCGCGGCGAGCTGCGGCGCGATGCCACCGAAAATGTCTGCAAGCTCCTGCTCGACGAAATAGGCGAGCTTGCGCTGGCCGGCCCGCGTGAAGTTCAGCCCGTCGCTCGCGCGGAGCTGCACCGCCTGCCCGCGTATATCGGGGCCGATCGCGACGTATTTGCCATCCGCGTCGGCAAAGCCGTTCCAGATGTCGACAAAGGATATGCCCTTCGTCTCGAGCTGCTCGCGTACGATCCCGTTGAAGGCGCTGTAATCGCGCGACATGGTGCTCGACTGGACCGCCATCAGGCCAACCCAGAGCGCCGGCTTCGCAGTGGCCTTCACCGCGTCCGCAAGCGCGCCGACCCGGGCGGCATAGGCGGCGCGCCAACCATCGGTGCCGAGCGCATGGGGGCCGGTTTCGGTCTCGATGCCCTGGCGGTCGTTGCCGCCGACCAGCACAAGGATCGCATCCGGCTCCCGCTCCGAGATGATCGCCGGCAGTTTTCCAGGCCAGTCGAAAAAGTCCTTGCGCACCAGGCCGGACGAACCATTCGTCGCATCGATCACCAGCACATTCGGGTTTTCCTCGTAGGCGATGGCCAGACCCTTGGCGAGGGCGCTTGCGAAGAAGTCGCCGACGACCAGCACACGCTTGGCGTCCGCCGCCTTCTCGACGGCGGCGGGCTGGCGCTGCGCAGGCGCGGCGGTAAGGGCGCGCCGCTCGCGGCGCGCCGGCCGCTCTCCCCCGAACAGCTCGAACACGGGCGGTGCAGGAGCAGCTCCGGGCTGCGGCGGCGGCGCTTCGCGCCGCCGGAAAAGCCGGCGGAAGAAATTGCTGACGCCGCGGTTCTCCTGCGCGACGACGATCTCGGGCTGCGATGCCTGTGCGTACGCCTCCGAAACCAGCGTTTCGGACGCCATAAGCACGGAGAGCGCGAGACTGATTACCGCAGCGGTCCGCTTCATGCTCACCTCGATCGCGGCGCGTCAGCCGCTCCTCAGCGTCTCCAGCAGCTGCAGCCCGGCAAATCCGTCCGGGGCCATGCCGACGCCCGCCTGGTAGGCGCGGATCGCTTCGCGCGACCGTGGCCCGAGCTTACCGTCGATTGCGCCGTCATAGTAACCCGCCTTGGCGAGATAATGTTGCAATTCGGCCGATTCCTGGGAGGTGAGCGGTCGCTCGCCGGCGGGCCAGGCCTGCAGGAGCCCGCCGCCCCCGCGCAGGCGGTCGGCGAGGTGGCCGACGGCAAGCGAATAGGCGGTCGAATTGTTGTAGCGCTTGATGACGAAGTGGTTGCGAAGCATCAGGAAGGCCGGGCCCCTAGCCCCGGCGGGCGCGATCAGCTCCGCCTTGTCGTCGGGCCTCGGGAAGGCCGCCCCCTGCGCCCGGGCGACTCCGAGGCGCGCCCATTCCGCCAAGCTGCGGGACTCTCCGTCCTCGGCGAAGCGATAGTCGAACCCGCCCGGTAGCACGACCTCGTAGCCCCAGGTCTTGCCCGGAACCCAGCCGGAAACGCGAAGGTAGTTGGCGGCGGAGCCGAGCGCGTCGGCTTCCGAAGTCCAGACGTTTCGCCGTCCGTCCCCGTCGAAGTCGATCGCGTAGGCTTCGTACGTCGTCGGGATGAACTGCGTGTGGCCCATCGCACCCGCCCAGGAGCCGGTCATGCGCTCCGGCGACACGTCGCCGTTCTGAAGAATTTTGAGCGCCGCGATCAGCTGCTGACGGCCGAAGCGGCCGCGTCGCGGATCGGCGTAGGCGAGCGTCGCCAGCGATCGGATCACGTTCTTCACGATCTTGGGGTTGTCGAGAACCTGGCCGTAGGAGGATTCCATTCCCCAGATCGCCACGACGATGTGGCGGTCGACGCCATGTGCGCGCTCGATCGCGTCGAGCAACCCGCCGTGCCTCGTGAGCATCTCGCGGCCGTCGACGATGCGCTTCTCCGAAACGCGGGCCGCAACGTATTCCCAGAGCGGCGTGACGAATTCCGGCTGATGGCGCGCCTTCTCCAGCACCTCCGGGTCGGGCGTCAGTTCGCGGAAGGCGGCTTCGTAGACGGCGCGCGACACTCCCTCCGCGCTCGCCGCAGGCCAGAAATCGCGCACCCATCGATCGAAGCCGGCGTCCGCCCACGCGCCGGCGGCGAAAGAGACGCCAAAAAGAAGTGTGACGACTAGACGAAAGAGCGGCCGCATCTTTTCCCCTTTACCGCGCCTTTTGCACGGCGTGCGAACGCCGGTCAAACCCCGGCGATTCACATGCTCGCGGGAAAGGGGAAAGCTTCCGTTAACCGTGCGCCTGGACGCCGAGGTGAGCCGGCTCCGTCGGTACCGGACGCCACGTCAGAAGCGACAGCGGATTGCGGCCCTCGAGGATCGGCTGCTCGATGAAGCGATAGGAGAGCGCCGCCAGCGCAAACGAAAGCGGCAGGCTGATCAGCACGATTACGCTCCAGTGATGGCCCCAGAGCCAATAGGTGAGCGGATGGTGGAAGAGGTAGAGGCCGTAGGAGATGCGTCCGACATAGGTGAGCGCTGCTCCGGAAAGGGCGCGCATCAGGAGATTCGCGCTACCCGAACCGTGCTGTTCGACAACGATCAGGATAACCGCGAGCGACACGGCCTCCGCGATCGCGATGCCGAGCGTGGCCCAGCCGCCGGTATTCTCCGCGCCGTCATACATCCGGATGGCGAGAACTGCGATTGAGCACGCCCCGGCTATCAGCGCATAGATCCAGACCTGCCGTTCGCGCGCGCTCGCGCCGAACTTGAAGAGCACGGCGAGGAGCGAGCCGAGGATCAGCGCCGACATCCGCGTATCGAACCGAAAGTAGGTCGGCGCCCAGCCGAAGAAATCGACGCTGGCGCAGCGCCAGAGAGTCGCTGCGAGGTAGGCGATGGCGAGCACTTTCAGCCAATGCCGGATGGGCAGCCACCGCGACATGGCAATGAGCACCAGCGGCCAGACGAGGTAGAAATGCTCCTCGACGGCGAGCGACCAAGTGTGGACGAGCGGGCCATGGCCGATCCAGAAGGCGCGCGCATAGTCCATCAGATAGAAGAAGCTGAGCGCCGACAGGCCGGCGTGCTCGGCGGGGCTCCCGCCCGCAATCATCGGTGCGACGATTGCGTAGACGAACGTCAGCGCGAAAAGCGCCGGCGTCAGCCGTTTCACCCTGCGAAGATAGAACCGCGGCAGCGAGATCGAGCCCGTCCGCGCGATCTCCCCAAGCAGGATCGAAGTGATCAGATAACCGGAGAGCACGAAGAAGACGTCGACCCCGACGCCGCCGAGCGCGAAGCCGGGCACGCCGGCATGGGAGGCGAACACCGCAAGCACGGCCACGCCACGGAGGCCATCGAGCGCAGGTATGCGGTTTGGACGCTGGGACATGGAGTGCGCGGTCCGTTTTGGAAAAAAGGGATCCCGTCCGGAGAACCCGCAGGCACTCCGGTGCTGAAAGGGCGGTACCGGGCAGAAGCCCGGCGTCACCCGCGATCAGGGAAGGTTCAGGCGGCGGCGCGCTTTTCGAGCAGCTTGTTTTCCCAGGCGAGCGCGTGCGCGACGATGACTTCGAGGTCGTCGAAGCGCGGCTCCCAGGCAAGCGCGTTGCGGATGCGTTCGGCGGCGGCGACCATCATCGGCACGTCGCCGGGCCGGCGGCTGCGGTGGCGGATGTCGAGCACCCGGCCGGAGACCCGCTGCACGGCGTCGAGCAGGTCGAGGACCGAATAGCCGCGTCCGTAGCCGACGTTCAGGAGGAGGTTCTCGCCGCCGGCGCGGAGATGATCGAGCGCCATCGAATGCGCGCGGACGAGGTCCGCGACATGGATGTAGTCGCGGATGCCGGTGCCGTCCGGCGTGTCGTAATCGGTGCCGAACACGGCGACATGGTCGCGCTGGCCGGTCACCGCCTCGATCGCCACCTTCAGGATATGCGTGGCGCCGCGCGTCGACTGGCCGGTACGGCCTTTGGGATCGGCGCCGGCCACGTTGAAGTAGCGGAGCACCACGGAGTGAAGACCGTAGGCGGCAGCCGCGTCGGTCAGCATCCGCTCGGTCATTGCCTTCGATGCGCCGTAGGGCGACATCGGATTGAGCGGCGCATCCTCGGAGACCGGCAGCTTGGCCGGAACGCCGTAGACGGCGGAGGTGGAGGAGAAGACGAAGTTCTGCACGCCGTTCGAGACGGCGGCGGCGATCAGCTCGCGCGCCTTTACCGTGTTGTTCAGGTAGTAGCCGAGCGGGTCGGCGACCGAATCCGGCACCACGACCGAGCCGGCAAAGTGCATGACCGTCTCGACATCCCGAGTCTGCATGATGCGGTCGAGGACCACGCGGTCGCCGATGTCGCCGATGACCAGCTCGGCGCGCGGCGCCACCGCCCAATCGAATCCGGTGGAAAGATCGTCGAGGACCACGACCCGCTCGCCGCGTTCGACCAGGTCCCACACCATCTGGCTGCCGATATAGCCGGCGCCGCCGGTGACCAGTACGCTCATACGCTTACCCCGCATCTCCGGTCTCTGGGTGGACCGGTCGACCCTAAGAGTAAGGGATTGGAAAGGATAAGCAATTAGAAGCTCCGACTGTGGTAAATCCGCTCAGGAAAGCAGTTTTTCCGGTTGCCGGCCTGGGCACCCGCTTCCTCCCGGCGACCAAGGCGACGCCGAAGGAGATGCTCACCATCGTCGACCGGCCGGCGCTTCAATACGTGGTCGACGAAGCGCACGAAGCGGGCATCGAGCACTTCATTTTCGTCACCGGGCGCAACAAGGCGACAATCGAGGATCATTTCGACATCGCCTACGAACTCGAGGCGACGCTTGAGGAGCGCGGCAAGACGAAGGAGCTCGAGCAGCTCCGGCGCGAGCTGCCGAAAGCCGGCACCACCAGCTTCACCCGCCAGCAGGCGCCGCTTGGCCTCGGCCATGCAGTCTGGTGCGCGCGCGACATTGTGGGGCGCGAGCCGTTTGCGGTGCTCCTCCCCGACATGCTGATGACGCCGGGATGTCTGAAGCAGATGCTTGCCGCATACGAGCGACATGGCGGCAACGTCATCGCCGTCGAGGAATGCGCGTGGGAGCAGGTCAGCCGTTACGGCGTCGTCGGGGTCGGCGAAGAGGACGAATCCGGCTTCCGCATCACCTCACTGGTGGAGAAACCGAAGCGCGAGGACGCGCCCTCCAACCTCTACATTTCCGGCCGCTACATCCTGCAGCCGGAGATTTTCGATCTGCTCGACGACCAGGAGCCCGGCGCCGGCGGCGAGATCCAGGTGACCGACGCGATGAGGCGGCTCTCCGCGACGCAGCGCTTCACCGGCTTCCGCTATAACGGGCGCACCTTCGACACCGGCACCAAGATCGGATTCCTGATGGCGAACCTCGCGTTTGCGCTGGCGCACCCGGAGATCGGCCCGGAGCTTCGGGGCGAACTCACGACACTCCTCGGCGACGAGGGGGCTTAGACCGTAGCCTGGATGGAGCGCCCCGAGCCTGTCGAGGGGCGCGCAATCCGGGATTGGCGCAGCCCCGGATTGCGCTTCGCTCCATCCGGGCTACGGCTGCCCCTCACCGCTGCAGGCGCAGGCGGACGCTCACGATGTGCGCCTGGTAGTCGCCGCCATCTTCGCTGCTGTCGAGCGCTTCGAAACTATAGCGCGCCTGGACCGAGGCAGTGCGGTTGAACGCGTAGGACGCTTCGGCAAAACCGGTGAAGGTCACGTCCTCCCAGTCGCCGCCGACCGAATACTCGTAGTCCACGCCCCCGCCGCCGGCGATGCGGATGCGCGGCGTAATCCTGCGGGAAATCGTGACGAGGCTCGAATACAGAACCGAGCCGGATTCGTCGGGAACGCTCGTCGACTGCACGTCGGTGGAAAGGTCGACCTGCACTTCCGTCAGCCGCGTCGGCGACCAGAGGATGGACGCGTTCGCGAGGACCGCGTCGATCTCGGGCAGCGTCGAGTCTTTAAGCTCCTCGCGGCGGAAACCGATCGAAACTTCCCCGGAGAGCTTTTCGCCGCGGTCGATGACGAGTCCGCCGCGGAGCTCGCCCCAGACGCTCGAGCGCTCGAAGCCGCTGTCGTCGATCTCCTGATCATAATCGCGCACGCCCGCCGCGATCTCGGCGAAGGGCGTGACGGCGCCGAGGAGAACGCCCGTACGAAGCCGTCCGCCATATTGCGTGTTGTCGAGCTCGCGTCGGGAGGCGATGCCACCCCCGGCAAGCGGCACGTCCTCGTGCGTAGAGCGGTCGACGAAGGCGGAGGGCCGAAGGCTCAACCGCCCGAAGCGCTGCTCGACGCCGAGCGTCGCGTCGAAGAAGCGCACCATCGGTCGCTCGGCCGCGCCGCCCGGCGTGTCGGGATCGGAAAAATCCTCGCGGAACTCCGTGTAGCCGCCCTCGCCTTCCAGCGTCGTGTCGGCGCCGAGGTCGTAGCGGCCACGGATGCGGGCAAACGCGTCGCGCGTGTTGAACTGCTCGTCTTCGTAGAGGATCGTCTCGCCGCCGAGATCGATTTCGATCTCGTGCCGGTCGCCCTCGGCAATCGCATTCACCGCGGGCGCGACGACGAGCCCGACGGCGCTCTCGCCATCCTCTTCCAGCGCAACGTTGTCGGTTGCGGAGACCCCGATCTCGATCGACGGACGGATGACGAACGGCCCGAGCCGGATGCCGGTGGCGGCGAAGGGATCGTCCTCCTCGGGCTCGCGCGGCACGCGTTCGCGCACCTCGAGCGGCACGTCCGGCCCAAGGAGCGCCGGGCCGATCTCCTCGCCTTCGGCCGGACCGAGGAGCGGCGGGCCGATCTCGCTTTCAAGCAGCGACGGTTCCGGCTCGGTGTCCCAGTCCCAGATGTCCTCTTCGTCTTCCTCGTCTATCGCCTGCCCGGGGCGGAGGATGAAATCGACTTCATCCGCGCGGGGCCGCGGCTGCGCCGCCGCGCTGAACGGGGCGACGACAAGCGCCGGAGCGAGGAGCCAGGCGAGAGCGGAGATGCGCGACATGTCCCTCCGGGCGCGGCGGCGCGCATCCGGCCGGCGCGACGCCCCGCTTTAACGAGGGGTAAACACGCGTGGTTAACGAAGCCTTTCTTGGGGGCCGGCGATCGGGAGTTGCATCGGCGGCGACCATTGCCGCCTTACGCGCCGCCAACTCACCACCAGAACCAGTTCCACCACCGCCGCACCATGCGCTCGTCCTCGGCGGCGGCTTCACGCGCCTGCCGGCGCGCCCGTTCCAGCGCCTCGCCCTCCGCCCGCGCGCGCCTTTCCCGCGCCTCCGC
>JBOHKB010000172.1:0-8814 GCA_050728815.1 Propylenella sp.
GTTCGGTGCTGAGAGCGCCGCCGGTACGAATTACGGCCCAGACGCAAACCAACTGGCCTGCGAGTGGCTGAGCGAGCGGATCGCTGAGGCTGAGAGCCAGATCAACTATCCGCGCTTGAACGAATTCTTCCTCCGCGCCGCCGACGAGGGTTGCATTGCGATCGCGGTCGCATTGATGGATCGCGGCGCGTCGGTGCTGGCGCGCGACCGCTTCTCCAACACGGCGCTGATCAAGGCGGCGCGGAGCGGCCACGCCAACATGGTGCGGCTCCTCGTCGACCGCGGCTCGGAGATCGACCACGCGAACCTGAACGGCTCGACCGCGCTCGCCACGGCGCTGGCACGGAAGCGCGATCCGGTCGTCGAGCTGCTTATGTCACGCGGCGCCAAGACCGCGCGCGTCGACCCACACGGCATTACGCTGCTTTGCACCGCCGCCTTCAACGGCGAGGAGGCGCAGGTGCGCCGTCTGCTTGGCGAGGGCGCCGATCCCGCCGAGGCGGACGGCACAGGTAAGGGGCCGATCGTCTATGCCGCCGGCAAGGGCTTTGCCCCGATCGTCAAGCTGCTGCTCGATGCCGGGCTCGACGCGAACGCCACCTATGCGCACAATCTGACCGCGCTGATGTGGGCCGCCGGCCACGCCAACATTGTGACGACGGAAGCTGGGCTCGCGACTGTCGCGCTTCTCGTCGAGCGCGGCGCCGAAATCGACCGTGTCGACGACCGCGGGCGCTCCGCCCTGATGATCGCCGCCGAGCGCGGCCATGCGGAGATCGCTGCCTGGCTGATCGGGCATGGCGCGGACCCGGCGCTAGCCGATAAGGGAGGCAAGACGGCGTCGGATCTCGCCGCGACGCCGGCGGTCCGGCAGGCGCTCAAGGCCGCCACGCGCGGCTGAGCCGAATTGCAACCGCCCTACAGCCCAGCGAGGTAGCGGCTCATCGCCGCGATGTCGTCGTCCGACCAGGCGCGGACGATCGCCGCCATGGCCGCCGCGTTCTGCCGGGTGTTGTCGCGGAGGTCCTTCAGCGTCTTCTCCGTGTAGTCGATCTTCTGTCGGCCCACCCGCGGATTGCGGCTGTCGCCGAGCATACGGTCGAGATGGCATTGTGTGCACGCGCCCTCGACGGCGAGCATCTGCGCGCGCCCTCTGTCGGCGCCGCTTGCCGCCTCGTGATAGTCGGGCCATGGCTGCTCGGAGAAATATGTGGCGAGCGCCTTCATCTCATCGTTCGACAATTCCTTGGCCATCGGCGTCATGATGTCGTTCGCGCGGCGATCGGCGCGAAAATCGCGGAGCTGCGTCAAGAGGTAGAACATGTGCTGGCCTGCGATGATCGGCACGTTCTCGACCAAGGGCAGGCCATCCTCGCCGTGGCAGGTCCAGCAGAGCTTGACCTTCTCCGCGATCTCGGGCGGCGGCTCGCCCGGCTGCGCAATCGCCGCGGAAAGCGGAATCGCGAGCGCAAGAGCGAAGGAGGCGACTCGGACCTTCGGACGGAGGATCATTCGAAACGGCTCCGAGCGGCGCTTGCAATGAGAAGGGCGAAGCGCGAGCGCTCCGCCCCTCCCTTCATATGAGGTTGCCGAAGGTTATTCGGCAAGCGTGAAGGCGATGATGTCGTTGCCGCGCTTGAAGTCGAGCTGGGTGTTTCCGCCCGCGGCGACGACGATGTACTGCGTTCCGTCGATCGTGTAGGAAGCGGGGGGTGCGTTCACGCCGGCGCCCGCCCGGAAGCTCCACAGCACCGCGCCCGTCTCCGCATCGTAGGCGTTGAACTTGCCGTTGCCCTCGCCGGCGAAGACGAGGCCGCCCGCGGTCGCCAGCGCGCCGCCGATCATCGGCTGCGCGGTCTTCACCTGCCAACGGACAGTGCCGGTGTTGTAGTCGACCGCGGTCAAGTTGCCCCACTGCTCCTCGGTCGGGATGACCTTGAACGCGCCGCCGAGCCACAGCTTCCCTTCCGGATAGGGCGAGCTCTCGACGTGATAGGTCATCGGCTGGTGCAGGTTCAGCGCGTAGGAGAGCCCGAGGTTCGGGTTGATCGCCATCGGCGACCATTCCACGCCGCCGTTCGCGCCCGGCAGCATGCGCGCGCCTTCCGCCGTCGGCAGCACCCACATGTTCTCCTGCGGCACCATCGCCTCGGAGAAGCGGATCAGGCTGCAGTCCTCGGCATTGTGCACGTAGACGTGCCCGGTCTTGCCGCCGTGCAGCACGCCCTTCACCGTGTTGCCGGCGCCGTCCGTCACGTCAGTGATGATCGGCGGGCTGACCGCGTCGAGGTCCCATACGTCGTGGGCGATGTACTGGAAGTGGCAGACATACTCGCCGGTATCGAGGTTCACCGAAACGAGCGAGTCGGTGTAAAGGTTGTCGCCGGGGCGGATCGCGCCGTCGAGGTCGGGCGAGGGGTTGCCGACCACGAAGTATATGCGCCGCGACTCCAGATCGACCGCCGGGTTTTGCCACACGCCGCCGCCGAGCGTCTCGTAGGGATCGCCCTGCGCCTGCAGCGCCTGCTTCTCCGCGTCGATGTCGCGGAGCATATCGCGGCCGGTGGCGTCATGCGTGGCCCACACGCCGACGGAGTCCTCCGGGATCGTGTTGAAGGTCCACAGCAGGTCGCCGGTCTCCGCGTCGAACGCTTTCACGAAGCCGCGGATGCCGTACTCGCCGCCGTTGGTGCCGATCAGGATCTTTCCATCGACAGCAGTCGGCGCCATCGTCTCGCTGTACCCGAGCGTGGGATCGGCGATCTCCTTCTTCCAGACGACGCTGCCGGTCTTGGCGTCGAGCGCCACCAGCTGCGCGTCGAGCGTGCCCATATAGACCTTGTCGCCGTAGGCCGCGACGCCGCGGTTGTTGGGGCCGCAGCAGAACGTCGTCACCGGTCCCATGTCGTGCGCATAGTGCCAGATTTCCTGGCCGGTACGCGCGTCGAGCGCATAGACGTGGTTGAACGCAGTGGTGACGTACATGACGCCGTTCACGACGATCGGCGTCGTCTCCATCGTCTCCACGATCGCGGTCTGGAAGATCCACGCCGGCCGCAGCTTCTTGACGTTGCCGGCATTGATCTGCTGGTTCGGATAGTAGCGCGTCTGCCAATAGTTGGCGTTCGTGTGCAGGAAGTTGTTGCCGTCGCTGGCGGCGACGTTCAGCATCTCCTGCGTGACGGCTTCCATGTCCCCGTAAAGCGTCTGGGCCGAAGCGGGTAACGCCGTCGCCGCGAGTGCGACTAGCCCGCTGACGGCCGCGCCGGCAGCGACTCGATTTAACCAGGATGTCATGTTCTCCTCCCACCCGGCGCGGTGTTCCGCCAACTTTTCGGCGCGCCGGTTGCACGCCCGATTGAGGGCGAAGCGAAGCTAACATTTCCGCCGGCTCGGTGACAATTGCGCGGCGAACGGGATTCGGCTTCCGCGATGGGTTGCGGGGCGCGCCGGCCTGATGTATCAAGCGCGCCCCTTTGCTCCGAACCGGGAGGCCTTGCATGCAGATCGTCATCGGCATCGTCCGCATCCCCGGACTGCGCATGTCCCTTGTGGACGCCCGGAGCATTGGCTCTCCGTTCCCTTGAGCCCGACCCTCCGGCCTTTCTGAGCCGATAGCCGGCGGGTCGCCCGCCGGAATCTTCAATCGAATCTGGGAGCCGGCCGGGCGTCGTTCGCGCGCCGGTCGAAGACCATGAGAGCCCTACGCTCGGTCGGGCGGGCGGAAGCGTTCCGCGCCGTCCTCGGCTTCACCTTCGCGCACTGGCGACGGCAGGCCTTGCTTGCCGGCGGCATCGCCTTTGCCGTGCTTCTTGCAACCGCGGCCGACGTGCTGCTCCCGGTCTTTGCCGGCAGGCTCGTGGACGCGGTCGCTTCCGGCGGCGATCGCATCGCCGGGCGCGACGCCGCACTGCTGGCGTTCGCGGCCATCGTGCTGCTCGGCGCGGTGACGGTCGGCATGCGCCATATCGCCTTCATAGGGATCGTCCGCTTCACGCTCAGGATGATGTCCGAAGTCGCGGCCGAGGCGTTCCACCGCGTGCAGCATTTTTCGACCGAGTGGCACGCCAACTCGTTCGCCGGCTCGACCGTCCGGAAGATTTCGCGCGGCATGTGGGCGCTCGATTTGTTGAACGACACGTTTCTGGTGGCGCTCTTCCCGTCTGCCGTGGTTCTCGTCGGCTCTGCCATCGTGCTTTCGCTCTACTGGCCGGTGATGGGCGTCGTCATCGTCGTGGGCGCCGCCGCCTATGTCGCCATGACCGCCGCGCTGTCGCTCCTTTACGTCGCGCCGGCGGCGCGTCTCTCCAACCAGTGGGACACGAAGATGGGGGGCGCGCTCGCCGATGCGATCAGCTGCAACGCCGTGGTAAAGGCCTTCGGCGCGGAGGCGCGCGAGGAAGCGCGGCTGGCGTGCGTCGTCGGCAAGTGGCGGAACCGCGTCTTCCGCACCTGGATGCGGGTCACCAACACCGGCACGACGCAGGCCTTGGGGCTCGTTGTTCTCCGCGCACTCATCATCGGCGCGGTGCTGTGGCTTTGGTGGCAGGGGCGCGCGACGCCCGGCGACGTGACCTATGTGCTGACGACGTATTTCGTCATCCACGGGTATCTGCGCGATGTCGGCCAGCACATCCGCAATCTCCAGCGTTCGGTGAACGACATGGAGGAGCTGGTGGAATTCCACGCCGAGCCGTTCGGCGTGCCGGACCGCCTCGGCGCCCGCCCGATCCGCATCCGCGCCGGCGAGGTGGCGTTCGAGTGCGTGACCTTCCACTACGGCGGGCACGCGACGCCGCTCTACCGCGATTTCGCGGTCCGAATCGCGCCGGGCGAAAAGGTCGGGCTTGTCGGCCGTTCAGGCTCGGGCAAGACCACCTTCGTCATGCTCATCCAGCGCCTCTACGACGTGAACGAGAGCCGCGTGCTGATCGACGGGCAGGAGGTCGCGATGGCGACGCAGGCTTCTCTCCGCGCGCAGATCGCCATCGTGCAGCAGGAGCCGATCCTCTTCCACCGATCGCTGGCGGAGAACATCGCCTATGCGCGGCCGGAAGCGTCGATGCGGGAGATCGTGCGCGCGGCCGAACTCGCCAACGCGCACGACTTCATAGCGGAGCTGCCGAACGGCTATCGCACGTTGGTCGGAGAGCGCGGGGTGAAGCTGTCGGGCGGCGAGCGTCAGCGCGTGGCGCTGGCGCGCGCCTTCCTCGCCGACGCGCCGATCCTGATCCTCGACGAGGCGACTTCGAGCCTCGACTCGGAGTCGGAGCTGCTGATCCAGGAGGCGATGGGCCGGCTGATGCGCGGGCGGACGGCGATCGTCATCGCGCATCGGTTGTCGACCGTGCGGGCAATGGACCGCATCCTCGTCTTCGACCGCGGCGAGATCGTGGAGGAGGGCGACCACTTCGCATTGGTCCGGCGCGAGCGCGGCATCTACAAGAGCCTGTTCGAGAAGCAGGCGCTCGAGCTGTCGCGCGGGCTTGAAGTGGCGTGACGGCCGTCAGTTGGGAATCGGAGAGAGCAGCAAATGGCTCTCCACCGATTCCCACTCCGGCAGGATCACGCGAAGGGGGAGGGGAGCTCCTGGCAAAGCTGGGGTGGCGGGAGCGAAGGAACTCAGCGACAGAGCGCCGAGCCGGTTGAGCGCGGTTTCCGGGTCCTCTCCGGGAGCGGGTCGCGGGCGGGGCAGGCGCGTTGCCTCGCGTTCAGCCGCAAGCACGAGCCAGCCGTCCGCCGTTCTGCGAGGCACGCTCGTGAGAGCACCGCACGTGCAGCTCCTGTCGAGAGCGGTGCGGTAGGCGAAGGCGGTGTCCAGCTCGGCATATGCCTTGCCGGAAAGCGACCGCATCTGCTCCGGTCCCTCGCCACCGAAGTGGAAGAACAGCTCGGCTTCGGCTGCGGGGCACATCCATTGGCAAGCCGTGTTGTCCGCGTCGAGGCGGTCGCGCGTCGTAGAGTAGCTGATCGGGAAGTAATAGCCGTCGCAGCTCCGGACGCACCATGTGCGAAGAGCGGTGCTGCGCGGCTTTGGCGTCGCTTCTTGCTCCCAGAACCCCACGGCGGTTCCCTGACTTTCGCAGGCGGCAAGCATCGCTTTTGCTTCGTTGATCGCGGCATCGCTCGCGGAAGAACTCCCCTGAAGTTGCAGCAGCCGCATTTCGGGGTAGCGACAGTCGCCGGCGCCGACGGGACCGGCTGAGCCGCAGAGAGCAAGTCCAAAGAGGGCGAGCGAAGACGACCCAGCGAACCGCCCCCGATGCGCAGCAGGGCGGCCGGATTGGATAGAAGGGATTGGGTAGGGAAGCCCCCGCACGGCCCTCTAATGCCGGGGAGTTGGGGGCGGTTCCTGAACCGGATAAGTTTTCTTGGATTAAGGGCCTGAATTCACTCGCCGAGGACGCGTCGCCGTTCTTCGAACTCGTCCTTGTCGATCTCGCCGCGGGCGAAACGCTCTTTGAGGATGTCGAGGGGCGGGCGGCCGGGTGGCGGATAGTGTGGCGGTGCCGGCTGCTGCCACGGGCCTCCGAGCCAGCGCACCATGAGCACGACCACCGCAATCAAGGCGGCGAGCACGAGAATCATGAAGATCGGGCCGAAAATCATCCCGTACCATCCTCCGCCCCACATCATCTGGGGCCCGTACCAGTAACGGTCGGGATCGGCCGCGCCCTGGGCCGAGGCCCAGGTCGGCCAAGCCGCGGTTGCCGCGCTGCTTGCGGCGGCGATTACACGGGAGCTTCTGGTCATTGGCCTCTCCACCTGCCTCGCGCCCGTGCGTCGCCAGACTTCAGGCGGCGTTGCGGCCTTCGACGGGGAGGCCGCTCCGGTTCCATTCCACCATGCCGCCGCGCAATACGCTGACGTCTTGGAAGCCGGCATCCCGAAGAATGGCCGACGCGTTCGCCGAGCGCTTGTCCGTACGGCAGACGAGAATGACAGGCCCTTCCTTAAGCGCGTTGATCTCGGTCAATCGGCCCGCAAGCTCGCCTACCGGCAGGTTCGAAGCGTTGGCGATGTGGCCGAGTTCCCCGGTGAACTCATCCGGTCCGCGTACGTCGATGACGGACCCGGCGCCCGTATTCAGTTTCGCGGCGAGTTCGTTCGCTTCGATCCATGCGGGCTCCCCGCCGCTCTGCGGACCGCGGCCGCGTCTCAGGAAGAAAACGACCGCTGCGAGGAGACCGAGCGCGAGGAGAAGGAGCGGAAGCACATTCTCCGGCGTCATTCCGCTGGCTCCCGCCGCCCGAACGGATAGTCGCGCGTGTCGTCGCGAAAGGGCTGGATCAGCATGCGGTCGAGCCGAAGCTCGCGCGGCTCGCGGAATTGCGAAATCCCGATCGTCATCTTCTCGTGCCCGGCCTCCGGCTGGGCGCGGTAGGTGCCGAACATCCGGTCCCACCAGGGCAGATTGAAGCCGAAGTTCGAGTTTGTCTCGTGCGCCACGATCGAGTGATGCACGCGATGCATCTCGGGCGTCACCACGATCCAGCGGAGCAGCCGGTCGATGCGCTCCGGCAGCTGCACGTTGCCATGGTTGAACATCGAGGTCGCGTTCAGCAGCACCTCGAAGACGAGGACCGCGGCGGCCGGCGTGCCGAGCGCGGCGACGACCGCGAACTTGATCACCATCGAGAGCAGGATCTCGATCGGATGGAAACGGATGCCCGTGGTCACGTCGAATTCGAGGTCGGCGTGGTGCATGCGATGCAGCCGCCAGAGGATTGGCACGGCGTGAAAGAGCACGTGCTGCAGGTAGATCGCTAGATCGAGCAGGACCACCGAGGCGATGAAGGCGATCAGGTAGGGCACGTCGAAGGCGTGGAAGAGGCCCCAACCGCGATCTTCGGCGACAAGCGCCATGCCGACGGCAGCGGTCGGGAACACGAGCCTGACCAGGAGCGTGTCGACGACGACCACGCCAAGATTGTTCGGCCAGCGCCATCCGCGCCCGATCGTCTGCTCGCGGCGGGGAGCGAAAAGCTCCCAAAGCGCCATCGCCGCCAGCACCGACGCGAAAGCGGCGAGGCGGATCAAGGGCTCGTTGGCGAGGAGAAGTTCAGTCATGGCTGCCTCTGTGCCGAAGCTAGGAGGCGAGCCCGGATTGCGCAACGTCCGACGTGAACTGCCCTCGCTACGTCTTCACGTATTTCCGCCACGAGTGCTTTTCCTTGAAGCCGAGCACCTCGCGGATCTTCTTGTTGGAGAGCAGCGACTCGAACTCGCCGAGCTTCCGCCTGACCGGCACGTTCGGATAGAAACGCTTCAAAAGCTCTGCGGTCGGGATGTCGGAGGTGACGTCGTCGTTGGCGGCGTTGAACACCTGGTATCCGAGCCCGTCCTTCTCGATGCAGAGCTTGACGATCTGCCCGAGGTCGCGCGCGTCGATGTAGCTCCAGGTGATCCGTTTCCGCATCTCCGGGTTGGCGAAGAAGGTCGGGAAGCGCTCGTATTCGTGCGGCTCGATGACGTTGCCGATCCTGAGCGCGTAGATGTCAAAGCCGCTCCTGAGCGCGAAAGCGCGCGCGGTCTTCTCGTTCACGACCTTGGACAGCGCGTAGGAATCCATTGGGTTGACGTCGTACTCCTCATCGAGCGGCAGGTAGATGGGATCGCGCGGCTCCTCGGCGAAGCAGATGCCGTAGGTCGTCTCGCTCGAGGCCACGATGATCTTGCGGATGCCGAGCTTCACCGCCGCCTCGATCACGTTGTAGGTCCCCATCACGTTGACGCGAAACAGCTCGTTGTCCGGCGTGATCATGATGCGCGGCACGGCCGCGAAGTGCACGACCGCGTCGAACGGTTGCGGCC
>JBOHKB010000173.1:0-20545 GCA_050728815.1 Propylenella sp.
CTGCACGACGTGTGGCTGATGCTGCTCTTCGGGGTCGCCGGCTATCTCTTGCGCAAGCTCGGCTATCCCCTCGCTCCGGCGGTGCTCGCCATCGTGCTTGGGCCGCTCGCCGAGCAGTCGCTCAGGCAATCGCTGCTGATGTCGCAGGGCGAGGCGAGCATCTTCTTCACGCGGCCGCTCTCGCTCATCTTCCTCGCCTGCGCCGTGGTGCTCTTCCTCTATCCATTCCTGATGGCTTGGCGGCGGAGGATCGTGCAGGTGAAAGCGGCGCCGGAAGGCGCCGAATAGCCGGAGCGGAGGGCGATTCTTCCTCCCCGCCCGCCCGCTCTCGCAGAAAAGGGCGCTGCTCACGCGGCGCCCTTTTCTCTGAAGCCCGGTCGTTTTCGCGGCTACTCGACTTTCACCCTGAGGTCGCCCACCCCGTCGATGTGACCTTCCAGCAGGTCGCCGCGCTTGACCGGCCCGACGCCCGACGGCGTGCCGGTCATGATCACGTCGCCGGGCGCGAGGCGAAAAAGACCGGAGAGATAGGCGACCGCCTCCGGCACCTTCCAGATCAGCTGGTTCAGGTCGCCCTCCTGCACGGTCTTGCCGTTCACCTTCAGCCAGATCGCGCCCGATTGCGGATGCCCGATCTCGGCGGCGGGGAGGATCTCGCCGACCGGCGCGGAATGCTCGAACGCCTTGCCGCTCTCCCACGGGCGGCCGAGCTTCTTCGCTTCGCCCTGCAGGTCGCGGCGCGTCATGTCGAGGCCGACCGCGTAGCCGAAGACGTGGCCGAGCGCCTCGCTGACCGGGATGTTCTCGCCGCCTTTCGACAGGAAGACAACGAGTTCGATCTCATGATGCACGTCGCTCGTGCCGGAAGGGTAGGGGAAGCTGCCGCCGCCCACGACGAGGTTGTCGGGATTCTTCTGGAAGAAGAACGGCGGCTCCTTGTCCGGATCGCCGCCCATTTCGATCGCATGCGCCGCGTAGTTCCGCCCGACGCAATAGACGCGCCTCACCGGAAAGAGCTTGCTCGTGCCTCGCACGGGAACGCCGGTCACCGCCGCGGGCTCGATCACGTAGGCTGTCGAAGGCTGATAGTTCATGCGTCGCGTTCCTGTTGTGGGAGGGATCAGGTCCGGCTCGCCGCGTAGTAGTCGACCCGGCGCTCGAGCCACGCCAGGGATTCGGAGAGGATGAAGGCGAAGGCGAGGAGGACGAGAAGCGAGGCCCAGAACTCCTCCATCGCGAACCGGCGCATGTAGCGGCTGAACAGCTCGCCGAAGCCGACGATGGTGACCAGCATCTGTCCGATGATGACGCCCTTCACCGCGCGGATCAGGCCGAGGCGGATGCCGGCCAGGATTTCGGGCAGGGCCGCCCAGATGTAGATGTCCTTGAACGCCTGCCAGCCGGTAGCTCCGAAGCTGTGCGCCATCTCCACCAGCGAAGGCGATATCGAGCGCACGCCGGCACGCGCGTCGAGCACGATGATCCACATGGCGAAGAGGACGACCGTCATGATGATGGTCGTCTGGCCGAGCCCGAAAATGACCATGATGACCGGCACCAGCGCGGTGAGCGGTGCGCTCAGGAACAGGTTCACCCAGGGCAGGAAGATGCGGTCGGCGATGACGGAGCGTCCCATCAGGATGCCGAGCGGTACGCCGACGACGATCGCAATCGCATTGCCGATCACGAAGGCATAGCCGGTCACCCAGAGCGCTTTCATGAAGCCCGGCGTCGGGATGATGTCGACCGCGCGCGCGAACACGCCGGACAGCGGCGGGAGCAGGATGCTGAGATCGAGCTGCCCGACGATCTCCCAGAGCACCGCCCAGATGAGCAGCGCACCGACCATCGGAATGCGCCAGCCATAGATCGTCATGGCTCTATTCCAGGTACTGCTTCAGGCCGCGCCAGATGGCGTCGACCGTGTCTAGATAGACCGGGTGGCGGCGGATCGCGTCGGGGTCGCCCTCGCGCGAGATGTCGGGCTCGATCACCTGCTGAATGCGGCCCGGGCGCGGCGATAAGAGCACGATGCGGTCGGAAACGTAGACGGCTTCCTCGATCGAGTGCGTGACGAAGATGAAGGTCTTCTTCTCCTGCGCGATGAGCTTCAGGAGGTCCTCCTGGAATTTTCGCCGCGTCTGCTCGTCGACGGCGGAAAACGGCTCGTCCATCAGGAGCACGTCGGCATTGACCGAAAGCGCCCGCGCGAGCCCGACCCGCTGGCGCATACCGCCGGAAAGCTCGTGCGGGTATTTCTCCTCGAATCCGGCAAGCCCGACCTGTTTGATGTAGCGGCGCGCGGTCGCTTCGCGCTTCTCCCGCGCCTCCCCGCGAAGCTCGAGGCCGAAGGCGACGTTCCTGAGCACGGTCGCCCACGGCATCAACGCGAAATCTTGGAAGACGAAGGCGCGCTCAGGTCCCGGCCCGCTGACCGGACGTCCGTTGACAAGTACCTCGCCGGACGTGGCCGGGAGGAGGCCCGCGATGATCTTCAGGAGGGTGGTCTTGCCGCAGCCGGAAGGGCCGAGCAGCGATGTCAGCTCACCGCGCGGAAAATCGACGCCGATGTCGTCAAGCGCGTGCGTTCCGCCCGGATAGATCTTGGAGATACCACGCACCTCGACCACGGCCTCCCGCTGAGCGACAGGGCGTGGCGTGGCAAGCTTTGCCCGCGCGCTCATGTGCGCGCCTTCTTCTCGGGCCGGAAGACGGTCACCTCGATACGCTCCAGCAGCTCGATGAACAGCACGGAGAACAGGATGATCGAGAGGATCGCCGCATACATCTGGGGATACTGCGCCTTCGAGCGGTTGAACGTGATGATGTCGCCGACGCCGGTCGGCGTGATGAGCAGCTCGGCGAGGATCGCGCCGATGAATCCGGCGGCGCAACCGAGGCGGAGCCCCGCGAAGATTACCGGGCTTGCGGCCGGGAGGATGACGCGCAGGATCAGTTGCCGGCGCGAGGCGAGAAAGGACCTCCCCATCTCGATGAGCGAGCTCGGCGCATGCCGCACGGCGGCGAAGGAGTTCAGCACGATGACAGGCATCGCCATAATGCAGACGACGAGCGTCTTGGCGGTGAGCCCGATCCCGTAGGCGAAGATGACGAGCGGAATGAGCGCCGCGAGCGGCGCGGCCTGCGCCACGATGAAGATCGGCGAGGCGAACCACTCGGCTTTGCGGTTCAGGCCCATTGCGATCCCGATGCCAATGCCGAGCAGCGCCGATATAACTAGGCCGAGGATGAGTGGCTGAAGCGTGATCGAGAAGCCGCGGATGAGCGAGCCGTCGGCGATCATGCCGCCGAGCGCCGACATTGTCTGAAGGAAGGTCGGGAAGGCGTGGCTGACCGGCACGCGCCCGGCCCATTCCCATGCGACGCAGAGAACGACGGCCGAGAGGATGCGCAGCGTCAGCGGATGGCCGAGCAATGCCCCGACCGGGGTAGCCTCCCGGTCGATCAGCGCCGTCCGGGGGGCTGACCTCCCGAACGGCAGGAAGCGGCCGAGGCGGAGCTCGCCGAGTAGCTCCGCCTCCGCGTCTGTTCTGCGATCAACCACCAAGATTCTTCTTCGCCGCTTCGATCGGGCGCAGATCCCAGAAATCCTCGACCTTCAGGTCGGCGGCGGGGCCCTTCAGCTGGCCTGCGTCGACGTAGAACTGGAGGTCGCCGCGTGCGAGCTCTTCGCTGGCTCCTTCGGGGTTCCAGATGCCGGCCTCGACGCCCTCTTCATAATATTCGGGAACTTCCGCGACGGCTTCCGGCTGATCGGCGAGAAGGTTCCGCGCCGCGCGCTCCTGCTCGATGACGCCCGGATTCTCGTTCATCTCGCGCCAGAGTTTCAGCAGCTCCTCGACCAGGACGGTGGCGGTCTCCATGTTGGCCTCCACCCAGTCCGAGTTGGCGAAGAGGATCTCGTCGCTGACAGGGTCCTCGACGCCGGGAAGCACGTGGAACTTGTCCGGCGCCTCGGCGATGATCTTGTTCTTGTTCGAGAGGTCGAGGATCGACGCCTTGATCGTGCCGTTGAGCAGCGCGACCACTCGGTTGCCCGAGCCAGTCACGTAGGAGCGCTCGCCGATGGTGATTCCCTCGCGGGCCGCCATCACGTCGCCGTAAGCTTCCGTCGCAGAGCCGCGCGAATTGAACGTGAAGGGCTGTCCGTCGAGATCCTTCCACGACTTGTATTCCGTCGAGACGACCGGGAAGAAGACCAGCGCCGACATCTGGAAGAGATTCTTCAGAGGCACCTGCGTCTGCTGGATGACCGAATAGGGGGTGCCGATGCCGACATCCATCTGGCCGCCGACGATCGCCTGCACGGCGAGGTCTTCCTCGGCGAAGGAGGTCAGCTCGTAATTCACGCCGCGGTCCTTCGCGCGCTCCAGCGCGACGATGAAGGCGAGCGTCTCCTCGGAGACCACGTCGCCGAGCGCCACGCGCACGGTCTCCTGCGCATTGGCGATCGTCGCGCCGAGCGCGAGGCCCGCGGCGAACAGGCCGGCAGCGACGCCGCTTACCAGTTTCGTATGTACCGACATTTCGTCCTCCCTCTGGCTGGCATTTCGGATTGTCGATGTGCTGCCGGAGCGAAGATGCCGGCAACGCCATTGCCTAACCAATCCTGTATTGGTTAGAACATACGGGCGGATCGATCAAGGAAGAAGGGGCGTTTTGGTGCGCGCCGAGGAGAACCGTTTCGAGCGCCCGGAAGCGGCTGCGGGGCCGGAAAACGGCGGCGACCGCGGCGAAAGCGCGCTGACGCAGCTCCGCGCGTGGCTCGCGCAGAAGGCGCTGCCGCCCTCGACCCGGCTGCCGCCCGAGCGCGAGCTTTCCGAGATGCTCGGCGTGTCTCGCGGCGAGCTCCGGAAGGCGCTCGCGATCCTTGAACGCCAAGGCGAACTGTGGCGGCACGTCGGCAAGGGAACCTTCATCGGCGCGCGGCCGGTGGCGGAGATTCACTCCGTCGCCGCCATCGCCGCGCAGACCAGCCCGGCCGAAGTGATGCGCGCACGGCTTGCTGTCGAGCCGGAGATCGCGCGCGAAGCGGCGCTCCATGCAAACGCGGACGACATCGCCGAGATGCGCCTCTGCGTCGGCGGGGCGCGCAGCGCCGAGACCTGGCGGCACTACGAGACGTGGGACAACCGCCTGCACCGCGCGGTGGCGGAGGCGGCGCACAATCCGTTGCTCCTCTCGATCTTCGATACCGTCAACGCTGTCCGGCGCACGGTCGTGTGGGGCCGCATGCGTGTCGACGGCCCGCGCCCGCCCGCCGACCACCACAGCTTCGCCGAGCACGAGGCGATCGTGGCGGCGATCGAGGAGCGCAACCTCGCCGCCGCCGCGAGCCGCATGCGGCTGCATCTCCAGAACGTGCAGGCGTTCTTGCTGGAGCAGGCCGAAGCGGCGGAGTGAGGCTCGCGGCCTAGCCTGCACTGGCGCGGGCCGCGGCGTCGGGGAGCGGTTTGCGGCTCAGGATGAGGATGCCGTTCAGCGGCCCCTTGCGTGTCGGGACGGGGAGCGTCACGAGTTTTCGCGAAAGCGGCGCAGTCGCGGGCCCGGGCGAAAACTCCGGCGGCACGACAAACGCCATGATCCCGTCATCCGCCAGCAGTGGAACGAGGTCGTCCAAGAAATGCTCGACCGACCAGTGGAAGCCGATGCTGTAGAACGAATGGATGAAGTCGAACGGGCCGGGCAGCTCGGGTAGCCCGGCTTCGCGGGCGTTGTGGATCGTAACGCCGCCGACGCCGTTGAACGCCAGCACCGATCTCAGCGCCGCGATGTCGCCGCAGAAGGAATCGTCGAAGCGTGGCCCGAGTCTGGTGTACTTGGTCGAAGAACCTTCTCCTTCCCATGCATGCAGCTTGCGCCAGCCGAGCGTCTTCGCAAAAAAGATCAGCGAACGGCCAAGCCCGGGCCCGAGCTCCAGCACTTTCGGCGAGGGAGGCAGCGCCGCAAGAACCGGCGCGAGCGCGCGGTATTCGCCCCAGCACGATTCGTTCTGGTTCGCCTCGAAGGCGCGCCGGAGCTTTTCGTCCGCGGGCATGTCGAAACCGGGCGAGATCAGTTTTATCGCGCGGGCAAGCTCCGGCGTCATCGGCGGAATGCGGACGACATGCTCGAGCTTCCGGAGTGCCGGATCGGAGACGTAGGGCGGCTTTCTGAGGCCGAGCGCGTGGCGGAAGCCTTCGCGGAGAGGCTTCAGGAGAGCCGCGCCAAGGCTTCTGTTTGCCACAATAACCTTCCGCCTATTCCGCGGGCGCCGGGTGTTCGGAGATGGCGTCGCGCTCCCGCAGGTTCTTCTCCATCGCTGCATCGCTCGAAGCGATGTAGGTGTAGAACATCGGCAGCACGAAGAGCGTGAAGAGCGTGCCGATCGCCATGCCGGCGGCGATGACGAGGCCGATCGAGAAGCGCGCCCTGGCGCCGGCGCCCGACGCGATGATGAGCGGTATGACGCCCGTCACCATGGCGGCGGTGGTCATCAGGATCGGGCGGAGCCTGATCCGCGCCGCCTCCACGATCGCCTCGCGCTTTGGCACGCCCGCCGCGCGCCGCGCGTTGGCGAACTCCGTCATCAAGATGCCGTGCTTGGTGATCAGCCCGACCAGCGTGATCAGCCCGACCTGCGTGTAGATGTTGAGGGTCGCGACGCCGAGATTGAGCGGCACCAGCGCGCCGAAGATCGACATCGGCACGGTCAGCATGATGATGAGCGGGTCGCGAAAGCTCTCGAACTGCGCGGCAAGCACCAGATAGATGATGACGATCGCGAGCCCGAAGGCGATCAGCGTCGTGTTGCCTTCCTTGATCTCGAGCCGCGACTGGCCGGCGAAATCCTCGAAGAAACCGGCCGGCATCACCTCCCTCGCGATGTCGCGCACCGTCTGCAGCGCGTCGCCGGTGGCGACACCTGGCCGCGGCAGCCCGGAGATGGTGGCGGAGTTCAGCCGGTTGAACTGCTCGATCGCGATTGGCGCGGCCTCGGTTTCGATACGGATCACCGCCGAGAGCGGCACCATGCCTCCGGTGGCGCTCCTGACGTAGTAGTCGCCAAGGCTTTCGGGATTGAAGCGCTCGCCCTGCGCCACCTGGGTGATCACGTCGTAGCTGCGGCTTTCGCGGTCGAATTTCGACACAGCGCCGCCGCCGACCAGCGCAGTCAGCGTCGTGCCGATCTCGCTCACCGCGACGCCCATCGCCGCGGCGCGGTCGCGGTCGATGGTGACGGTCGCCTGCGGCTGGGTGAAGGAGAGCGAGTTTTGCACGATGATGAAACGGCCGCTCGCGGTCGCCCGATCCTTGATCGCCTCCGCCACCTCGAACACCTCGTCGGCGTCGCCGGTCGAGCGGATGATGTACTGCACTGGCACCCCGCCGCCGGTGCCGGGGAGCGTCGGCGGAGCGAAGACGAAGGCCTGCACGCCGGCGACGGCGGTGATCTTGTTCTGCACCTCCTGTTGAATCTCGGCCTGGCTGCGCTCGCGCTCGCCCCACGGGATCAGCCCGAAGCCGGCGAAACCGGTGTTAGTGCCGCCGAAGCCGACCACCGAGAAGCGCACGTCCATCTCAGGCACATCGTTGGTCTTGTTGCGCACCTCGTCGACGAACAGCTCGGTGTAATCGGAGGTGGCGTAGGCCGGCGCATTGATGACGGAGAACATGAAGCCGATGTCCTCCTCCGGCGCGAGCTCGTTCGCCGTGTTGAAGAAGAGGAACACCATCGTCGCGGAAAGCGCGGTGACGATCAGCAGCGTCACCGGCCGGTAGCGGAGCGTGGAGGCGACGCGCCGGCCGTACCAGTCGCTCACCCGCTCGAAGCTCCGGTCGACGCTCCTCTGGAAGCGGCTGACGGCATGGCCCTTCGGCTTCAGCACGCGGGCGGCGAGCATCGGCGACAGCGTCACCGCGATGAAGCCGGAGATGATGACGGCGCCGGCGAGCGTGACGGCGAATTCGCGGAAGAGCGATCCGGTCAGCCCCTGCGCAAACGCGATTGGCGTGTAGACGGCGGCGAGCGTGATGGTCATCGCGACCACCGGCAGGAAGATCTCGCGCATTCCGCTGATCGCCGCGTGGAGCGGGCGCTCGCCTCGTTCCAGATGCCTGTGGATGTTCTCCACCACCACGATCGCGTCGTCGACCACGAGCCCGATGCAGAGCACCATGGCGAGCAGTGTCAGCAGGTTGATGGAGTAGCCCATCACGTAGAGCACGAAGCAGACGCCGACGAGCGAAAGCGGGATGGTGAAGATCGGCACCAGCACCGAACGGAACGAGCCCAGGAAGATCAGGATGACGAGGATGACGATCAGAATGGCCTCGGCGATGGTCTTGAACACCTCCTCGATCGAGGCGCTGATGGCGCGGGCGGCGTCGTAGACGAGCTCGATCTCCATACCCGGCGGCAGCTCGCGCTCGATGGTGGGCAGCTCCGCCTTGACCGCCGCCGAGGTGTCGAGCGGGTTCGCGCCCGGCGAGGCGAACACGCCGATGAACGTGCCCTCGCGGTCGTTGAAGGTGACGCGCACGTCGTCGCTCTCGGGACCGTATTCGACGCGGGCGACGTCGCGCAGCCGCACGATCTCGTCGCCTTCGGCTCGGACCGGCAGCGCGCCGAACGATTCCGGCGTCTGCAGCGTGGTCGCCGTTTCGATGGCGTAGGCGACGTATTCGTTCTCGGTCTTGCCCGGAGCGGAGAGGAAGTTCGATTCGCGGATCGCAGTCAGCACGTCCGTGGCGGTGACCTCGCGCGCGGCGAGCCGCACGGGGTCGAGCCAGACCCGCATGGCGAAGTCGCGTCCGCCCAGGATCTGCGCGTCGCCGACGCCTTCGATGGTGGCGAAGCGCGGCTGCACCACCTGCGTCAGGAATTCGGTCACCTGCTGCGGGTTCATGGTGGTGGAGCGGACCGCGAGGTACATCATCGCGAAGTCGAAGCCGGTGCCCTTCTGGACGATCGGGTCCTCCGCATCGGTGGGCAATTGCCCGCGCACCTCCTGCACTTTCGAGAGCACGTCGATCAGCGCCTGATCCGGATCGGCGCCGAGCACCATGTTGACGGAGACGGTGCTTCGGCTGAGCGCGCTCTGCGAGGTGACGTAATCGACATTGTCGGCGTTCAGCACCGCCTTGGCGATCGGCGAGGTGATGAAACCCTGCATCAGGTCCGCGCCGGCGCCGGGATAGACGGTGGTCACGGTGATCACCGATTCGTCCACCTCCGGGTACTCGCGGATTGTCATGCTGAAGAACCCCTGCAGTCCGAGCAGCAGGATGAGGATCGCGGTGACGATCGTGAGGACCGGCCTCCGAATGAATATCTCGGAGAAATTCACTTGCCGGGGTCTCCGCCGTCGAGCGCCAGCGCCGCCGGGTCGACGCTGTTGTCGATCGTGACCGGCGTGTTGTTGGCGAGCTTGTTCTGGCCCGATGTCACCACCGACTGGCCGGGCTCGAGGCCCTTCACGATCTCGATCATGTTCCTCTGGCGGCGGCCGACCTCGACGAACACCTGTTTCGCCACAAGGCGCTCGGCCGGAGGCGCGGGTGCGCCCCCTTCACCTTCGGCGCCGGCGGCCGGCGGCTGCTGTGGCGGCGGCGTCTCGTCTTTCTCCACGACGAAAACGTAGTCGCCGTAAAGGCTGGTGACGACGGCCGTCTGCGGCAGCGCGATGATGTCCTCGATGGCGGGCAACGCGACCCGCACCCGCGCGAGCTGTCCGGGCCTCAGCTCGCCCTCGGGATTTTCGACGGAGGCGCGCACCGAGATGAGCCGCGTCTGCGGATCGACCTTGGGATCGATGCCGATGATCTCGCCCGCATAGGGAAAGTCTTCCTCAGTCAGCCCGAAGCTCGCCGGCTGGCCCATGTGCAGCGAGGCCATCAGCTGCTCGGGAACGGTGAAGTCCACTTTCATCGTATCGAACTGCTGCAGCGTCGCGATGACCGTGCCCGGCTGCACGTATTGCCCCACGTCGATGCGGGGAATACCGATCGTGCCGGCAAACGGCGCCTCGACAGCCTTCTGCTCCATCACCGCGCGGATGCGCGCGAGCGACGATTCCGACTCGGCGAACGCCGTCTGCGCCTCCTCCAGCGTCGACTCGGCGGTGACGCCGCTTTCGCGGAGCCGCCGCGCGCGCTCGAGCTGCGCGCGGTCGCGCTCGACCGCCGCCTCGGCCGAGATCAGGTCGGCGCGTTCGACCGCGTCGTCGACCTGAACGAGGAGCTGACCGTCCTCCACGCGGTCGTTTGCACTGAACTCGATCGACTTCACGACGCCGGCCTGCTCAACCGCCACGTCGACGCCCTGCCACGCCCACAGCGTGCCGATCGTCTCGATCTCCGGCGTCCAGCTCGTCGGCGCGACTTCCGTCGCCGAGACGGTGACGGCCGGCACGGGCATGTTGGCGAAGAACTCGCCGATCATCTTTGAGCGGAACAGGTTGAAGCCGATCAGGCCGCCGCAAACGATGACGACGAGCACCAACGCGATCACGAAACGTTTGATCATGGCCCGACCGCCATATCCTGATGATCGAATCGTAGAATGAGACGGCCTGCCCGCGGGGAGCTTGATTTGCGAGACGTGTCGCCGTCCGCACCGCGGGGGCGTTTGCTTGGCCGGGGTGCCGGCGGCCTATACCGCAATGCAGCACGGATTGCCAGTCTAGCTGGCTTGCGAGGAGCAGGCTCCTGACACTGGGATCATCTGAGAAGGAGGGCCGCTCCCCCTTCGCGCTCGCGCTGGACGCTCCTAGCGGGCGCGGCGCCTCCTCGGCATTCGCGGCAAAATCTGCTAGATCGCGGCGGCGCCCCGGAGGCACGGTCCATGGTGGAACGCCGGCTAGCCGCGATCTTCGCCGCCGACGTGGCGGGTTATAGCCGCATGATGAGCGAGGACGAGCGCGGGGCGCTGGCTTTGCTCCAGAAGCACCGCAAAGAGCTTGTCGATCCAACCATCGCAAAACATCGGGGCCGGATTGTCAAACTGATGGGCGACGGTCTGCTCGCGGAATTTGCGAGCATCGTGGAGGCGGTCGCTTGCGCAGCCGAGATTCAGCGCGACATGGCGGCGCGCAATGGCGGATTGCCGGGCGCGCGTCAGATGACGTTTCGGATCGGAGTGCACCTAGGCGACGTGATCGTTGAGGGAGACGATCTCTATGGCGACGGCGTCAACATCGCCGCCCGTCTCGAAGCAATCGCCAATCCAGGCGGCATCTCGATTTCGCGCCAGGCCTATGACCAAGTGCACAAGCAGCTCGCTCTCGGCTACCGCAGCCTTGGGCCGCAGACTCTGAAGAACATGCCGGAACCAGTCGAGGTCTTCGCCGTACGGGGCGATGGCCTGGCGATTTCCGACGAAAGGCAGGAGATCCGTTATTGCCGCGCGGCCGATCCCGTGCGCCTCGCATACGCCGTCAGCGGAAACGGTCCGCCGCTCGTGAAGGCCGCCAACTGGCTGAACCATCTGGAATACGATTGGGAGAGCCCGATCTGGCATCATTTCTTCGCTCGACTCTCCAAGGACCACACGCTCATCCGCTACGACGCTCGCGGCACCGGGCTTTCCGATTGGGACGTCGACGAACTCTCGCTGGAGGCTTGGGTCAGCGACCTTGAAGCTGTCGCGGACATAGCCGGAATCGAGCGCTTTCCGTTGCTGGGCTATTCGCAGGGCTGCGCGATCTCGGTGGTCTACGCCGTGCGCCATCCGGAGCGCGTATCGCATCTCATCCTCTATGGCGGGTTCGCGCTAGGCGCGGGCAAGCGCTCGACGCAGGAAGCCGAAGCGCGACACGCGCTGGCGACGTTGATGCGGATCGAGTGGGGCGCCGACAACCCCGCTATTCTCGAGCTCTTCGCGGCAAGGCTGATGCCGGGCGCCACGAAGGAACAGGTCGACTCGTTCAAGGAACTCCAGCGGCGAGTCACGTCGGCGGAATGCGCCGCTCGATACTACGAAACGACCGGGCAATTCGACGTCGTCGGGCTGCTGGCAAAAGTGAAGACGCCAACCCTGGTGATGCATGCGCGCGGCGATGCGCAGGTTCCCATCGAGGCGGGGCGCCAGCTGGCGGCGGGAATCCCCGGCGCCAGGTTCCTCGCTCTTCAAGGCAGCAACCACATCCTGCTGCAGCAGGACCCGGCGACCGAGCGCTTTTTCGAGGAACTTGGCTTGTTTCTGGCGCGATAGCCGCCCTGGCTGCATTTCGGGGCGATCCGCTCCCTGCTATGGTGCCCTAAGGCACCCGGACGGGGAGAGGTGGCGAGATGCCTCTGGGACTGCGGCTCGTGCTCCTGATCCTCGTCGCCGCGGTGCCCATCTTCGTCATCCAGATTCTCCACGGGTTTGAGCTTTACGCCTTCCAGCGCCAGCAGATCGTCGAGCGCGCCGAGGCATTCGCCCAAAACGCGGCGTCGCAGCAGAACCGCTTCGCCGAGACGGCGCGGGTGCTGCTCAGCGCGGTCGCGAAGCTGCCGGGCGTCCAGGCGCGCGATCCCGAGGGATGCACGCGCGAGCTTGCCGATATCGCCGAACTCTTTCCGGAGATCACCGGCCTTGCGGTGATCGGGCTCGACGGCCTGCCGATCTGCTCGAGCAGCGGCCGGACGCGTCCGATCAGCATCGCCGACCGTCCCTATTTCAAGGACGCGGTCAGCACACGCCGGACGCAGACCACCGGTTTCATCGTCGGGCGGCAGACCGGTCGCGGCAGCTTTGCGTTCGCCAACCCGTCGCTCAAGGACGACGGCACGGTCGAGTTCGTCGTCGTCCTCGCCATTTCCACGGACGCGCTGTCGCGCGCGCTCGCCGATCCGCCGCCGCCGGAAGGCGCGTTCGTCGCCATGCTCGACCGCGCCGGCATCGTGCTCGCGCGCTGGCCGGAGCCTGAGGCTTGGGTGGGCAAGGATATGTCGGGCGCCGCCTGGGCGGATGCGGCGCTGAAGTCGCGCCGCGGCGTGCTACGCACGGATATCGGCGGCGAGGGCGGCGAATACGCGCTTGCTTCGGCGATCATGTGGGCGCCGATGGACGCCACCGTCGTGGTCGGCCAGCCGATCTCGCCAGAGCTTCGGGCGCTTGATCGGCAGTTCTGGCGCGAGCTTGCGCTGACCTTCCTGGTGTTCGTGATCGCGGCCGCCGCCGCGTTGGCTGGCGCGCGGGTTGCGGTGCTTCGGCCGATTCGCGCTCTGACGAAGCATGCCGATTCGCTCGCCCGCGGCGATTTCGCGAGCGGGGCCAATGAGCCTCCAGCGGGGCTGCCCGAGCTGCGCTCGCTCGCCGAGCATTTTCAATCGATGTCGCAGGCGCTCGCGGCGCGCCAGAGCGAGCTGATGGAGGCGCTGCTGCAGAAGGACGTGCTCCTCCGTGAGGTGAACCACCGGGTCAAGAACAGCCTGCAGCTGGTGTCGAGCCTCTTCGGCCTGCAGCGGCTCCGCATCCCCGACCCCGGACTTCGCCTCCACTTCGAGGACGCGATGCAGCGCGTCTCGACCATCGCCCGCATCCACCAGCGGCTCTATCAGGACCAGCATTTCGATCGATTGCGATTCGACCGGTATCTTCTGGAGATGTGTGAGGAGCTGGACAAAGCTCTGCGCAGCCAGGGCGGACCGCATCTCGAATGCCAGGCATCGGAGGTCCTTTTGGCGACCGACAAGGCGATCCCGCTCGCGCTCATCGTCAACGAGCTGGTTACGAATGCGTTCAAGCACGCTTATCCTCGCGGCGGGACAGGCGTGGTGCGTGTCGATTGCCGCTCCGACGAGAGCGGCATTCTCCTGACGGTATCGGATGACGGGGAAAAATTGCCCACGGGGTTTGATGCGGCGCAAAGCGAAAGTCTCGGCATGCGGATGGTAGTGGGTCTGGTGAACCAGCTACGCGGAAAGCTCGACATCGTGCCGAGCGGTCCCGGCAAGTCGTTCGTGGTTCTCGTTCCGTCCGATGGGGGCGCCGATGCATGAAATTCCGGTAAGCGTGGTTCCGAGATTGTGGTTGGCGCCGGCGAGAGTCGAGGACGACTCCGCGCCGGGTATCGCGAAGGACGAAATCGAGCGCGACGAGTCGCGCGTCGGCGTGCTCATCGTCGAAGACGAGTTCCTGGTCGCGCTCGAAATGGAGCAGATGCTGATCGAAGCCAATCACGAAGTCCTTGCCATCGTCGACAGCGAGCGCGCGGCTGTTACCGAAGACGAGCGCCTGGAGCCCGACATCATTCTGATGGATATCGCGCTGCGAAGAGGCGACGGAATCGCCGCGGCGCGAACCATCCGACAGCGCCGCGACGTGCCGGTGATTTTCGTTTCGGCGAACGCCGACCCTGATACGCTCGCCCGCGCCGCGGAGGTGCAGCCCGCCGCTTACATTCGCAAACCGTTCGGCGGTCCTGAGCTGCTCGGCACCCTGAACGAAGTGCTGAAGCGGTTCCGATAGCGCGAGAGAACGGGCGCGGAGTGGGGGACAGCGTCCGCGGAGGCCCTTTCGCGCCGCGCGGCGCCACCCTAATAGTGGCCCGAGGCCGCTTGGAACGCCCGGATGAGAGAATGAACCTCCACTTCGCCTGCGTCGCGGATGTCAGATGCAGGATCGGGGAAAGCCCCCTCTACGACGAGCGTACTGGCCGGCTCTATTTCGTCGATACTCTGGGGCGGCTCGTCTATTGCCGCGAGCCCGAATCCGGCGAGCTCAAGTCCTGGACCTTTGAGAGCGAGGTGGGCTCGCTTGGCCTTGCCGCGTCGGGGCGACTGGTCGTGGCGCTCCGCGACGGGGTCATCCTGTTCGATCCTGCAAGCGGGGCGAAGCAGGAGCTTTGCCGCATCGAGGCGGACATCCCCGAGACGCGCCTGAACGATGGGCGGGTCGGGCCGGACGGCGCGTTCTGGATCGGCAGCATGGACGACCGAGCGGACAAGGAGCCGATCGGAGCGCTCTACCGCGTCGATCCGTCCGGCCGTGTCGAGCGCAAGGTCGATCGGCTTTTCGTTTCCAACGGCCTCGCCTGGACCGCCGACGGCGAGCTGATGTTCCATGCGGATTCGCGCGGGCCATGGATCGACCGATGGCGCTTCGACCGGAACACCGGCGAAATCTCGGAGCGCGCCCGGATCGCCGAGCCAGAGGTGGCGCTCGGCCGGCCGGACGGCGGGAGCTGCGACGCGGACGGCTACTATTGGAGCGCCGGCGTCTCCGCCGGCCATCTCAACCGGTTCTCGCCGAACGGGCGGCTTGTCGAGAGCTACGAGACGCCGGTGCCGGCGCCGACCATGCCGTGCTTCGGCGGGCCCGGTTACCGCACGCTTTATCTCACCAGCCTGAGGGAGGGGCGGTCGGCCGCGCTGATGCAGCGCTCGCCGCTATCGGGCGCGGTGTTCGCCGCCGAGTCGCCCGTCGCAGGATTCCCGTCGTGGCGGTTCCTTGATATCTGAAGCATGATCCCGAAAAGTGGAAACCGGGTTTCGGAAAAGATCATGCTCCAGCAAATGGATAGCGATCGATTCCGGCCCTGCCGGAATCGATAAGCGCGGATGGACCGCGCATCTCTCGCGAGAGCCATCGCCGCGGGCGCCGGGCGCGAGCCGGCCGAACTCGTGATCGGCGACGTCGATCTGCTCGACGTCATCACCGGCGCCGTCACCCGCACCGATATCGCGATCGTCGGCGACCGCATCGTCGGGACGCATGCTCGCTACGAGGGCAGGCGGCGGATCGATGCGCACGGCCTCTTCTGCGTGCCCGGCTTCATCGACACGCATCTCCACGTCGAATCGTCGCTGGTGACGCCGCTCGAATTCGACCGCTGCGTCCTGCCGCACGGCGTCACCACAGCGATCTGCGACCCGCACGAGGTCGCCAACGTGTTGGGGCTCGACGGCATTCGCTACTTCCTCGCGGCGGCGGAGCGGACGCTGATGGACCTCCGCGTCAATCTGTCTTCGTGCGTGCCGGCTACAAAGTTCGAGACCTCGGGCGCGGAGCTTTCTGCTGCTGACCTCGCCCCGCTCCGTGGCCATCCCAAGGTGATCGGGCTCGCCGAGTTCATGAATTTTCCCGGCGTGATCGCCGGCGATGCGGGACCGCTCGACAAGCTCGCCGCCTTCCAGGACGGGCACATCGACGGGCACGCGCCGCTCCTCTCCGGCCGCGACTTGAACGCCTATCTCGCCGCACGCATCCGCACCGACCACGAGGCGACGAGCGCCAAAGAAGCGCGCGAAAAACTCGCGAAGGGAATGACCATTCTGATCCGCGAGGGTTCCGTCTCGAAGGACCTCAATGCGCTCGCGGAGGTGCTTGACGAAAACACTGCCTCGTTCATGGCGCTCTGCACCGATGACAGAAATCCCCTCGACATCGGCGAGGAGGGGCACCTCGACTTCATGATCTGCTCGCTGATCGCGCTCGGCCGGCCGCGGCACGCGGTCTACCGCGCCGCGAGCTGGTCGGGGGCGAACGCTTTCGGCCTGCGCGACCGCGGCTTGGTCGCGCCAGGCTGGCGCGCGGACCTCGTGCTGTTGGAGAGCCTTGACGAATGCAGAGTGCATAGCGTCGTCGCCGGCGGCCGGCCGGTCGAGGAGAGGCTCTTCGCCGAACGCCCTCCGCTTTCGCCGGTGGGGCTCGACAGCGTGAAGCGCGCCCCGGTGGCGGCGGCGGATTTCCGCATCCCCCCCGGCCGCGATCCGACGCCGGTGATCGGGGTCAACGCCGGGCGGATCATCACCGACCGCCTGGAAATGCGCCTCCGCGCACGCGACGGCGAAGTGAAGGCTGACATGGCCCAGGATGCGCTTAAGTGCGCGGTCATCGCCCGCCATGGCAGGAACGAGAACATCGGCTTGGGCTTCGTGCACGGTTTTGGCCTGAAACGCGGCGCGATCGCCTCCTCCGTCGGGCACGACAGCCACAACATCACCGTCGTCGGCGCCGACGATTCCGACATGGCGGCGGCGGTCAACCGCATCATCGAGATGCAGGGCGGCCTTGTCGTGACGGCGGGCGGCGCGGTTCGCGCCGAGCTGGCGCTGCCGTTCGCGGGGCTGATGAGCCTCGAGCCGTTCGAGGCGGTCCGCGAGAAGCTCATCGCGCTCCGCGCCGCCGCGCGCGAGATCGGCTGCGCGCTGCCGGAGCCGTTCCTGCAGGTCGCCTTCCTGCCGCTGCCGGTGATCCCGCACCTGAAGATCACCGACTACGGGCTCTTCGACGTCGATCGTTTTGCTTTGGTAGATTGATTTCCGCTGGCCTTCGGGCCCGGATGTCTTTTCAGGCGCTCTAGGCGCGATCTGAGCCGAGGCGCCGCAAAGTCGAGGAATGCGCGGAGCTTCACTGGCAGCTGCGGCTGACCGCTGTAGACGAGACTCACCGACCACGGACTCGGCTCGAAATCCTCAAGCACGAGCGCCAGGCGTCCGGCCCGCACAGCGTCCGCGATCTGATAAGAGAGGACGTGCACAACGCCGAGTCCGGCGATGGCGGCATCGATCGCCGCTTCGGCGGTGTTGACGACGAGGCGCGAGCGGATCGGAAAAACCCTGTCGGCCTTGCCGATACGGAAGGTCCATTCGTCCGGAGACGTGAGGCCCTCGAAACTGATACAGTCGTGAGTCGCGATCTCTTCCGGGCGCTGCGGCGCGCCGCGCGCCGCGAAGTAGGCCGGGCTGCCGCAGACCACGCGGCGGACTGCGCTGACGCGAGTTGCAACGAGGCTGCTGTCCGGAAGCTCGCCGATCCGCAAGGCGAGATCGGCGTGCTCCTCGATCAGGTCGACGATGCGGTCGGTCTGGACCAGACGAACGCGGATGTCCGGGTAGTCCCTCAGGAACTGCAAGATGATTGGGAGCACATGGAGGCGGCCGAAGACGATCGGCGCCGTCAGGGTGAGTTCGCCCCTTGGGGTGCGGTACTCGCCCGCAGCGGACCGCTCCGCCTCCTCCACCTGTTCAAGAATGCGTCTGCAGGCGGCGAGATAGGTGCGTCCTGAGTCGGTCAGCGTGAGGCGGCGACTCGACCGGACGAAAAGCCGCGTCTTCAGATGACGTTCGAGGTCGGAAACCTTGCGGCTCGCGGTTGCGAGCGGCATGCCGAGACGCCGCGCCGCTGCCGAAAGGCTCCCGGCCTCAGCCGCCGCCACGAGAACCGCCATCGATTCAAGTCTGTCCATGCGTCCTACCGGTTTTTGGAAGTCAGGTTACCAATCTGCGGCATTTCTATCACTATTTGGAATGGGTAGTCAGACGGGCGCTGGGCCCTTTTGGTGGCTGCCATCCACGGAGATTCCCAGATGACCCGCATCCCGACCCCCGCGACCATCGAAGCCGCGCCGGCCGTCTCGCAGCTGATGCTTCATGCGGTGAAGAAGCAGCTCGGCGCCGTGCCGAACCTCTTCCGTACGGTCGCCAACAGCCCCGCCGCGCTCCAGGGTTATGTCGGCCTCATGGAGGCGCTCGGCAAAGGCGCACTACCCGCCCCGACGCGCGCTCGCATCGCGCTCGCCGTGGCCGGGATCAACGGCTGCAGCTACTGCCTTTCGGCGCACACCTATCTCGGCAAGATTCTCGCGAAGCTGGACGACGCCGAGATGGCGGCGAACCGCGACGGCGGCTCCAACGATCCGAAGGCCGACGCAGCCGTTCGCTTCGCCGTGAAGGTCACGCGCGAGCGCGGCCATGTCTCCGACGACGATATCCGCGCGGTGAGGCTCGCCGGCTATGACGATGCGCAGGTCATCGAGATCGTCCTCCATGTCGCCCTGAACACGTGGACGAACTACGTCAACACGGTCGCTGCGACCGAGATCGACTTTCCGCTTGTCGCCGCCCGCCAGGCGGCGTGACCCGGTATTACAATGGGCGCCGCCACCTCTTGCTCGAGCGACGTCGCCTTCTCGCCGACCGTCAAGGCGGTGCAGGAGCGCAAAGGCTCGCGCGGCGGCTACCGCCGCCTGGAGGAGAAGGGCGGCCTCCAGACGCGGATCACTCCCGATCTCGCGGCGTTCGTGGAGGCGCAGACGAGCGTTTTCCTTGCCACCGCGAACGCCGAGGGGCAGCCCTACATCCAGCATCGCGGCGGCCCGCCCGGCTTCCTGCGCGTGCTCGACGAGAGAACCATCGGCTTCGTCGATTTCACCGGCAACCGGCAGTACATCACGCAGGGCAATCTCGCCGATAATCGCAAGGCGTTTCTCTTCCTGATCGACTACGCGCATCGCCGTCGCATCAAGATCTGGGGCGAGGCGCGCGTGATCGAGGAGGATACGGCTCTCACGGAGAAACTAATGCCGGAAGGCTACAAGGCACGCGCGGAACAGGTGATCCTCTTCACCGGTTCGGCGTGGGACTCGAATTGCTCGCAGCACATTCCGCAGCGCTTCGACGCCGCCGACGTCGCGGGCGCACTTGCCGAGCGCGAGCGGAGGATCGAGGCACTGGAGGCGGAGGTTAAGCGACTCCGCGAATCTGTGACTGTCGCGGCCCGCGGAGGAACGGCCGTACTCGCAACGGCGAGCTGATTTTTTTTCACGCTCGCCCATCGAGACGGCGGGCGCGCCGAAGTTCTGGGAACCACCAGCACCAGAGCGCGGCGACGCCGATCGTGCCGAGGCCGCCGATGACGACCGCGGGTACCGCGCCGATCAGCCAGGCGGACACGCCGGCGCGGAATTCTCCCAGCTCATTGGACGCGCCGACGAAAACCATGTTCACCGCGTTCACCCGTCCGCGCACCGCGTCCGGCGTCCATAGCTGGATCAGCGTCTCGCGGATGTAGACGCTCACCATGTCCGCCCCACCCATGACGATGAGCGCTGCGACCGAGAGCCAGAGCGACGCTGAGACGCCGAACACGACGGTGAAGAGGCCGAACACGCCGACGAAGAAAAGCATCCATAGTCCGGCGTTATCGCGGATCGCATGCGTGGTGAGATAGAGCGCGACCGCAATTCCGCCGATCGCCTGACCGGCCCGCAACAGCCCGAGCCCGCTCGCGTCGACCTCCAGGATGTCGCGCGCATAGACCGGGAGGAGCGCGGTGGCGCCGCCGAGGAGCACGGCGAAGAGGTCAAGCGAGATGGCGCCGAGCACCACCTTTTCGTGCCAGATGTAGCGGAAGCCGGCGACGATCGTCTCGAAGTCCGTTCGCGCCGGCGCTATGCGCCGCGGCTGCTGCGGCACGAGCAGGATGAGGACGGCGGAAGCGGCGAGAAGCGCGAGGGCGGCGCCATAGGCGAGTTCCGGCCGAACGTCGTAGAGGAGCCCGCCGACCACCGGCCCGCAGATTGTGGAAAGCTGCCAACTGGCCGAGCTCAGCGCGATGGCGTTGCCGAGCAACGCGGGCGGCACCAGGTTCGGAAGCAGCGATTGCTGCGCCGGATTGTAGAAGGCGCGGGCGGCGCCGAAACCGGCGAGGATGACAAAGATGAGCCACACCTGCCGGCCTCCAACGAGGGTGAACGCTAGAAGCCCGACAGCGCAGAGCATCTCGACGGCGAGGCAGACCGCCATGACGCTTCGGCGGCGGTAGCGGTCCGCC